>JBJFHH010000299.1:0-1572 GCA_051893475.1 Bacillus sp. (in: firmicutes) | reverse complement strand
AAGGATAATGCTCTGGCTGAAATGAAGGCCGAACTGACTCTTCTCAGAAAGAAGCTTTATGGTGCCTCTAAAGAACGTACCATAATTGAGGATTCTGATCAGCTTAACTTCTTTAACGAGTTTGAAAATGAACCTGAACCTATTCCTGAAATCATAGAACCGGAATACATAGAGGTAACATACAAGAAGCCAAGAAAGAAGAAACCTTCATTATCAGAACAGTTCAAGGACATACCGGTCAAACAATTCGTTGTCAATACACTAAGTGATGAAGAAAAGGAATGTCCTGTATGTTCTGCACTTATGCAGCCGATAGGTACTGAAGTTATTCGCCGCGAAGTAGTACATGTGAAACCTGAAATGTATATGATTGAATATGTTGCTACTACATATGGCTGTCCTGTATGCAAAGATACAGAAGATCCTCAGTTTATCAAGGATGACAGGGCTCCAAAGGCTCTGATTGAAGGAAGTTATGTTTCAACATCTCTTGCAGCATGGGCTTTCTATCAGAAGTTTGCCATGTCAGTTCCATTCTATCGTCTTGAAAAAAGCTTCGAAGAGCTTGGCGCAAAGATAGGACGAACTTCAATGGCGAGCTGGGCAATTCAGTGTAATGAAATGTACTTTAAGCCTATGACCGACTACTTCCATCGTAAGCTTCTGGAAAGAAGCTTCATCATGATGGATGAAACGCCCATTCAGGTTTTAGATGAACCGGGTAAACGCCCTGAAAGCAAGTCATATGTATGGCTTATGCGTTCGGGTGAGGACGGACTTCCTCCGATAGTCCATTACAGCTATTCTCCAAGCAGGTCCGGGGATACAGCAATTAAATTGCTTGATGGAATAGCACCAGGCACATATCTCATGTGTGATGGTTATTCAGGATACAACAGACTGACTGATATCAGACGTTGTACCTGTTATGCTCACATCAGAAGATATCTGTATGAAGCTATTCCAAGCGGCCGGGGCAATGACCTGACCCATCCTGCAGTACAGGGAGTAATGTACTGCAATAAATTATTTGAGTATGAACGCAAATACGCAGAGAAGGGTCTTTCACCAAAGCAGCGTCATGCTCGCAGACTCAAAGATGAGAAGCCTGTAATCGAGGCTTTCTTGGCGTGGGCAGATTCACAGCCTGTTACCGGGAGCGGCAGACTTTCTAAAGCTATCACATATATCAGAAACAGACGAAATGCCATGTTCACATTCCTTGAGGATGGAAGGTGCAGTCTTTCCAATAATCCAAGCGAGAATTCCATTCGCCCCGTTACAGTCGGAAGGAAGAACTGGCTGTTCAGTAAGTCTGTTGAAGGTGCCGAGGCAAGCATGGGAATCTATACCATCGTGGAAATGGCAAAGCTTTACGGCTTAAGCCAGTACAAATATCTTGAGTATCTGCTTACAAATCGTCCATCAGCCGATATGACTGATGAAGAACTTGAAAGATTAGCACCTTGGAATGAGGATGTGAAAAAAGCGTGCAGCAAATGCGAGAATCCAGATATGGAGTAAAATGCTCGCATTTACTTTATACCTAACACCCTCAGATTAGGCGCTTAC
>JBJFHH010000298.1:0-1580 GCA_051893475.1 Bacillus sp. (in: firmicutes) | reverse complement strand
GATGTTTTTGTAAAAGATACTAGATAATTGAGAGAATCTTTTTTCAAAGATTGGAAATCGGCGGCAAATTGCGAATCTCTTCGCTGGACAGGCTGGCTTTCTGTTGTATATGACGCTCTGCCTCCGCAACAAAAGTGAAGTGATTTCGGATTGCTTCCCAATATTCGCTGTAGTCGATTCGGAAATCTTTAAAGTGGGAGGATGAATGAATGAGCAAATAATCGCAGTTCACTTTCGATGTTTTTAAGTCATGGTGTAAGGCGAAAGGGATAGTGTAATAGCTGTGAAGCTGATCGGGATTCAGTTTGATTAATTCAATTTGGTGGTTTTGCGCAAAATCCAGAAGTTTTCCGGCATCGTGCAGGAGCCTCACTTCTCCTTTTGTATCCCCGGAGTAAACTTGCCTGTTTAATAAAATAATTCCCTTCAAACTTGCTACCTCCGCTTTTTTTAAATCAGTATGTCCAACGAAGGGAGCGGTTATTCCTTTAGATAACTAGAATAGCCACCCTATACTAAAGGTGGCTTTGACCATCGGCTTTACGACCAAACGAACTGCATGATTTTAGCGTAGCGATTCTCTCTAATTTCTTGATAGGCAGAAATTGTCCAGTCAATAAGATCTTCTGCATCAAAATATTCGGCAGAGTATAGATAAGAAAAATCAGCATAGATGCCGTTCTGGTCAAGCGTATATCTTAAAAGAATGCTGTTGTTGTTGAAATCATTTAAAAGCTTCAGCATATGTATCTCTTGTTCTTCCGTCGGATCCTCTAACTCTGCTATATGGAAAACGACAGGGGTAAATTCTTTGTCGTTGATCTCGATTGTCATTAAAAATCCGCCGTTTTTTACTTCGTGAAATACTTGAAATAAAACATTTCCTTCTTCCGTTTCCTTTACCCGAAAACAATCGTCCAATTCTTTTACATGAATGGCTTTTAATAACTTTTCTTTTTTAGCTTGGACATCCATCTTCAGCACCTCTATTTCAAGATTGTGATAGTAATTTTTACACTTGAATGCTGTCTATTAAACCTTTCAGCTATGAATTGCGCCTTTTAAATACCGTTTTAACGACAAGCAGGAGTGGAAAAGGAAAGAGATGATGAAGGAGAGGAGTGATTGTTATGGAAAACAAAACAGGTATCACGACTGGAAGCGCCTTGCTAGCCGTTGTTCTTGGACTGCTTATTTTAGTATTTTCACAGGCTGTTAGTGCGCTTCCTAGTCTGTTGCCTATACCGGAATCAGTAGTGGGTATCGTATTTAGTGTACTTTACGTTGCGATTGCTTATTTTTTATTGAAATCAGTCTGCGGAAAAGTCATACCGATTTCTTTAAAAGAGTGCCGAATTGATCGAATTCATATAAGTACAAAGTGGGTTTTGGTGGCGGTGTTTCTGCCGGTCATCGTTTCCGCTATTTTAGTATGTTTACCGGGTAATTTGGCGAGAAATGACCTAAGCGGTTTGCAAATATTCAATATCATCGTCAATGCCGTATTTGTGGTCGGCTTTAGTGCGGGTGTCGTAGAAGAGATGATTTTCAGAGGATTGATTATGACCGCATTAGAAAAA
>JBJFHH010000297.1:0-1591 GCA_051893475.1 Bacillus sp. (in: firmicutes) | reverse complement strand
TTCAAAAACTTCCCGACTGATGTTTTAGGGATTTCTTCTATAAAGAGAATGTCATCTGGAAGTGACCATTTCGCCACTTGCGGTTTCAGATGTTCTAAAATATCATCCTTTGTCACTTTATCTTTATAGGCTTCCTTAAGAACAACACAAGCAATCGGGCGTTCTTGCCATTTCGGATCTGGAACCGCAACTACGCACGCTTCAAAAACACCTTCATAAGACATAATCGCGTTTTCGAGATCTACTGATGAAATCCATTCCCCGCCGCTTTTAATTAAGTCTTTTGTGCGGTCGACAATTTTAACATTACCTTCCTCATCGACAGTTACGACATCTCCCGTATGAAGCCATCCATCTTTGAATGCTTCATCAGAGCGGCCATCCTTATAATATTCATCCGCAATCCATGGACCGCGGAGCAGCAACTCGCCCATTTCTTGATTGTCCCAAGCTACTTCCCCATTCGCTCCAACAATTTTCATTTCCAAGCCAGGTACTAATAAACCTTGCTTTGCTCTAATTGTCAAAATTTCGTCATTCGTTAAATTGTTCTGGTAGCTCTTTAATCCTGATATTGTCACAAGAGGCGTTGTCTCCGTCATGCCATATGCGTGAAAGAACGGAATATTGTATTTAGATTCAAAGGTACGAATCAAACCTTTCGGGGCAGCTGAACCTCCGCATAATACGGCACGCAATGAGGATGTATCATACTCTCCCTTCTCAAGCTCATTTAAAAGAGAAATCCATATAGTTGGAACACCGGCTGTAATTGTTACTTTTTCATCCTGTATAAACTTAGCCAGCAAAGGTGGAGTAAATTGCGGTCCCGGCAATACTTGTGTTGTCCCATACCAAGTTGCCGCAAACGGAAGACCCCAAGCATTGGCATGAAACATTGGAACAACCGACATAGCAACATCTTTTTCAGAAATAGCCATTGTATCCACTAATCCTAGCGCATACGTATGCAGTACAATCGATCTGTGCGAATACATAACCCCCTTCGGCAAACCGGTTGTGGCTGATGTATAGCACAAGCCTGCCGGATCATTTTCATCAATATCCTTTACAAACGAAAATGAAGGATTACTTTCGGCCAATAGTTGCTCGTATGAATATAGCGGCTCAATTGAACTTTCCGGAAGTGTGTCTTTATCTGTCATGACGATATAAGCTTCCACCGTTTTAAAAGCAGGAGCCAGCTTTTCCACCAGCGGCCATAAATCTTCGTCAACTAACAGCACTTTATCTTCTGCATGATTGACAATATGAATGATGTGTTCAGGATTTAAGCGCAAATTAATCGTGTGTAAAACAGCCCCAAGTCCCGGCGCAGCAAAATACGTTTCTAAATGACGATGGTGATTCCAGGCAAGCGTCCCTACCCGGTCTCCTTTTTGAACACCCAGTTTTTCAAGCGCATGCGCAAGCTGACGGGTACGTTCTCCGATTTGTTTATACGTAAATCGTTGAATGCCCGTTTGAGTACGTGATACCACGGTCTTTTTACTGAAAAACTTTTCTGCTCGCTCTAGAAGTGATGCAACTGTTAACTGTACATTCATCATGTTACATAACCACCTTCTTT
>JBJFHH010000296.1:0-1595 GCA_051893475.1 Bacillus sp. (in: firmicutes) | reverse complement strand
TTAAAGCTTGATACTATTGCAGTAGTAGTTTCGGCTGGTATTGCAACTGGTTTGGTGGCACATATGAGTGTTGCAGACATTTTAAATACATTAGGAGAGGCTTTTGTAACAAACAGGGTTACATGTTTGTTCATGATCACAATTCCTGTTATCGGCCTTTCTGAACGATATGGTTTGAAAACAAAAGCAGTTATGCTCATTAAGAAGGCTAGCAACTTATCAACTGGTAAATTGTTAAGCGGATATACGTTATTACGTGAAGTAACAATCGGAATGGGTGTAACGCTTGGCGGCCATCCGCAATTCGTTAGACCGTTAGTAAGTCCAATGGCAGAAGGTGCATCCGTAGCGAAATACGGTGAAAAAGTAGAAGAGAAAGATCTTGAAAAGATTAAAGCTTATTCAGCAGCATCTGATAATATCGGTAATTTCTTTGCGCAAAACGTATTTATGGCAAACGCAGGTGTACTGTTAATCGCTACTACATTAGAGGGATTAGGATACTCTATTGATACGCTGCAAGTTGCGAAATTTTCAATTCTGGTAGCTGTCATCGCATTTGTGCTTTGGACAGTTCAAAATCTGTTATTCGATAAAAAGATGAAACAAAAATACGCTGCTACTGAACAAGAAGAAACAACCGAAGTTAGAGGTGTTAAATAATGGATATCGCTCAAATCTCTAATACGTTATTAGAAATATTTTATATTATCATCGGTTTATTCATGGGAATCACGATGATTTTCACATTAAAAGATAAAAATCATAAAACAAGAATTGGTACAGCGTTGTTCTGGGGAATTCTTGCGGTAGTATTTATTCTAGGAAACTATATTCCAAGCATGATCGTTGGTATTCTTGTTGTATTAATCGCTGTTTTATCAGCAACAAAACAAATCAATATCGGTACACTGAAACAATTAGATGATACTTTTACAACGTTGAAAGCTGAAAAATTAGGTCTGAAAATCTTCATTCCTTCTCTAGCAATTGCTATTATCGCGATGCTTGTTGCATCATTTACAGAATTCCCAGGAACGGTTGCGATCGGTATTGCCGCAATCTGTGCTATGGTTATTGCATTCATCATCACGAAAGCAACTCCAAAAGAGTTCTTGGAAGACGCAAACAGAATGTATCAATCAGTTGGTTCATTTGCGATTCTGCCGCAATTACTTGCTTCATTAGGTGTTTTATTCACAGCAGCAGGTGTGGGCGACAAAATCGCTTCAATCATCTCAAACGTTATCCCTGCAGGTAATGCATTTGTAGGTGTAGCAACTTACGCAATCGGTATGGCTATATTTACAATGATTATGGGGAATGCATTTGCGGCATTCGCTGTTATTACTGTTGGTATCGGGGTGCCGTTCGTATTCAATATCGGTGGAGATCCATTAATCATCGGAACATTGGCATTGACTGCAGGATACTGCGGAACATTGCTGACACCGATGGCTGCTAACTTCAACGTGCTTCCGGCAGCATTGCTTGAGATGAAAGATAAAAATGCAGTTATTAAAGCACAAGCTCCAGTAGCATTAACATTATTAGCTGTTCACATTCTTCTTATGTATGTTTTAGGATTTTAATAT
>JBJFHH010000295.1:3187-6490 GCA_051893475.1 Bacillus sp. (in: firmicutes) | reverse complement strand
AAAAAAGATGACCCTATTGCAGAGGTCATCTTTTTTTATGCTCTAACTATACACGCCTCAATTCCACCGGACGGACTTCATTTCCGATTGTTTCTCCTACTCGTGCTGTACCAGGTTTGGTGTTATATTGCAAAAGCGGGAAGACGAGCTCGGCGAAGCGGTATGATTCCTCAAGATGCGGATAGCCGGACAGGACAAAGGTTTCTATGCCGATTTCCTGATATTCACGAATGCGGGCAGCGACTGTTTCCGGATCGCCGACTAGTGCTGTGCCTGCACCTCCACGTACTAACCCTACTCCTGCCCAAAGGTTCGGGCTGATTTCCAAATTGTTGCGGTCGCCGGAATGAAGATTCGCCATATTCCGCTGACCGACGGAATCCGAACGGTTAAAGGCTTGCTGTGCTTTTTGAACCGCTTCTTCATCAACATATTGAATCAGTTCATCAGCCGCTGCCCAAGCTTCTTTATTTGTTTCACGGACGATGACATGGAGACGAATCCCGAA
Source organism: Bacillus sp. (in: firmicutes) (assembly GCA_051893475.1). Lineage (GTDB taxonomy): Bacteria > Bacillota > Bacilli > Bacillales > DSM-1321 > Bacillus_AD. The sequence continues at coordinate 5,982 of JBJFHH010000295.1, read as the reverse complement.
TTTAACCGTCCTTCCTTCTTTTGCAGCACTGACTCGAACTTTCTCAATTTTTTCTTTTACAGCCTCAAATGGTTCACCCCATGTTAAGTACACATCTGCATGTTTCGATGCAACATTGATGCCGGCATCGGATGATCCTCCGAAGTAGATTGGAGGATGCGGCTGCTGAACGCCCGGATATAAAATTTCTCCGCCCTCGACTGCCAAATGCTTTCCTTTATAATCGACTGTTTCACCGGCAAGGAGATGCCGCCAAATCGTTAAAAATTCATCTGTCGCTTCATATCGTTCCGTATGCGATAAAAATACACCATCACCAGCCAATTCTACCGGATTTCCGCCCGCCACAACATTTATGAGCAAACGACCATTTGAAATTTGATCGAGAGTCGCTGCCATCCGCGCCGTTACAGTCGGATTCATAATGCCGGGACGAACAGCAACCAAAAACTTCAGCCTCTCTGTTACCGATGCAAGCGCTGAGGCTGTTACCCAAGGATCTTCACAGCTTTTCCCCGTTGGAATCAGCACCCCTTCATAACCTAATTGGTCGACAGCTTGTGCGACTTGTTTTAAATAAGCAAAGCTCGTATCGCGCCCTCCCTTTGTTGTTCCTAAATAACGACCATCACCATGCGTTGGAATAAACCATAAAATTTCCATAATCAATCTCCCCTTTAATTGTTATTGAACGCCCTCAAAGCTATTGCGCCATTTCAATAGGCGTCGTTCGAGCACGCGAACAAATGAATCTGTTAATTTTACGACTATTCCAAAAATAATAATTCCGACAAACACTTTCTCCGTCTGTGAAAATTGACGGGCATCCATAATCATATAGCCAACGCCGGCACTAGAACCCATCAGTTCAGCTACAACTAAGCTCAACCAAGCAGCGCCGAGCGATAAGCGAATGCCGAGCAAAATATGGCTTAAGGCAGCCGGCAATATTAAGTGGGTTAGCTCCTTTGTCTTGCTGAATTCAAGTACACGTGCTACATCGAAGAACTTTGAGTCTACCGAACGCAAACCATTAAACGTATTAATATATACGGGGAAAAAAGCGGCAAATGCAATCAGCAATATTTTTGACAGCTCATCAAAGCCAAACCAAAGAATAAATAATGGGGTGACCGCCAAGCTTGGAATCGTCCGCAGCATTTGCATCGACGGATCGACATAGTCCTCTGATTTTTTGGAAAAACCGACCAATAACCCTAACAGCAAACCAATTCCAGCTCCCAGCAAAAATCCGCCAAGCGCACGCAGCACACTAATCTGCAAATGGCCGAACAGTTCGCCGCTGACAATCAGACCAACAAATGATTGGACGATGAGGAGCGGACTAGGAAGTACAGTGTCTGCGACCAATCCTAAGTCAGCGACAATTTGCCATAGCCGCTCGGACCAATTATCGTTAAGAAATCTCCTTTTTCAATGGTCAAATTTATATCATCCAGTACGACTTTCTTAGTATTCTCATGCTGAAATGCTTTTTCTTTCACCTGTAGTTGAACAGCCATATTAATCACCCCGAAATCAGACTTTTTGCGTTTGTCGTTTCAGCGCCGTCTGCAATTCTGTTGTCAGACGCTCCTTCACTTCTTCCTCGAATGAAAAATACAGATCCTCATGCTTCGTAATTTGTTTATCCAATATATACACCGACTTGGCAATTTCCGTTGCGCCCAATTCAGACAGTAACGGCTTCAAGGCATAATTGACAGCCAACAGATGGTTAAGCGTGCCCCCAACCGCAATTGGAATGACATATTTATTTTCCAATGCTTTTTGCGGCAATAAGTCTAAATATGTTTTTAAAATACCGGAATAAGCTGCTTTATAAATCGGTGTCAAAACGATGACCGTATCAGCTTGCTCCACATGACGGTTCACGTTTTGAATCACCTCACTTGCAAAGTTCGCCGTAATCAAATCTTTCGCCGGCAATTCGTGCACCGTAATCACTTCTGTTTTTACATTATTTCCTTTCAAAAACTCTCCTACAAATTGTTCCACCGCTGTAACGCGCGATTGTTTCGCATTTGCTCCGTTAATAATCACTGTACTCATTTCATACACCTCTTTTTATTTTTATTATTCACATAAGATTACTCAACTTTAGGCATGCAAAGATGCCTGATTTGGTACGGAATATAGAGTGCGCTGCTAATCGATGAAAACTCCACTTAGAAGCGAGAACTTAATGAATTCATATAAACAAAAAGGCTCCAAGCCCAATAAGATGGACCTGAAGCCTCTAGTTTACTAGTCAGCGATTTTTAATTCCGAGTAAATCTATAAGTGAAATATACAACGATTGGAATGTTCTGTCAACCATTTATTTTTAATTACAAGAAAAATAATTCAAAGGAATTGTAATACCGAATAATCTAGCTATCTATATATTGAAATGTGCCCAATACATCTAAAAGCTCTTCATTAATTAATTTTTGGACAAATTCAAAGTGTGCTTTGTTTTTTTCTTCCAATATAGTTTCTGATGGCTCACCAGTAATGGCACAAGCATACGTTTTTCCATTGGCCGTACCAATATACATACATACGGGGTTTTGCCATTGACTTTCTTCTATTACATGATCATATACCAATATGCTAAAAAGAAATTCGTTTACATCCCCTTCGGCGACGTAATAAAAATCAATACTATGATCCGCCTCTTCTTTCCATTTTCCAGAACCGATGACAAGGTGTTCCATCCAATGTTCGGGAATATTTAACGAAAACCCCAGTTGTGTATTGATATATTTTCCGTCCTCAATAATTCCATCTTC
>JBJFHH010000295.1:0-3087 GCA_051893475.1 Bacillus sp. (in: firmicutes) | reverse complement strand
GATTAGTCTTTGAAAATCGATATTAATCTTAAAACATCCAAGAAAATATTCAAGAAATCCAAAAACAAATCAAGAACTGCTTCTGGTACATCATCTTCCGTGAATGCTGCATCTTTCATCCGTGAAATATCGTACAGCACATAGCCGCTGAAAATTAAAATGCCCGCAAATGATAAACCAATATGAAATATATCCGTCTGTATCCAAATCCCCGCTACATTCAGCAAGATTAAAGCAATTAATGCAATAAACAAGAAGCCGCCTAAACTGCTGAAATTTTGTTTCGATATGTACGCATAAATCGCTAAAGCCGAGAACACAATCGTTGTAATACCGAAAGCCAGCAAGACATATTCAGCGCCGATATCCGATACATAAAAGGCAATTGACGGATATATGCCAACTCCCATTAAAAAGACGAAAAAGTAAACCGTCTTAAGCGATAAATTGGAAGAAAATCCATTTTTCCGTTTTCTCAGTTTAACAAAGAAAGAAATAATCAGCAGCACTAGGACAACAAAAGGCATCAATACCGCTACGGAAGCCGGGATGAATAGAAAGCCGATAATCATTCCGATTAATGCGATAATTAATGAACCTGCAAATTTCGGAAATACACTTTGGGTAATTAAATTTTTATTGGATGCATACATAGGATGAATCCACTCCTTTTTCTGTATAATGAATAATTGTTATATACCCTATATACGAGGAAAAACAGCATAAAGATTCATAGTTCACTTATTTTCCTCGTAAAAGCGGATACCGTCCTTAATATCTTTCGGCAAAATCAGTTTTCTGAACAAAAAGTTGCCTTTGATGAGGTCATCACCATGAAATTTAATTGTTTGACATCTTTTCTTATTCACTAATTCAGCTTGAATCCCAACTGCTTCTTCAATGGCGCTCAGTTCTTTTCCTTCTGAATAATAGATTTTCGACAAGCCGTTTAAAGCAAAACCTTCTCTTGCCATCAGCTTGCCGGTTCGCCCAAGCATCGGGTCTAATTTACCGATACTATTGACATATACGACAGGAACATGGAATGCCGAGACATAGGTATTACAAAGATAATCATTGACCGCACGTTCCTCAGTTACTTTTTTCGGGTCGCTCGGTGAACCATGCGGAAATAAAATCAATGAAATTTCATCATCCTTGATGGCATCATACAGACGTTTCCTGCGCGCATCATAACAAATACCGACAGCGACATTTCCGAATGGTGTTTCGATGATATGATTGAAATCGCCTCTTTTAAATAGGAAAGATTCCCCTTCACATTTTCGGACAGTCCCATATACTTGGCTGTCACCTGCAATCATGTACGAATTGAAATACTCATCCCCTGCTTTCTCCAAATAGCCGACGCCGATATAGGTCTTATATTTTGCAGCTATGTTCATCGCCCAATCCGAAGTATCTGCACTTTCCAAATCGGCATACTGCCAGATTGTTTCATTGCCGATATAGCTGCATAACGCAAGCTCTGGAAGAACAACAAGATCCGGATAATCGAGTTTTGCAATGAGCGTTTCTATATAGTTTTTCCGCGTTTCGATGCCTTTTATGTCATTATTCAACTGCAATGCAAAAATTCTCATTCAATCACCATTCCCATTAAACAGAATAATATTTAGAAAACTTCAGAATTAATTCATTCAGTTCCTCAGCCGATTCTTTATAGTCTCCCCTTACCCATTCCATGACGATTCCAAGAATGGCATTAGCCTGATAGCTGGCATGATAGTTTTTCTCTATAACACTCGCTTCTATTTCTAGTGACTTCATGATCCGCTCACGAATAACATCCAATAAATCATAATAATACATGAGCGGCGATTTTTGATTGAATACAATCATATAAAAATTAGCGAACTTTTGGACGTGATGAAAGATGCGAATCATATGAGGCTCCAAGTCCTGCAATTTATAATTCACTCTTTCATATGGTTCATCATATGCACGGCGCAAGTCTTCGGTAATCTCTTGAAAATAGTGAGAAAATAAATCTTCGACACTATCGAAATGCAAATAAAAAGTTCCCCGGTTCACCCTGGCTTCTTTGCATAACTCTGAAATTGATATTTTCTCCAAATCCTTTTCTTCAAGCAAATGAAGCAAAGCATTCTGCAAATTTTCCTTCGTTTTTATAACACGTAAGTCGTTTTTCATTTTTTTATCCCCTTTAATGAACAGTTCGTTCACCTTTTGTTTATTAATGAACAATTATTCATTTTATGCTTATTGCGACTATTCAAACTATACATTATAATAATTATAGAACAAATGTTCAATAACGTACAAATGTATGGGGGATGAAAATAATGAAATTACAATCAAAAGTAGCAATCGTTACTGGTGCCGCTTCCGGTATGGGAAAAGCTATTGCTGAAGGCTATGCAGCAGAAGGCGCAAAAGTTGTTGTATCTGACTTAAATCTTGAAGGCGCACAAGCTGTTGCCGATGGAATCATCGCTAACGGCGGAGAAGCATTTGCTATCCAAACAAATGTAGCCAAAGAAGAAGATTTAAAAATACTTTTTGATGAAACCGTTTCCAAATACGGTAAATTGGACATTTTAGTCAACAATGCCGGCATTATGGACGGCATGGAACCAGTCAACGAAATTACAGATGATCGCTGGGATATGGTCTTTGCTGTGAACACAACTTCTGTTATGAAATCAATGCGTCTTGCAACAAATATATTCCTTGAACAAGGTCACGGTGTCATCATCAACAATATTTCTGTCGGCGGCTTAAACGGCGGACGCTCAGGCGCAGCTTATGCAGCATCTAAGCATGCTGTTGTCGGCTTGACTAAAAACACAGCCTTTATGTTCTCTCAAAAAGGCATACGCTGCAACGGTATCGCACCAGGCGCAGTCGCAACAAACATTGGACAATCAATGAAAAACATCAGCCAATTCGGTGTGGCTCAACAACAAAAAGGTTCCGCTCTAATTCCTAAAGTCGGCGAACCTCAAGAAATTGCTAAACTAGCAATCTTCCTTGCTTCTGATGACTCAAGCTTCATCAACGGTCAAGTTATTGCGGCTGACGGTGGTTGGACTGCTTATTAAT
>JBJFHH010000294.1:31354-73895 GCA_051893475.1 Bacillus sp. (in: firmicutes) | reverse complement strand
TACTATAACATATTAAGTTATTCTGATATTGAATGTATGGCTGGCAAACTGATTTATTTTCAGGGTGCAGCAGGCGAACGAAGGGTAAGATAAGAAGCATTGGAACATCATGTATAGTAAGGAGTTTGTCAGATGGCAAAAGGAAAAACAAACGCAATGAGATTGCTTGATGCGGCAAAGCTGTCGTATGAGGTGCTGTCTTACGAATCGAAGGATGGAAAAATTGACGGTCTTTCCGTAGCTGAAAAAATCGGTAAAAATCCGGAATATGTCTATAAAACATTAGTCGCTCAAGGGAGCAGTAAAGCTGTATATGTATTCGTCATTCCTGTAGGCGATGAGCTGAGCCTGAAAAAGGCGGCTGCGGCTGCAGGAGAAAAGAAGATTGAAATGGTTGCTGTCAAAGATATTCAAAAGCTGACGGGTTACATTCGCGGAGGCTGTTCTCCGATAGGGATGACGAAAAAATATCCGACTTTCATTCATGAGGCATGTGAAGGAAATGAAGAAATTATTGTAAGTGCCGGAAAAATCGGTATGCAAGTTGCACTGGCTCCTTCAGACTTGGCGGAGCAGACATCGGCTCAATTCGCAGACCTTATTCAATAAAGCAAGCAGGACCACTTAAGGCTGTATAGGACCTTTAGTGGTCCTTTTGTTTTTAGGCATTCACCTATCTCTGATCAGCTGCATATACTGTTAATGCCAGTAAAAGGGATAAAGAGAGGTGCTTGTATTGAAAGGTCGTGTACTTCACTATTTTGCGGAGGGAAATACAGCGCGTGGCTATGCTAATTTATATGAATCCAATATACAAAATTTGCACAGGCTGCTGATTTTGAAAGGCGGCTCGAAAGCATGTAAATCAAGATTGCTGAAAAAGACAGGACTTCATTATGAAAATGAAGGGTACAGTCTGCAATATATACATTGTCCGATGAATCATGAACATATTGCCGGCTTGATTATTGATGAACTTCATGTTGGCGTTATAGACGGCAAAGGTATTCAAAGATTAGATGCCAAAATAGCGAATAAGAGGAAATGCTATTTCAATATTGAACATTTGTATGCTTTGACAGATAAACAGGAGCCATTATCCATGCTGACGTCTAAAGTCATGCGATTGAAGCAGGAAGCTTATTTATGGTATGAGAAAGCGTTGCATATACACGATGAATGGGAAGCGATTTTTATTGATAATATGGATTTTGAAAAAGCAAATGCTTTAACGGAGGAAATGATCGTAACATTATACGGAAATACATCGTCCGGCAAAAAAGGAGCAGTGAACAGGAGATTTCTTGGTGCAGCTACGCCAATCGGTGCGATTGATTATGTACCTGCTTTAACAGAAGGCTTATTAAAACGGTATTTTATAAAAGGCAGGCCGGGTTCCGGGAAATCAACAATGTTGAAGAAAATTGCAATTGAGGCTGAAATGAGAGGCTATGATGTGGAAATTTATCATTGCGGACTCGATCCCCACAGCTTGGACATGGTCATTGTAAGAGAGCTTGGTTTTGCGATTTTTGATAGTACAGCGCCTCATGAGTATTTCCCGGAGCGGGACGGCGACGAAATCGTGGACGTGTATGCAACGTGTATCACGCCTGGAACGGATGAAGATTATGCCGGTGATATTAAGCATATTAAAGAGCGTTATCAGGAAAAGATGAAGAAAGGAACAGCAGCGCTTCATTTGGCGAAGCAAGCGGAAGATGAATTGGAAACGGTGTATGAAAGCAACGTAGATATGACAAGAGCAGCTGTTGTTGAAGAGAAGATTTTTAATTTCATAGAAGAGGTAAGAAATGCCCCGAAAATATAGCAAAAAGGCGCGGGATACCGCGCCTTTTAAGTATGGATCTAGAAAATCAGGTGCGCAATGATTACGATAATCGGTAACGTAATAACTGTACGCAGAAGGAAAATGACAACTAAGTCTTTGAAATTTACCGGAATTTTAGAACCAAGCAGCAATCCGCCGACTTCTGACATATAGACGAGCTGCGTAACAGATAGACAAGCAACCACAAAACGAGTAAGCTCACTTTCAATGCCGGCTGCCAGAACAGATGGCAGGAACATATCGGCAAACCCGATTAAGATGGTTTCTGAAGCTGCATGCGCTTCCGGGATATTCAATAGCTCAAGAATTGGAACAAAAGGAATGCCGAGCCATTGGAAAATCGGTGTATAAGTCGCGATAATAAGCGCTAAAGTTCCCATTGCCATAACGACCGGTGCAACACCCATCCACATATCCAGCACATTTCGGCCGCCGTCAACAAAGAATTGTTTTACGCCTTTACTTTTTGAAGCTTTGTCAATTGCTTGAGAAAATCCCCATGAAAAAGGAGTATAGCCTTCCGGAATGATTTCTTGCTGCTGGTTGGCATTTTCGATATAGTATTCATTTGCTTTCCTGCTCAATGGTGGAATGCGAGGCATGATAATCGCTGCAACAAAGCCTGCTAATAGCACAGTTGAATAAAAAGGAACGAACATATGGCTCAGGCCGACCTGTGAAATGATAACAAGGCTGAATGTAATCGATACAACAGAGAAAGTCGTACCGATAATAGCTGCTTCACGTTTCGTATAAAAGCCTTCCTCGTATTGTTTGCTTGTCAGCAGAACGCCAATCGTGCCATCGCCAAGCCATGAAGCAGCACAGTCGACTGATGAACGCCCGGGAAGTTTGAATAATGGACGCATAACTTTTGTTAAGATAGCTCCGAACAGCTCCAGTAAGCCGTAATTCAGCAATAATGGCAATAATAAACCGGCAAAGAAAAACACCGAGAATAAAACAGCCAATAAATCAAATAAAAGCATGCCGCCTGTATCCGCTGACCAAATCCATTCAGGTCCGACTTGGAATAATGTACATACGGCGAAAATGGCTCCTAACACACGAATGATAACCCAAACAGTATGCACATTGAATAATGACATGAAGAACGGGCTTTTCTTAATGAAAGGCAAGTCGATAAATTTTGCGATAACTGTTATAATCGCAGTCAAAGCGATTAAGAAGGTCATGATAGATGGAATGGAAGCTCCGAACAGCTCCTGCATAAACCCGGATAAAATCGCAATCGGGATCGTTATTTCTCCGTTATATTTAATAGGAGTCATGAATAAAAGAATACCGATTACAGAAGGGATAATAAACATAAGAATTGAAGATAGCGTATAGTGATTTCTCGTTGATTTCATGATAATCCTCTCAAATGATTCTGTATTTTTATTAGTATAATTACATATTAATTCATATTCGCATAAAAATCTATTGTTATTTTGAAATAATATAAATATCATTATTTATTCATTTTATTTTATTTAATATATTTATGAATTTATATCGATATAATTAATTACCTGTTTGTGAAGAATTAAACAATCAATCGTATAAATAAATTATACAATGGAATAGTAGTTCTGATTTTTAATATTTTTAATTGAAGGAGTACGGCAGATGATTAAATGTATTGCATCCGATATGGATGGAACGTTGCTTAACAGTATGGAAAAAATCAGCGAAGAAAACGTAAGAGCAATCAAAATGGCTCAGGAGAACGGTGTGAATTTTATAATCGCAACTGGCCGTTCCTATAAGGAAGCGCGTCATATGTTGGATGAAGCAGGTGTGAATTGTTCAGTGCTTTCATTAAACGGGGCAGCTGTTTATGATGAGAGCGGAAAAATGATTGCAGCCGATCCTCTTCATATAAAGTCTGTTCAGCAAGTGAGAAAGGTGCTGGATGAGCATAAATTGTATTATGAAATTTATACGAGTGAAGGCATTTTTACATATAGCAAGGAACAGTCTTTGGCTATATTAGTTGATATATTAGTTGCAGCAATGCCGAATTTAAATCCGGCATTAATCGCTGAAAAAGCGAGAGAGCGTTTTGAATCTGACTTGATTACGCTAATTGACGATTATGATAAGCTATATGGCATTCCGGATCTGCAATTTTATAAATTTCTGATTTTCTCTGATGATGATTCACTACTTGGGGAAATTAGCGGACAGCTGAAGCAGTCGCCGGAATTAGCAGTTAGTTCATCAGGACCAGGCAATTTGGAGATTACCAATCAAACGGCTCAAAAAGGCATTGCTTTAAGCCGTTTTGCTGCTGAAAGAAACATTGATTTGGGTGATACGATGGCCATCGGTGATAATTTCAACGATTGTTCGATGTTTGAGCGGGTCGGAAAACCGGTAGCGATGGGAAATGCTCCGGCAGAGATTAAAAAGCTCTGCAGCGAAGTGACGTTGACCAATGATGAGAATGGTGTAGCCAAAGCGATTTTGAAGGAAATCAGCCAACAATAGAAAAAGCCGCCTCAAAGGCGGCTGAAAAAAGGGGGGATACTTTGGAAAGCTCATCGTAGCTACAGTATTTCCTCTTTTTCATTGTTTATTCACTGAAAATTTAATTATTCCACTTGTAAGTCCAAAATTTCTCTTTTGTTAAACGTTCCATCACTTCAGGATCTTTCTCTTTCAATTTTTCTTCCCAAGATCCGACCATCAGCTGTGTTTGAGAAGCGTGGGCCTTTAAAGTAGCCAATTTCGTTTCCAAATAATCGCTGACATCACGCACGATATCCGGCTCTCCTAAATCCTCAACAGAGTTGTGTGCGAAGGCGACGGTCTGAAGCACGGGACGTTTAGACTCTTCGATGCGGCCCAGCGCTGAAACAACAGCTTGACCGGTAGCATCATGGTCAGGGTGTACGCTGTATCCGGGATAAAAGGAGATGACAAGAGAAGGCTGAAGTTCTTCAACAGCATCCGTCACCATCGCAATTAATTTTTCTTCATCTTCAAATTCAATAGTTTTATCGCGAAGTCCCATCATGCGAAGATCTTGAATACCCATTTCGGCTGCTGCTTTTTGCAGTTCTTTTCTGCGGATGCCGGGAAGCGATTCTCTAGTAGCGAACGGCGGATTCCCAAGATTACGACCCATTTCTCCTAGTGTAAGACACATATAAGTGACTGGTGTTCCTTTTTGTGTATAGGATGCGATTGTGCCGGATACACCGAATGCTTCATCGTCCGGATGTGGGAAAACAACAAGAATATGGCTTTCTTTATTCATCGGTATAATCTCCTTTCTATTTCTAACATATAAGTATATATTTTTGAACTTAGATGACTGTCCAACCTTGACCAAAAAGGACCCGGTGACAGTTTTTCTTATTCAAAAGGTGTCGGGCTGATTTGCAGGGCAACAGCCAATTTGCCGTCTCCATCTAAACCTGCCAGCAGCAATCTGTTTTGATTGTCAATTTCGTAGTGGTTGATGCCTTCGGCGTAAATCCAGCCGATTGGCAGTTTCAATCCTACACGGTATGGTCCTTCTCCGGCAATTTTGCCATGTTCATATTGAACGAGTGCATTTCGGATGTAAGCACCCGCAGAGTAGGCACCACCGCCAAAGTGTGAGGCATAAGCTCCATTTGTAGTTTCTAAATGAATATAGACGTTCTGATTTTGAAAGGCATTGATAGCTTCCTGGACGTCTGACAAAACAATCGGCTTCATACTATATATCCTCCTCTAAAAAAGTGCTTTCTTATAGCTTACTAAAAAGACCGTTATAATGCGAAAAGAAAATCTTCGGCGTTTGTATGTCGGGATGCATAATAAAGCAGAAAAGGGCCTCCGGAAGTATACCGGAATGCCCTTTGAATTATTTGTTTGCTTTATATAATTTATAAGCGCCATGCATTGTTGGACCGACATAGTCATTCAGTTTCCATGAATGACGAATCGCTTCTGTAATAAAGTCTTTGGCTACAGAAATCGCTTCTTTTACGTCTTTCCCAAGGGCCAATTCAGCTGTGATTGCTGCTGCAAATGTACAGCCAGCACCGTGCGTATATGTGGTTGGGATTAGGTCGTTTTCAATAATGATATGCTCGTTGCCGTCATAGACAAGGTCGATTGCTTTATCGTTTCCTTGCAGCTTGCTTCCGCCTTTAATGATGACGTATGGTACGCCTAAAGCGTGAATTTTTTCAGCAGCTTTCTTCATTTGATCGATAGTCGTAATTGTCTGCATGCCTGCTAATTGCGATGCTTCAAACAGATTTGGTGTTGTTACAGTTGCTAATGGAAGCAATGAATTTCTGTAGGCGATTGTATGCTCAGGGAATAATACCTCGTCTTCTCCTTTACATACCATAACCGGATCGACAACGACATTTTTTAAATTGTATTCTTTTATTTTATTTGCGGCTAATTCAATAATTTCTACTGAACCCAGCATGCCTGTTTTTAGCGCATCAACTCCAACGGATAATATCGTTTCTAGTTGTGCTTCAACTACATCTACACTTTGCGGAAAAACCTGATGATGCCAATTATTCTTAGGGTCCATCGCCACAATGGTAGTAAGGGCCGTCATTCCGTAGACTCCTAGTTCTTGGAATGTTTTTAAATCCGCTTGAATACCTGCGCCGCCGCTGGAATCGGAACCGGCAATGGTTAATGCTTTTTTCATTGTCATGATAATCCTCCTAAAAGTAGTAGATCAATAATTACAGAATTCGATAATTTTCGCTTTTATCTTTTATAAGAATATAATAATCTTAATAGAAATTACAATATTTGAACTGGTTTCACATAGTAAAGAAAACGGTCTTTAATAAGTAAAATCGTATGAAAAAGGTGAAGAAAATGATACTACCTAAAACAATTCATCCGTCATGGCAAGACTTTCTGACAGATGAAATCAGGCAGGAGATTAATACAATAGAGTGTCGCATTGGAGAAGAGTGCAACCCGAGCAACAGACAGCATATTTTACGTTTCCTGACAATTGACCTTGCGAAGGTGAAGGTTATTTGGCTGGGGCAGGATGTCTATCCGATGAAGGGTGTGGCTACCGGAAGATCGTTTGAAGTGGGAACGCTGGAAAGCTGGCAGCAGCCATTCAAGCAAGTATCGATGAAAAATATCATTCGTTTGATTCATAAAGAATACAATAATATTCAATCTTATCAAGATATAAAGTCATATGAAGAAATTAAGAAAGAGATAGCGAACGGTGAATTTAACCTGCAAAATCCGCAAAAATGGTTTGATGCACTGGAGGAGCAAGGCGTCTTATTTTTGAATACGTCTTTCACATGCGAGCCTGGAAAACCCAATAGTCATAAAGACATATGGGCGCATTTTTCATCATGTGTGCTGACCTATATCTCTGAAAAAAATCCGCAAATCAGTTGGTTTCTATGGGGAAATGAAGCCATTGGCAATAAAAAATATGTGAAGCAGGGCGTCTTTTATGAAAGCAGGCATCCGATGATGTGCAGTGTCAAATACGAAAATGATTTCTTGAAATTTGACGGTTTTAGACAGACGATGCATATGATTAATTGGCTTGGTGTTTGAATATTCGACAATGTTCCACGTGAAACGTATATTTTTGACAAGAACGAATAAGGGGAAATGACATGAATCAACAAATAAATTGCATAAAATGCAAGCATTATTTTGTTACATGGGATCCGAATGCACCTAAAGGTTGCCGTGCATTCGGCTTCAAAACGAGCGCGCTACCATCCGTCATTGTGAAGCGTTCTTCCGGAGAGATGTGTCTGAAATATGAAAAAAGGATGTTTAGAGCCGTATAAAAAGTTTAAATATTCAGTTCGTGATAAAATGACAGAGAACCAATGCCATAAGGAAGAGAGGGAACCAATTTGGATACGATCCCATCAAGTAAAGTATTGGATAAAATTAGCGAGCTGACTGCTAAAGCAAAAGCAGCACAAACGAAAGAGCAGCAGCTTGGGTATATATTGGCAGTGAAAGCATTATGTGAATTGCTGGAGCGGGATATTGTCACAGTAAATGATTCAACGGTAGTCGCTCCGCCTATAGCGGCTGATACAACAGCTGATCAAGCAGAACATAAAATGCGGTTTGAAGATGCGAATGGAACGTCACTGCTGGATTTTTGATTGTTAATAAAAAGAGAAGGGGGAGTTTATGTTGAAATTATTCATTTCATTGGGAGCGATTAACGGCTTTTTAGCGGTTGCTTTAGGAGCATTTGGTGCACATATGTTAGAAGGAAATATTCCGGATCGTTATATTGAAACATGGGAAACAGCCGTGCAGTATCAAATGTTTCATGCTGCAGGATTGTTAGTCATTGGTCTGTTGGCAGGGAAATTTGGACAAGTGTCGACTGTAAAATGGGCAGGGTATTTAATGCTTGCAGGAATTTTGTTCTTTTCCGGTAGTCTGTATGTATTAAGTGTCACACAAATATCCGTATTAGGAGCGATTACGCCAATCGGAGGAGTATTATTTTTGATTTCGTGGGTGCTAATGATTGTTGCTGTTTTTAAATATGCATAAAGAGGAAGGGTGTTTTCATTCCCTATGGAAAAAGCCATGAGGAATGAATGCACCCTCTTTTTCACGTTATTTAGCTAGTCTGAATCGGCTCATTAAATGTAATGTAATCCACAAAGACCATTAATAACACATAATAGGTGCCTGTTTCAGGATCGAGTAAAATAAGGTGGTCTCTTCCAGATGCTATGATGTTTCCTCTAACAACCATATTTGGTTTTTGAGAGTGCGCACTAAAAGTTAAGTGAACAGTAGCGAGGTTGCCTTTATTTAATCGAATAATATTTTCAAGATAGGCATGCTGTATTTCGAGCATGCCTGGTACACTGGCAGCAGGATTAGCACCGAGTACTACTTTATTATTGGTTGGGGTGAATTGTCCTGAAGATGTCGGAATAAGTGGTCCGCCTGAAGCTTCCAGTGGTCCTCCCAAGTAAGTTTGCATGGGCTGTTGCATAGGTTGTTGTTGCATTGTCTGGGGTATAGGCTGTTGCATTGTCTGCTGCGGGTAGGTTCCATATACAGGCTGTTGTCCGATTTGTTGCGTTTGTCCGTATTGAGGAACCCCTCCTTGTTGCGCTGTATAGCCATAATTGCTGTACGGATTAGGATTTTTAGGATTCATTTGATTCATAAAGACATACCTCCATTTTATTAATCATAAACGTGAAACGAGGATACAATTGGTCATGCAACCAGACAATTGGTCAGAATGTATAGACGGCTGGACATTCGTCACCGGTAGGCTCAAAAAAGCAATGATTTCTATATACTCCTGCATTTGGTTGATTGTACCATGTATCAGGACACTCGCCGGGCGTGGGAGGTCTGAAAAACCATAAGGAGTATGTGGCGGGCCAAAACCGTTCACCGTCTAGAACTCTGCGTGCCAGCGCGATTTCCGTATCTCTGGCCCTTTGGTAAAAGTAACCTTTTTGAGTTGCTTCGAAACCGCCTGGACTTTGGAACACCATTTGCTGAATTGTGCGTATATCCTTGAAGTCGAGACAGTCAGCTCTTACACGATTAACCCCGACATTGCCGACGAGAAGCATGCCTAATTGCCCTTCACCCTCAGCTTCTGCTCGCATTAATCTTGCCAGCAAAGAGACATCATTTTCTGTAAATGGGATTACCCCCATTAGTCTCACCCCTTTGAAGAATTTTCTTGATGTGCGATTGAAGCATCTATTATGGTTATTGACGGATGAAGCTTCTTGTAAATAATATGATAAAGCAATCATATTAAGAATTTGAGATGAAAGTTTCACTATTCCATTTGTATGAACCATGGAGAAAAATATGCAAAAAAACCTCTCACCTTCTCAGGTAAGAGGTTAAAATATTTAGACATGCAGAAAATTTTCTACTTCGTCCTCTGATAAAATATTCCCGACAAAAAACTCACCGAATTCGCCATAACGGGCGCTAACTTCGTCAAATCTCATTTCATAAACAAGCTTCTTGAATTGCAGAACATCATCCGCAAATAATGTTACTCCCCACTCATAATCGTCAAATCCTACGGATCCTGTGATAATTTGCTTTACTAATCCGGCATATTTGCGTCCAACCATTCCATGTGAACGCATCAGCTCTTTACGTGTATCCATAGGAAGCATGTACCAGTTATCATCGCCCTGGCGACGTTTATCCATCGGATAGAAACATACATGTTGTTTTTTCGGAAGAATTGGGTAAAGGCGCGCCAAAATTTCCGGGCTTTGATATGGATCTTTATCAGCCGGCAAATAGTTGCTCAGCTCCACTACCGAAACGTATGAGTGAGCAGGAACTGTAAACTCAGCTAACTTCGATTTGTTGAATTCAATTTCAATTTCATTAAGCTCTTTCATTGTCGGGCGTAAAATCATCATCATAAAATCGGCTTTTTGGCCGACAATGGTATAAAGAGCATGAGAACCTTGCTTCTCTTCTTCTGTTTTATTCCACTTTTCTACTAATGCTAAAAATTCTGAAATTGCTTCTTGGCGTTCTTCGTCAGAAAGCATTTTCCAAGTTGTCCAGTCAATACTGCGGAAATCATGTAAACAATACCAGCCATCAAGTGTTTGTGCTGCTTCACTCATCAAAAATCACTCCCAAAATATCCTTCTGTTTTCAAGAATACTATATCATATTCTAAAAAAAGAGAGGATTAGGAAGTTTCGTTGACATGGAAATGTCAAAATTAAATATTAATTACATTATTTTAAAATACTCAAGTACTGTGAATATTAATGGTATACTTATATGAGGTATTTATGAGATATAATAGAAAATAGGCGCTTAAAGCGTCTGTTTGTCGTACTTTAAATAGCGTTATTTCTTATAACGGAGTATGTTAACTAGATAGAGAAAATGAAGGAGGATTTTTTTAGTGAGTGATTTATTTACATCATTGAAAGAAAAACTGACAGGAAAAGATATTAAAATCGTCTTCCCTGAAGGAACGGACGAGCGTATTTTAACTTCTGCAAGCAGATTGGCTGCAGAGCAAATTGTAAAGCCGATTTTAGTCGGTAATGTAGAGGAGATTCAAGGCAAAGCAAGTGAGTTAAACCTTTCTCTACATAACATTGATATATATGATCCAATGCATTTTGAAGCAATGGATGAGCTGATTGATGCTTTCGTTGAACGCCGTAACGGTAAAGTGACGCAAGAAGACGCTGCAAAAATCTTATTAGATGAGAACTATTTCGGCACAATGCTCGTTTATTTAAATAAAGCAGATGGACTTGTAAGCGGTGCAGCGCATTCTACAGCGGATACGGTTCGCCCAGCCTTACAAATTATCAAAACAAAACCTGGCATCAAAAAAACTTCAGGCGTATTCATTATGGTTCGCGAAGAAGAAAAATATGTATTTGCTGACTGTGCAATCAATATTGCGCCGGATAGTCAAGATCTTGCGGAAATCGCAGTGGAAAGCGCAAAAACAGCTCAAATGTTTGGCATGGAGCCACGCGTAGCAATGCTAAGCTTCTCAACAAAAGGATCAGCGGTATCACCGGAAACAACAAAAGTTTCTGATGCAGTTGCCATTGCAAAAGAGCTTGAGCCTACATTGCTTGTAGATGGAGAATTTCAATTTGACGCGGCATTTGTTCCTTCTGTTGCAGCAAGTAAAGCGCCTAACTCAGACATTAAAGGAGACGCAAACGTATTTGTATTCCCAAGTCTTGAAGCAGGAAACATCGGCTACAAAATTGCGCAGCGTTTAGGAAACTTCGAAGCGGTTGGACCAATCCTTCAAGGGTTAAATCAGCCGGTAAACGATCTTTCTCGCGGATGTAATGCAGAAGATGTTTACAAACTGGCGATCATTACAGCTGGTCAAGCATTATAAAGTGAAACCTGGATTGGTGGGAGGCTCCGAAGATGGGAGTCATAGCGACGTTGCTACAGGACGTAGCGATCTTAGTCGCGCCGCTGTCCCTTAATGCGGGATAAATTATATTGTACATTGGAGCGAAGGGGGATTATGCCATGAGTGCAGAACATTCCTTACTGCATCAAAAGTGGAGATTCATCGATCACACATCTTTAGGCCCTTCCTTCTCTGCCGTACAGTCATTTGCAATGGACGATACTCTTTGTCAGTCAGTCGGAACTGGAGAGTCAACAGCAGTTACAAGAGCCTGGGTACATGAGCAAACAGTCGTGCTTGGCATACAGGACAGCAGACTTCCTTATCTTGAGCGCGGAATTTCCTATTTGCACTCTCAAGGGTATCGTGCTATTGTCCGAAATTCCGGCGGATTGGCCGTTGTGCTTGATGAAGGGGTTCTGAATATGACGCTTGTATTCTCTGAAAAAGAGCATCGTATTACCATTAATCAGGGCTATGAGGCAATGGTTGAAGTCATTAAACATATGTTTAATGACTATGAAGCAGAGATTGAAGCAAAGGAAATTGTAGGATCGTACTGTCCGGGAAGCTATGATTTGAGTATTGGCGGCAAAAAGTTTGCCGGCATTTCACAAAGACGAGTCCGAAGTGGCGTGGCGGTGCAAATTTATTTATGTGTAAATGAAAGCGGTTCAAAAAGAGCGGCGATGATTAAAGAGTTTTACAGACTCGCAAAGGGAGACCAAGAAACAAAGTTCCGATATCCCAATATCCAGCCTGAAGTTATGGCATCGCTAAGTGAGTTGCTGTGTGAACAGCTGACTGTTAAAGATGTATTAATACGTCTTCAAAATACATTAAAGACGTACGGAGATGATGTGGAAATCTCCAAGCTTACAGCGACAGAAGAAGAACAGTATGGGATTTATTTTGAGAGAATGCTTGAACGCAATGCCAAACTGACAAAAGCGGTTGAATGAAATAGAGAGGCTGACGGATCTTTTACACATTAATCCGTTAGCCTCTTCTATATAAAAGATTGTTATTGCCGTCCTCAATATTTTTCCTATTCTGCTACTTTTTCGAGGTTTCCGTTTCTGTCCATTTTGAATTTTGTCGCATGAGGCGCATCTTCCTCCAGCAGAACAAGCTTGCGGGCGCGATTCATAATTTTCATGATTGTTTCGTAATCTTCTTGAATTGTTTCTGTATTTTCTTCGAGATTTTCAATTTTGTTCTCTAGTTCATCCTTCATTTGCTTCAAGCGATTCAGCTCATTTTTTGTCTCAATCAGCTCAGCTTTTAATCTGGCGTTCTCAGCCTGAAGCGCTTCGCTATGCAAGCTTTCCTTATTGATAGATTGCAAAAATTCAATGACATCTTCAATGGATGCAACCGTCTTTATGCCGGAAGCAGGTGCCGGGGCAGGTTCATAGTCATATTCATACTGCACGCTGATCTCTTGCTCAATGACGTCTGCTGTCGTTGTGAGTTCTTTCGGCTCAGGCAGCAGTCCTACCTCCATCACAGACGGTACAGGGGGTGTGTAGAGAAGCTTCTTTTTTCCACCCTGTTCTTTTCCTAATAAACGATGGCGTTGCTTTCGTTGTTTTTTCGCCAACTGCAGGGCTTTTTCATAGTTGTGGCGAACAACCGCATTCCAACGGAACCCGCATGCGGCGGATGTACGATTCAGCTTATCGCCGACTTCTTCAAATGCATTTAGCTGTGTGCTCCCTTCGCGAACGTGACGCAACACGGTTTCTGCCAATAGTAAATCATCTTCGTGTGTCCAAGCATCTTGTCTTACTTTCATTTTATAATCTTCCTTTCATTAACTTTCGAGTAATATCTCCATTTTGTTAATATCATTCTGTTCAAATTCATAATTTTTTATACAAAAAAGTTAAAAGGCTAATAGTTTAACTATTTTCGCCAGCAATGCTAGATTCATCAAGCGTTAAAATTGGCGGTAAATTGGTAAAGCTGTTCATTTTGACTTTCACATATAGAAAAGGTAAAATACCTTTTGTGTTAAGGTGAGCACTTTTACATCATTGAGGCTCACAATATACGTTAGATCCACCTATATGCAGGAAGGAATGAAAACAAGGGATGGCAAACGAATTTAAAGTGTGTGATGATTGCCAAGCTACGAACATCAAGACACTTGTTCCACGATTGGAGCAAATTGATCCGGATGCAAAAATTGAAATCGGCTGTCAGTCATATTGCGGACCAGGCAGAAAGAAATCCTTTGCCTTTGTGAATAGTCGCCCAGTTGCAGCTCCGACAGAAGATGAGCTCATAGAAAAGGTAAAAGCGAAGTTGGAGAAATAAACCGGCCATCGCTTCATCATAAATGTTGAAATCACCATTTTCTTCAAAAGAGAAAACGGTGATTTTTATTTTGTCGAAAAATATATGATTTTTCATCATTATTCGGAAAAATAGAGGATTTATCGGATTTTGCAGCCGGAAAAACTGTCCTACACTCAAAATGAGAACGATGGTGACCGTGACGGCTTTTTTGGCAGATGATAAAATATAGACAATGAAAAAGGACAAGCTATGTGTGAGCTTGTTAGCTAAAAACAAAGAGGGTATATATTCTATGAACTATTCCATGGAGAAATTAAGCGAAGAAAAAGTTTTTAAAGATCCGGTTCATCGCTATATACATGTCAGAGACCGCGTTATATGGGATTTAATCGGAACACGGGAATTTCAGAGGCTCAGAAGAATCAAACAGCTCGGCACAACTTATTTAACCTTTCATGGTGCCGAGCACAGCCGTTTCAATCACTCATTAGGTGTATATGAAATCGTCAGAAGAATTATCGATGACGTCTTTCAAGGAAGACCGCAATGGGATGGATCGCAGCGTCTGCTATCTTTATGTGCGGCTTTGCTTCATGATCTCGGTCATGGGCCGTTTTCTCATTCGTATGAAAAGGTTTTCCAATTGGATCATGAGAATTTCACGAGGGAAATTATTTTAGGCGATACTGAGGTAAATGCCATTTTAAGGCGGGTTGATTCTGAATTTCCGAAAAATGTAGCCGAAGTCATCGCGAAAACGTATCGTAATAAACTGGTGGTCAGCTTGATTTCCAGTCAAATCGATGCTGATCGGATGGATTATTTGCAGCGTGATGCCTATTATACAGGTGTCAGCTATGGTAATTTCGATATGGAGCGCCTGCTTCGCCTTATGCGCCCTATGGAGGACCAAGTAGTCATTAAGAGCAGCGGCATGCATGCTGTCGAAGACTATATTATGAGCCGTTACCAAATGTATTGGCAAATTTATTTTCACCCGGTGACCCGCAGTGCTGAAGTGGTGCTGACAAAGATTCTCCACCGGGCGAAGGAACTTTATTTTGATGAAGATTATAAATTTACGGTCGAGCCTGTACATTTCCGTTCATTGTTTGAAGGTAAAGTGACAGTGGAAGAATATATTGCAATGGATGACAATATCGCTTATTTCTATTTTCAACAATGGGAAAAGGAAGAAGATGAGATTTTGAGCGATTTATGCCATCGTTTCGTCAATAGAAGATTATTTCAATATATAGACTGTCAGCTGGCAAATGAAATCGGTAAAATCGAAGAGTTGAAGCAGCTCTTTAAAAAGGCCGGTATGGATCCGGACTATTATTTGGTGATCAATTCATCGTCGGATTTACCGTATGATTTTTACCGTACTGGCGAGGAAGAAGAAAGACTTCCTATTCATTTGTTAAGAAATGACGGAGAGGTTCGCGAACTGTCGCGAGAATCGGAAATTGTAGATGCTATTACGGGAAAAAGAAGAACGGACCATAAATTATTTTTTCCTGAAGATCGTCTCAGGGATGAGACTTCATATCCGGAAATCAAACGACAAATTCGCGATCTTTTAGGGATTTAGCAGGATGGAACGATTGATGAGAGCATCTCGTTTTTTCAAGGAGGAATATTTGTGTTTAAGGATTATGCGAGAATTATTAATGCGGTTGCTTCCGTGGGAGAAATTTCGGGACGTAAGAAGATGCAAAAAATTATTTATATAGCCAAAAAAATATCCTTTCCTTTTGAGGAGAAATTTCAGTTCCATTTCTACGGACCGTATTCGGATGAGCTGACTATGCAAATCGAAGAACTGTGCGAAATGGGATATTTGCACGAAGAAAAGGAGAAGAAGAGCGGATATTGGCAATATTGCTATTCTATTTCTGAAGCAGGCGAGGATTTCCTGAAGTTGTACCAAGTGGACGAGCCGAATTTAAAGGAATGTCTTGAGGATATGAACGGACAAAATGCGCGTTTTTTAGAGCTTGTCTCAACGGTTCTCTATTTTGATACGCTCGAGAAGCCGGAAGTTATTGAAAAGGTGCAAACATTAAAAGCAAAACAGAAATATACGCTTGAGGAAATAGATGATGCCTACCGTTATATTGAGAAATTGACGACCAAAGCAAAGCATCATTAAGTAAAAAAGAGTGCCGAAAGAATCATTTTGATTACAAACCGGCACTCTTTTTTTGTAGATGAAAAAGTCTCTATTTTGAACTTGGTTGGCTGTCCAACCTTATACCCGTTATGGTATTTTTGATATGTAAACTTATTGGTCACTTAGACGTTTTCCGCCTACTGCGTAATGATTCTTTGACATTTCCTCGATGAATACAACGATTTTATCTTCTGGAGCACCGGATGTTTCTGAAACGGCAGCAGTTACCTTTTCAACCATTGCTTTCTTTTGCTCTTCTGAGCGACCTTCTAGTAATTTAATTGTAACGTATGGCATATTGTTAAGCCTCCTTTCTAGTGTATGTATGTAGTTTTTCATAAATTGATTTAAAAATCAAGAAACGGTTCTATTACTAGCTGGAGCAAACATTCAACTTTTTTGACAAGATAAGATATACTAAGTATTACGATGGAATTGGAGTGTGAAATATGGATTTTTTAGACAATATTCTGGCGTTTAATCTGGTTGATTTGCCGTATGTAATCATCGTATTACTGATCGCTTTTACGGTCCATGAATTTGCACATGCGTACGTTGCCTATAAATTCGGCGATTCAACAGCGAAGAATCAAGGCCGTCTCACGCTTAATCCAAAGGAGCATTTGGATCCTGTCGGGACAATATTATTGCTGATTTTTGGCTTCGGTTGGGCGAGACCCGTACCGGTAAATCGCTATAATTTTAAAAATCCGCGATTAGCGGGCATCCTCGTATCTGTCGCTGGCCCGGTGAGCAACTTGCTGATTGCGATTGTCGGTTATATTATTTTCTTTCTGATACTTTCGTCAGGTGTTACAGGTAACTGGACAGAGTACGTTTTCACGTTTATCAATTTTCTTGTTTATATTAATATTTTGCTGTTTGTATTCAATTTGCTGCCGATTCCGCCATTGGATGGTTATCGGATTATTGAGGATTTGATGCCTTCAGGAATACGGGCAAAAATGACGCAATACGAACAATATGGAATGCTGATTTTTTTAATCTTAGTTTTAACACCTTTGGGCGATTATACAATAGATCCAATCTTTCGGACTGTAATACCGGGAATTCAAAATTCCCTCAGCCAATTGTTTTATACGCTGTTTATGTAAGAAAGGAGTACTTTTATGGATAACCAAAAGAAAAAAATGCAATTCAATATCATTAAAAATGACCCGATGGATGGTCATAAAGGCTTTGGCAAAGGCTCATTAAGCTTGGAAAATATTTCGCCGGTCATTATTGATGTGGAAGCGAAGGAAGCTACGATTGAAATCGGAGCGATGCATGCGCGCAGCGCGGTCGAGAGAGGAATCAAATTTTTGACGAATAAGGATGAAGTGCCGAACGGAAAGCCTTATTGGATTGTTTGGGTAGCAATCGAACGTAACGAAGAGGGGCCATATTATGCAGGCGTCACTGCCTGTGAAATGACTGTGGACCGCAGCATTCGCCGCGGCTATAAATCATTGCCTGAGCATGTCAATAATCTTGACAAAGCGATGAAACGAAAATATATAACAAGTCATATGGATGATTCGTCCAAGCTTGTATTAAAGGAGTTTCTGCAAAAGCATGACCCGGCTATTTGGGAACGCTCCGCGGATGAGCTGAAGCAGCAGTTATCTTAAATGAAGGAAGTCTTGGTGAATTGTGTCATATTTTGTAAAATAAATTTGTCTAAAACTAGAAAGTTTTACAAAATACGCACTTTCTTGCTTGTTGTTTTAGATAAAAATGTTACACTAAAATCAATGTACGACGCTATAAAACCAGGGCATGAAAATGGGCTGTCTGATGGAGAATCTTCTTCTTCATCAGGCAAGCCCATTTTCTTTTCTACATCCAGCTTCAGCGCCCAACACCAAATGTACTTCAGCAACCTCCCTACGATAAGTCAACATCGAATCACTACGTTCTTCGTGTTTCCTATATCTCAGTCGGCGGCCTCCAGTCCATACGGTGCTAAACGGGACGCTTCCGCTTTTGAATTTAGATAAAAGGAAACAGCCTTTTATACCATGGCTTTTTCTTGTCTTTCAGTGTTTCTTCCTGATTGCTGTCATGCGAGCATTTTTCTTGTGGTTCTGTTCCGTCTATGAAATACATCGAAACAGATCTTGTGCATGATCCTCCGGCAATCTTTCCGGTATCCGGATCGATATTGACTTTGATGAGATGTTCGCCGCTTGGCTGGAAGACCGTGAAAGAGGAGTCGGCTAAGCTTGTTTCCATGAAATCAGCCCAAATCCGTTTGGCGTATTGCCTTTCAGAGGTGCGGGTAATTTCCGTTCCTTTATCATAGCCGGTCCATATTCCGGCAACAAGCTCAGGCGTATAGCCGATCATCCAGCTATCCGTATTGGTCGTTCCCGATTTTCCGGCATATTGTCGAGATAATTGATTGGCAATTGTCGAACCGGTAACCGTTGTATAACCGTTCAAATTAGCATCAAAAATACCAGTCAGCATATTGGTCAGTACAAAGGCTTGGTTGCGGTCCAATGCTTGTTCGTTCACTTTAGGAGCTTCGTAAATCACTTCACCCTGATGATTTTCCACTTTTTCAATGAAAATAGCATCCGTTGCTTTACCGCCGTTTGCGAGCCTTCCATAGGCATTCACCATCTCAAGTAGCTTGACATTAGATGTGCCGAGAGCGCTTGACGGAACACTTTCTATTTCACTGTGGATGCCAAAGCGTTTAGCGGTTGTCTTTAAATAGTCGCTGCCGAGAAAAAGATGCGTTTTCACAGCATACACATTATCGGATAAAGCGATGGCTTGTGCTAACGTAATTTCCTTATCCGCATATTGTGAATTGAAGTTGCGGGGAGCATACGTCGCCTTCCCGTCATCGAACGTAAAGGTTGTCGGTTCGCTTTTAAGCATAGTTGCCGGTGTGAAGCCATTTTCCAGGGCAGCATAGTACAGAAGCGGCTTAATGGTGGAACCTGGCTGACGGGCTGCCTGGGTTGCTCGGTTAAAAGCACTTTCGCTATAATTACGGCCTCCGATTAAGGCCTTTACATAGCCGCTGTCAGGTTCAATCGCTACGAGTGCTCCTTGTATAGAGGCATTCTCCGGAAAAATGTGTGCAAAGGTGTTTTCTGCTGCTTGCTGCATCTCTAAATCGAGAGTGGTATATACTTTTAAACCGCCGAGAGCGATGGTTTGCTCGTCCAGCTGCAAATCATTTTTCAAAACCTGTTTGACGCTTTGAATATAGTAAGGGGCAAGATCGATTTTCTCGGCTGTTTGTGTTTGCAGCTCAATTGGCTGCAGGCTGGCTGCTTTTGCTTCCGCGGCAGTCACGTAATTGGCTTCCGTCATGGCTGATAAGACGATTTCCTGTCTGGATTTAGCGCGCTCATAGGAACGGAAGGGAGAATAATAGGAAGGACCCTTTGGAATCCCCGCCAGCATTGCCGCTTCATGCAAGTCCAAATCAGCGGCATCCTTTCCGAAATAATAGTGACTGGCTGCCTGCACGCCATAAACGCCGTGTCCGTAATAAATCGTATTTAAATATCCTTCTAATATGTCATTTTTTGAGTAATTCATTTCAATGCGAACAGTATAAAACGCCTCACTGATTTTGCGGTACCATGTTTTTTCATGGTTCAAGAATAGGTTACGGGCATATTGCTGTGTAATTGTACTGGCTCCCTGCACTTTCGCCATCGCTTTCACATCGGCAATGACTGCACCGGCAATTCGTTTAAAGTCAAATCCGTTATGACTGTAAAAATGACGGTCTTCTATTGCCAGAACAGCTGAAGTCAATGAAGGGGAAACGTCTTCTAACTCTACCCAATACCGTTGCTGTCCTGTATTCGTTTCGCCGATCAGCGTGCCGTCAGCGCTGTAAAACAAGGTCGATTGCGGTACGGCAAGCGGGGGAGGCCCCAATATTTTTGCGTAGACGAGAATGCAAAGATAACCGGCAAGCAAAGCTAAAATACCGAATGCCATGATTGTGCCGGCAATGCGAATGAACCGGGTTGCTTTATGAAGTTGCTGCTTCGTCAAAATTTCCATTATACGCCCCCTTTCGTATTTTGCTGCATTATCAGTATGAAAGGAAATCGCCGATTTTAAACGTGGTACTAGATAATATGGTAGATAGTTGAAACTTAATCCAAGAATCTTTATACTTATGAAAGTTGAAGAATGAAAACCTTTTGAATTAGAAAGGCGATAATAATGTCACATATAAAATCAGTCACAATCCAATTGAATACAACCATATCCAATGGGGAAGCAGAGGAAACGTACGAGCTTCTTACATTCGGTACGCTGCAAAATAAAGGCGGAACGTGGTATTTGCGTTATGATGAAGTGCACAATGATATGGAAAATGTCCATACTATACTTAAATGGGCACCAGAAGAAGTGTTTATTATGCGAACCGGAAAGGTGAAAATGCGTCAGCGCTTCATAAAAGATTTGATGACAGTCGGAACCTATGAAAGCCCGTACGGTGCAATGCAAATGCTGACTACTACAAAAAACATGGACCATACATATAATGAGGACACGAAGGAAGGCAGCATGCTTCTGATGTATGATTTAAATATGAATGGAAATGACATTGGTCGATATAAAATGGAAATCAAATACAAGGAGGAAGCAAAAAAATGAACATCGTAGAACAAGTGCAAGAAAAATTGAAACAAGAAATTGCTGAAGCGGTAATGAAAGCCGGTCTTGCGAGTCAAGAAGAAATGCCGCAAGTAATTCTGGAAACACCAAAGGATAAATCACATGGTGATTATTCAACGAATATGGCGATGCAATTAGCGAGAGTGGCGAAGAAAGCGCCAAGAATGATCGCTGAGCAAATCATCGCAAACTTTGACCAATCAAAGGCATCTATTGAAAAAATGGAGATTGCCGGACCTGGATTCATCAACTTCTATATGGATAATGCCTATGTAACAGAACTGATTCCGACAATTTTAAAAGCGGATGAAGCATATGGCGAAAGCACAGTGGGGAACCACCAAAAAATACAGGTTGAGTTCGTTTCCGCCAATCCGACTGGAGACCTTCATCTTGGACATGCCCGCGGTGCGGCAGTCGGCGATTCACTTTGCAATATTTTAGAAAAAGCTGGCTATGATGTATCAAGAGAATATTATATCAATGATGCCGGCAACCAAATCAATAACCTAGCTTACTCTGTAGAAGCTCGTTACTTCCAGGCTCTTGGACAAGATTTCCCGATGCCGGAAGACGGCTATCACGGCCAAGATATCGTTGGCATCGGCCAAAAGCTTGCGGAAGAATATGGCGACCGTTTTGTGAATGAGAGCAAAGAAGACCGCTTCAAGTTTTTCCGTGAGTACGGACTGAAATATGAAATGGCAAAATTGAAAGCAGATCTTGAAGACTTCCGTGTGCCGTTTGATGTATGGTACTCTGAAACTTCTTTATATGAAAATGGAAAAATCGATGACGCAATTGCTGAATTGAAAACACGCGGACATATTTATGAACAGGACGGGGCAACATGGTTCCGTTCAACAGAGCTTGGCGATGATAAAGACCGTGTATTAATTAAGCAAGACGGCTCATACACGTATCTATTGCCGGATATCGCGTATCACCGCGATAAGCTGGAGCGTGGATTTGAGCAGCTGATCAATATTTGGGGTGCCGACCACCACGGTTACATTCCTCGTATGAAGGCAGCTATCGAGGCATTAGGCCATGACAGAGAGCAACTGGAAGTAGAAATCATTCAGCTTGTTCATCTGTTTAAAGACGGCGAAAAAATGAAGATGAGTAAACGTACAGGTAAAGCAGTAACGATGCGCGATCTAGTTGAGGAAGTGGGCTTGGATGCAACACGCTATTTCTTCGCGATGAGAAGTGCGGACACACATTTGGACTTTGACTTGGATTTAGCGGTTTCACAATCCAATGAAAATCCGGTCTACTATGCGCAATATGCTCATGCACGTATTTGCAGCATTCTTCGTGCCGGCCAAGAGCTTGGTATTGAAGTAGGCGAAGACTATGACTTGAAGCAAATTACGACTGAAAAAGAGTTTGAAGTGCTGAAAAAGCTGGGAGAATTCCCGCTGGCAGTTGCGGAAGCAGCGAAGAAACGTCTTCCTCACCGTGTAACAAACTATATTTTCGATTTGGCTTCAACATTCCATAGCTTCTACAATGCCGAAAAAGTATTGGACAAAGACAATATCGAACGTACAAAAGCAAGACTGGCGCTTATTCAAGCTGTCGGTATTACACTGCGCAATGCATTGACGCTAATTGGCGTATCTGCACCTGAAAAAATGTAATAAAAAAGAGGTTTGCGAGATATCTTGCAAACCTCTTTTTTATTTTATATATAATGAAGCTCCGCCTATTTGTTTCACTCCTCGCAGCTTGGCGAGGTCGTTTACGAGCTGCAGCATCGCCTGATCCTTGCTTTTCGCTTCTATCATAAAATCAGTGTCGCGCTTCATTTCTTTCAAAATCGTCAGAAGAGGGGAAATGAATTCTGCATCTACAAAATCAGCATGCGAGCGAAACGCAGTATCCGACTTCGGGGAGGAGATATGCATTTTCGGCGGCAGTCCGGTATGCTCCCATGTGGCAAAAATTCGTGGCATTAGCTCTTTCAATGGTTCTTCGCAAAGATTCGCCATATGGTGATGATAGTCAAATACAAACGGGATATTTTCTTGCTCGCATGCCTTCAGCGTTTCAGCAGCGTTATACGTTTTATCGTCATTTTCCAGGGTCATTTGTTTTTTTATAGGAGAAGGGAGCTGTTTTAGTTGCTTGTGAAAACGATCAATAGTTGCTGGTTTATCTCCATATGCGCCGCCGATGTGAATATTGATATATGACTCTTTCTCCACACCCATTGCCTCCAACATCCGGTAATGATAGACCATATCTCCGACAGCACTGGCCGTCACTTCCGCACGCGGACTCGTGAACAAAGTAAATTGATTTGGATGGAAGCTGACACGCATCTTCATTTTTTTAATAAATTGACCGAGCTCCTGCCACTCTTTTCGAAATGGAGCGACAAAATCCCACATAGTATCAGGATGTGTGGCAAGCGGCACGATGGAGCTCGATAGACGATACAACTCGATTTCATGGGCAGCATTGAAATATAAAATTCTCATTGTATTAGCGATGTTTTGTGCCGTTATCGCTTTGAGCTTTTCTTCTCTTTCTTCCTTCGGCAATTGCGAGTAGGTTTTAAAAGTCATTGTTTTTGATGGCGATCCATTGAATAAAGTAATAGCGGTCGAAACATAGCCAAGTCTTATTCTCATATGCGCCTCCTCTGTTTTTTATAGAAAGTATGAAAGGCGAGCAGCTGTCCATTCTTTCAGATGATTCCATAAGCCGAGGTCTTCCAAGTCGCTTAGCGATAGAAGCTGACTGTTTTCAATATCGTTATGTACTTCTTTCAGCATCATTTGAATGAAATGATTGTCGTATATATAGCAATTGATTTCACTATTTAAAAACAGGCTGCGCTGATCAAAGTTGGCTGTTCCGATATCGGCGATTGTTTGATCAATTAGTATATATTTGCCGTGAAAGAAACCTTTCTCATATTGGAAAATTTGTGCACCCTTCGGAATTAACATGCGGAAGCTGCGATAGGAGGCTTCCTTAATGAGAAAGTGATCGGAATTGAATGGAACGATGATTCTCACAGAAACCCCGCGCTGCAGACAGGATAATAGTTGCTGTAATAGTTTATCGGACGGGATGAAGTAAGGTGAAGCGATAGTAATCATTTTTTTGGCACTCTTAAATAAAGCAAGATATTCTTCTTCTAAAAAAGCGCCGTCCGATAGAAGGAAACGGTGCCGGAATTGGCCTTGAGGAAGGGGCTTAATATAAACCTCTTTATAAAGGAGCTCCTCACCTGATGATCGGCGCCAATCTTCCAGAAAAACACCTTCGATATCCTGAACACCTTCACCTTTAAGACGCAGATGATAGTCATGCCACGGGCTTAACTTTTGATTGCCACCTATGTATTCTTTACCGATATTGAAGCCGCCGATATAACCGATTTCTCCGTCGATGATACAAATTTTGCGGTGATTGCGCCTTTGGAGGCTATAAAAAAGAAAAGGCATTTTCGGCTGACTACTGTAGAAGAACTTCACTCCGCTCTTCTTTAATTCATCTCTTATATTGATGGGAAAAGAAGAGCTTCCGACCCGATCAAGGAGAAGGCGCACCTCTATGCCTTGCTCCGCTTTTTTCTTCAGCAGATTGGAAAACTGCATGCTGATTTTGTCATTTTTTACGATATAAAATTGAATGTGAATGAAGTGTTTCGCTTTTTGCAAATCATGAAAAAGTTGTTTCATCAGCGCTTTTCCGTTTGTGAAAAGCTCAAAGTCGCTTTGTCTTTCCGGGAAGCTTATTTTCTTTACGGCTGCTCTATGCGCTTTTCGGCCAAAGTGAAAATCAACGGACAGCCAGATAATCAACAAGATAATAATATTAACAACGATGATTACTTTCATGACAAAAGCTCCTTTCTGGCAAAATCGCTCTTCTTTTAGAATCCTTCAATAAAATCGGTTTATGTATGCGTTTTCTCGAAAAATATAATCTTGTTGACTGAACACTCATTCATAATTACAATATAAATAACAAAAAATGATAGAATACCCAAAATATTCATAGTAAGATAAGGTGTGGATGTAATTTTTTTACATAAGGTTCTGTTAAGATTACCTTTTAACAGCGCCTGACTAAATAGGGGGAGGGACAAAAGGATGGACGGATTATTGTGGGTCAACTTAATAGCATTTCTATTAGTGACAGTATACGCGCTTGGCTTATTTGTATATTTAATCAAAACAAGAATCAGTTACATCAAGCTCGGCAAGAAGGTTGAATTTGATAACCGCGTGAAGGAACGAATCAGCCTGCTTCGAGAGAATGTTTTTGGGCAAAAGAAGCTGTTGAAAGATAAGAAAAGCGGAATTATGCATGTCATGTTTTTCTATGGCTTCATTCTCGTACAATTTGGAGCCCTTGATTTTATTATTAAAGGAATCTACCCGGGTGCACATTTACCGCTAGGTCCATTGTATCCGGCATTCACTTTATTTCAGGAAATTGTCACTTTCGTCATTTTGATTGCGGTTTTCTGGGCGTTTTACAGACGTTACGTCGAAAAGCTTGTTCGTTTAAAAAGAGGTTTCAAATCAGGATTAGTCCTTATTTTCATCGGAAGCTTAATGCTATCTGTACTATTCGGAAACGGAATGGCGATGATTTGGCATGGTCATGAAGCGACGGTTTTTGAGCCTGTTGCTTCCGTAGTTGCACTGCTTTTTGGCGGTATCAGTGAAACGGCGGCCATTGTTCTTTTCTACATTTCTTGGTGGATTCATACAATTGTAATATTTACATTCCTAGTGTATGTACCACAGTCAAAGCACGCACATTTGATTGCAGGACCGGTCAATGTGTATTTCCATAGACTTTCCAATCCTGGAAAACTGTCGAAGGTTGATTTTGAAGATGAAACGCAGGAATCATTCGGTGTCGGCAAAATTGAAGATTTCACGCAAACACAATTAATTGATTTATATGCCTGCGTGGAATGCGGTCGATGCACAAATATGTGCCCGGCAACCGGAACAGGAAAAATGCTGTCGCCGATGGATTTGATTTTGAAGCTTCGAGATCATTTGACGGAAAAGGGTGCAGTTGTTACGAAACAGCAGCCTTGGGTTCCGGGCTTTATTTTCTCTAACGCGAAAGGAAATCAGCTGGCTTTGGCTGCAGCGGGTCAAGGTGCAGAGGAGCAGGCAGCATCTTCTTTGTACAACCCTAGCCTGATTGGGGAAGTCATTACAGAAGAAGAGATTTGGGGTTGTACGACATGCCGTAACTGTGAGGATCAATGTCCGGTTATGAATGAGCATGTTGATAAAATTATTGATCTCCGCCGTTATTTAGTGCTGACGGAAGGAAAGATGGATCCGGATGCGCAACGTGCGATGCAAAATATCGAACGTCAAGGAAATCCGTGGGGGCTGAACAGAAAAGAACGTGAAAGCTGGCGTGAATTACGTTCGGATGTCACGATTCCGACTGTTAAAGAAATGAAAAAAGCAGGAGAGGAATTCGAATATTTATTCTGGGTCGGCTCAATGGGCTCTTATGATAATAGAAGCCAGAAAATTGCGTTATCATTTGCTAAACTGCTGAATGAAGCCGGGGTCAAATTTGCCATTCTTGGCAATAAAGAAAAGAACTCAGGCGATACTGCAAGACGTCTGGGCAATGAATTTGTCTTCCAGGAGCTGGCTGCCAATAATATTGCTGAATTTGAAAAAGAAGAAATAAAGAAAATCGTTACAATTGATCCGCATGCCTATAATATTTTCAAAAATGAATATCCGGATTTCGGTCTGGAAGCGGAAGTGTATCATCATACAGAATTGCTTGCACAGCTTGTGAAGGAAGGCCGGTTGAAGCCGAAGTATGAAGTGAATGAGACAATTACGTTCCATGATTCTTGTTATTTAGGACGCTACAATGAAGTGTATGATCCGCCACGCGATATTTTGAAAGCTATTTCCGGTGTCAAGCTAATTGAAATGGAAAGAAATCGCGAAACAGGTATGTGCTGCGGAGCTGGAGGCGGTTTAATGTGGATGGAAGAAGAAACAGGTCACCGCATTAATGTTGCCAGAACGGAACAAGCACTGGTAGTAAATCCGTCAGTCATTAGCTCGGGTTGTCCGTATTGCTTAACGATGCTTTCAGATGGAACGAAGGCGAAAGAAGTT
Organism: Bacillus sp. (in: firmicutes); assembly: GCA_051893475.1. Taxonomy (GTDB): domain Bacteria; phylum Bacillota; class Bacilli; order Bacillales; family DSM-1321; genus Bacillus_AD. The sequence goes on along the minus strand of JBJFHH010000294.1, from coordinate 46,836 downwards.
GAAGAATCCGTTCAAACGTATGATGTAGCCGAGATTCTTGAGAGAGCGGTTGTCGGCGAAATTGTTCAGGAAGCTTCTTGAATTGTAAAAAAATAAAAATATTGTATTTTTTATGCAATTACATGTAAAATCGAATTGAGAATAAATGGATTTTGAAAGCTGCTTTTTGCTGGAGAATATGGGGGGCTGTACCATGGCACCCCTTTCTTGTAAAGCGGCATTGAGCGAGCGTTCGGTCAATAGCGTATGGTTGCGCTCGGTTTAGTCTGAACATTCAGTCGAATAAGAAGGGATGAGGGATATGGGGAAAACGGCAATCGTCGGCGGTGCTAGAACGCCAATTGGTAAATTGGGTGGAAGCTTGAAGACGCTTTCTGCTTCCGATCTTGGCGGCATCGTCATTAAAGAGGCTTTGAAGCGAGCTGATGTTGAAGCATCACAAGTCGGCGAGGTAATTATGGGAACTGTTCTTCAAGGAGGACAAGGTCAAATACCTTCAAGGCAAGCATCGAGAAAAGCTGATTTACCGTGGGATGTCAAAACGGAAACGATCAATAAAGTTTGTGCATCAGGCATGAGAAGTGTAACTTTAGCAGACCTTTTCATTAAGGCTGGCGAAGAAGAAGTCATAGTTGCCGGCGGGATGGAATCAATGAGCAACGCTCCATACATTCTCCCGGATGCCAGATGGGGAATTCGCATGGGGCAATCCAATGTTCTTGATTTAATGCAATATGACGGCCTGACGTGCAGCTTCACAGGAGCTTCAATGGGCACATTCGGAAACGGAACGGCAGAGGAATTCAAGTTGAGCAGAGAAGTGCAGGATGAGTGGTCGTACCGCAGTCACCAATTGGCAATCGAAGCAATCGAATCTGGCAGACTGGCAGAGGAGATTGTTGCTGTCGAAGTTCCGCAAAGAAAGGGACAGCCAGTAATTGTTGCTAATGATGAATCACCGCGAAAAGATACGACGCTTGAAAAACTGTCGGCCTTAAAACCGGCATTCGGACCAGGAACGATCACAGCTGGTAATGCGCCAGGTGTAAATGACGGAGCAGCTGCGCTTGTTCTCGTAAGCGAGGAGAAAGCGAAAAAGGATGGACTGACGCCATTGGCTTACATTATCGGCCATGCTGAGCTCGCAATCGAATCGAAGGATTTTCCGAAAACACCTGGATTGGTTATTAATAAATTACTTGAAAAGACAGGGAAAACAGTCGAGGAAATTGATTTGTTTGAAATAAATGAAGCTTTTGCGGCAGTTGCGCTGGCTAGCATGAAGATTGCCGAAATTGACCCTGATAAAGTCAATGTGAACGGCGGGGCAGTTGCACTTGGTCATCCGATTGGCGCAAGCGGCACACGCATTATTTTGACACTTATGTATGAACTGAAAAGAAGAGGGGGAGGCATCGGAATCGCTGCAATCTGCAGCGGAGGAGGTCAAGGTGATGCGATTATGATAGAGGTTCCAAAAGCGTAAATTCATAGAAGGGGGATAAAGAGATGGTGATTTCACAAGTAATGGTAATTGGCGCAGGTCAAATGGGCTCGGGGATTGCTCAAGTATTTGCAGCATCCGGCTATTCCGTTTATCTGCATGATTTAAAAGCGGAATTCGTAGAAAAAGGAATTTCTGTCATTGCGAAAAATGTGTCCCGTCAAGTTGATAAAGGCAAGTTAACAAAGGAAGCGCAAGAGAGGATCTTAGCAAACATATCTCCTTCCACAGAATTGCAAAACGCTGCAAAGGTTGATTTAGTAATCGAAGCAGCAATCGAGAATATGGAGATTAAAAGCAAGTTGTTTGCTGAACTTGATCAAATAGCGCAGCCTCACACAATATTGGCAACAAATACATCTGCTTTGCCAATTACGGAAATTGCAGCTGTAACAGCAAGACCGGATAAAGTGATTGGCATGCATTTCATGAATCCTGTTCCGGTTATGAAACTGGTGGAGATTATTAGAGGACTGGCAACGACAGATGAAGTGTATAAGACAATTGAAGATTTATCGAACTCTCTTGGCAAAACACCAGTGGAAGTCAATGACTATCCGGGATTTGTATCCAATCGAATATTAATGCCAATGATTAATGAAGCTGTTTATACATTATATGAAGGTGTAGCTTCTAAAGAAGCGATTGATGATGTCATGAAGCTTGGGATGAATCATCCGATGGGCCCGCTCACACTAGCTGATTTTATTGGATTAGATACTTGTTTATACATTATGGAAACGCTTCATGAGGGCTTCGGTGATGACAAGTACCGTCCTTGTCCGCTTTTGCGTAAATATGTGAAGGCCGGCTGGCTTGGTAAGAAGTCCGGCAAAGGCTTTTATGAATACCAATAAGTTCGGCATGCCAACTTTTGGGTGAACTCGGACGGTTTTGGGGGGATTGTATGAATCTGCAATTGAATGAAGAGCAAAAGATGATGCAGCAAATGGTCCGAGATTTTGCTCAAAATGAAGTGAAGGGCTTTGTTGAGCAAATGGAACAAGGTGAGTTTCCTCGTGATTCACTCCAGAAAATGGGAGAGCTCGGCATAATGGGAATACCGATTCCGGAAAAATACGGCGGGTCCGAGATGGATATGGTTTCTTATATCATTGCCATTCATGAACTATCGAAGGTAAGTCCGACATTGGGTGTCATTTTGTCGGTACATACGTCCGTCGGTACGAATCCGATTCTTTATTTCGGAACAGAAGCCCAAAAAAATAAATATGTTCCAAAGCTGGCTTCAGGCGAATATTTAGGAGCATTTTGCTTAACGGAACCGAGTGCCGGTTCGGATGCGGCAAATTTGAAATCACGTGCAGTCTGGCAAGACGGACACTACGTTATTAATGGCTCAAAGATTTTCATAACCAACGGTGGAGAAGCAGATGTATACATTGTGTTTGCTTCAACCAATCCAGAACTCGGAAGCAGAGGAATCAGCGCTTTTATTGTAGAGAAAGATACGCCGGGGCTTGTAGTTGGAAAAGATGAGCACAAAATGGGAATGAACGGTTCCCGAACAGTAGCCATCACTTTCGAACAAATGAAAGTGCCGAAAGAAAATTTGCTCGGAGAAGAAGGGGAAGGCTTCAAGATTGCGATGGCTAATTTGGACACAGGGCGAATCGGCATTGCGGCACAAAGCTTGGGCATTGCGGAAGGCGCCTTTGAACAGGCCGTTGCTTACAGCAAGGAGCGTATGCAGTTCGGAAAGCCGATTGCAACGCAGCAAGGAATCGGCTTTAAGTTGGCAGAGATGGCGACACATATTGAAGCGGCAAGGTTGCTTGTTTACCGGGCTGCTCATATGCATGAACAAGGCATTCCGTGCGGGAAAGAAGCTTCAATGGCCAAATTATTTGCTTCGAAAACAGCAATGGAAGTCGCAATTGAAGCCGTTCAAATTTTCGGAGGATATGGCTATACGAAGGAATACCCTGTTGAACGATATTTCCGTGATGCAAAAGTGACTGAAATATATGAAGGAACAAGCGAAATTCAAAAAATAGTAATCAGTAAGCATCTAACCAATTAAACAGAAAAGGGATGGGGATTAGGATGAATTTTCGATTAACGGAAGAGCATGAAATGATTCGTAAGATGGTAAGAGATTTTGCACGCAATGAAGTAGCGCCGACAGCTGCAGAAAGAGACGAAGAAGAGCGCTTTGATATCGAGATTTTCAAGAAGATGGCGGAGCTTGGTTTGACAGGCATTCCTTGGCCGGAGCAATACGGCGGAATCGGCAGCGACTATTTGGCATACTGTATCGCGGTTGAAGAGCTGTCCAGAGTTTGTGCCTCAACAGGAGTTACACTTTCTGCCCATACTTCCTTAGCTGGATGGCCGATTTATACATTTGGAACAGAAGAGCAGAAGCAAAAATATTTGCGTCCGATGGCTCAAGGGGAAAAGATTGGTGCCTATGGTCTGACTGAGCCAGGTTCCGGTTCAGATGCCGGAGGAATGCGCACAACTGCAAGGTTGGAAGGCGATCATTATGTATTGAACGGGTCGAAGATATTCATTACAAACGGCGGTGTTGCTGATATTTATGTTGTGTTTGCTGTGACGGATCCGGAATCCAAGAAGGGAACGAGCGCCTTTATCGTGGAAAGCACGACGCCTGGTTTCAGCGTAGGTAAGAAAGAACAGAAGATGGGCATTCGTTCATCACCAACGACAGAGATTATTTTTGATAACTGTCTTATTCCGAAAGATAATCTGCTCGGTGAAGAAGGGGAAGGCTTCAAAGTTGCAATGATGACACTGGATGGTGGAAGAAACGGTATTGCCGCTCAAGCGGTCGGCATCGCACAAGGGGCGCTTGATGCAGCGGTTGATTATGCAAAAGAGCGCGTTCAATTCGGAAAACCGATTGCTGCGCAGCAAGGAATCGGCTTTAAGCTGGCAGAAATGGCGACAAGTGTCGAAGCTGCCCGCCTGTTGACGTATCAGGCCGCTTGGCTCGAATCAGAAGGATTGCCGTACGGAAAAGAGTCGGCAATGTCGAAGTTGTTTGCCGGCGATACAGCGATGAAGGTGACGACAGAAGCGGTGCAAGTTTTCGGTGGTTACGGCTACACGAAAGACTATCCGGTTGAACGTTATATGAGGGATGCAAAAATTACACAAATTTATGAAGGAACACAAGAGATCCAAAAGCTGGTTATTTCAAGAATGATTACGAAAGACTGATCAATTAGTATTAAAAAGCCTTCGGAGAATGTCTCGGATTTTTACCATTTTACCTTAAAAAAAATCCTTAGCGGCATCTCTGAAGGCTTATTTTCATACAGAAAAGAGGTGAAGCTAAATGGACAAAAAGCAAGTTCATGCTTCGGTGAAGGATGAGCATCTGATTAAAATGAGGCGTAATCAAATGATTAAAGGAGCGGTTACACTATTTAAAGAAAAGGGCTATCACCGCACGACAACAAGGGAAATCGCCAAAGCGTCCGGCTTCAGCATCGGCACTCTTTATGAATATATCCGAACGAAAGAGGATGTTCTCTATTTAGTATGTGACAGCATATATGATGAGGTAAAGGAGCGGCTCGAGAAAGAGCTGGGTGATGCCGAAGGGACAGTCATAAGTCTGAAAATGGGCATCGCCAATTACTTCAAGGTTATTGATGAAATGCAAGATGAGGTGCTTGTGATGTATCAGGAAGCGAAAACACTGTCAAAAGATGCATTACCGTATGTGCTGAACAAAGAAATCGATATGGTTGCGATGTTTGAGAGGCTGCTTGTGAAGTGCAAAAGCAACGGAGAACTGGATTTGACGGATGAGCAAATCAAAATGGCTGCCCATAATATTTTTGTGCAAGGTCAAGCGTGGGGCTTTAGGCGCTGGGCGCTGCAAAAATTGTATTCGCTTGAGCAGTATATTGAAATCCAAACAAGCCTGATTATGATGAGTTTGAAAGAAAATAGATGAATGATGTAAGAGGAGGAAGAAAATGAATATGGTACATGTTTATAATGCGAAAAAACATCTACGTTTCATTACAGCATCGAGTTTATTTGATGGTCATGACGCCTCTATTAACATAATGAGAAGAATTCTTCAAAGCAGCGGCGCGGAGGTTATTCATTTAGGGCATAATCGTTCGGTTGAAGAAATTGTAAATGCGGCGATTCAGGAGGATGTACAAGGTATTGCCGTGTCTTCATATCAAGGAGGACATGTAGAATATTTCAAATACATGTATGATTTGCTTCAGGAAAAGGGCGCAGGTCATATTCGCATATACGGCGGCGGCGGCGGTGTCATCATTCCGAAAGAAATCAAAGAGCTTCATGAATACGGAATTGCCCGGATTTTCTCGCCGGATGATGGCAGGAAGCATAGTTTGCAGGGCATGATTAATATTATGATTCAGGAATGTGAAGCGCAAGTGGCTGAAGAGGATGTTTCCGGCTTGCTTCAGCATCTTCCGGGTGGAGACTTTCTGACTGTATCGAAAATGATTACAGCAGTGGAAAATGAAGTAGAGAAACCGGAATTTGACAGGGGGGATTTTCTGACGGAATTGAAAAAAATCGAGACACCGGTTCCTGTGGTCGGTATTACAGGAACGGGAGGGGCCGGAAAAAGTTCTTTGACTGATGAACTTATTCGCCGTTTCCTTCGCGAAATTCCTGGAACACGTGTCGCCGTGTTATCAGTAGACCCGACGAAGCAAAAAACAGGAGGAGCTTTATTAGGTGACCGGATCCGCATGAATTCGATATTCACAGATAGGGTGTATATGAGAAGTTTGGCAACCCGCTCTTCACGCAGCGAAATTTCATTAGCGCTCAAGGACGCCATTTCCGTTGTGAAAGCGGCAAAATTTGACTTGATTATTGTCGAGACGTCTGGAATCGGTCAAGGTGATGCGGCGATTGCAGAACTATGTGACATGTCCTTATATGTGATGACGAGCGAATTCGGCGCTCCTTCGCAGCTTGAGAAAATCGATATGCTCGATTATGCCGATTTGGTGGTTATTAATAAATTTGAAAGAAAAGGCTCGGAGGATGCGCTCAGACAGGTGCAAAAGCAATATCAGCGTAACAGGGGGCTATTTGATCAAGACTATGCAGATATGCCGGTGTATGGAACTATCGCCAGCCAATTCAATGATATCGGAACGAACCAGTTATTTGCCGCTTTAATTGAAAGACTCAATAAGACAGCCAATGTTCAATGGACGACATCTTTCTCAAAAATAGGTGTGGTAGAAAAACAAAATGTGATTATTCCGAATGACCGCCGCTATTATTTGCGTGAAATTGCTGATACGGTCCACCAATATAAGGAAAAGGCGGAGCAGCAAGCGGCAATTGCCAGTCGTCTGTATCAGGTGGAGGGAGCGTTGCAGGAAATTTTGAAAACAGAACAAAATGAACCGCTTGTTATGTCGATGCAAAAGATACGCAATGAAATCGAGAACCAGCTGACGGAAGAATCGAAAAGTATTCTAGGAAATTGGGAGAATTTTAAACAGAAATATAGCCAAGAACAGCTTGTGACTGTTATAAGAGAAAAGGAAATTAAGACGGAATTGAAAACGAAAAGTCTTTCCGGTCTAATGATTCCAAAGATTTCTTTACCGAAATACAGAGATCTTGGAGACATTTTGTTATGGGTATATCAAGAAAATGTGCCGGGAGCCTTTCCATTCACCGCCGGGGTGTTTCCGTTCAAACGAGAAGGAGAAGACCCGAAACGGCAATTCGCGGGAGAAGGTTCTCCGGAAAAAACAAACAGACGCTTTCATTATTTATCAAAGGATGATGATGCGAAACGATTAAGTACAGCCTTTGACTCCGTTACGCTTTATGGTGAGGATCCGGATTATCGTCCTGATATTTTCGGGAAAATTGGCGAAAGTGGCGTTAATGTATGTACGCTAGATGATATGCAAAAATTATATGACGGTTTTGATCTTTGTCACCCGTCGACATCCGTTTCGATGACAATTAACGGTCCTGCTCCAATTATATTGGCGATGTTTTTGAACACAGCGATTGAGCAGCAACTCGTTAAAAAGAGCGAACAGCTGAGCAGACCGCTCACAGCGGAAGAGCAAGAGGAAGTTAGAAATTATACGCTGCAAACTGTGCGAGGAACTGTTCAAGCCGATATTTTAAAAGAAGATCAAGGTCAAAATACATGTATTTTCTCGACGGAATTTGCTTTGCGGATGATGGGGGATATTCAGGAATACTTTATTCAAAATCGGGTAAGAAATTATTACTCTGTATCCATTTCGGGCTATCATATTGCCGAGGCCGGGGCAAATCCGATATCTCAGCTGGCATTCACGTTATCAAATGGTTTTACGTATGTGGAATATTACTTGAGCCGAGGCATGCACATTGACGACTTCGCGCCTAATCTCTCGTTCTTCTTCTCGAATGGGCTGGACCCTGAGTATAGCGTAATCGGTCGTGTCGCACGCCGAATTTGGGCGACAGTCATGAAAAATAAATATGGAGCCAATGAGCGTAGTCAGAAGCTGAAATATCATGTACAAACTTCAGGTCGCTCGCTTCATGCTCAAGAAATTGATTTTAACGATATACGCACCACACTGCAGGCATTAATGGCTCTCCACGATAACTGTAACTCTTTGCATACAAATGCCTATGATGAAGCGATTACCACTCCTACTGAGGAATCTGTCCGAAGAGCGATGGCGATACAGATGATTATTACAAAAGAGCATGGATTAACGAAAAATGAAAATCCGTTGCAAGGATCATTTATCATAGAAGAGCTGACAGATTTAGTCGAAGAAGCGGTGTTGAGAGAATTCGAGAGAATCGATGACCGAGGCGGTGTGCTCGGAGCGATGGAAACACAATACCAGCGCGGCAAAATCCAGGATGAATCGATGCATTACGAGATGAAAAAGCATTCAGGGGAGCTACCGATTATCGGCGTTAATACGTATCTCAATCCGAACCCTCCTTCAGAGGAAGAGGTAGATAATATGGAACTGGCACGTGCGCCATACGAAGAAAAAGAAGGGCAAATTCTCGAGCTGCGCCGTTTTCAGGAACAACATAATGAGGAAGCGAGTCAAGCTTTAACAAAGCTGAAGGATGCCGCATTGAATGGCCAAAATATTTTTGCGCAATTAATGGAATGTGTTCGTGTGGCTAGTCTGGGACAAATTACGCACGCTCTTTATGAAGTAGGCGGCCAATATAGACGGAATATGTAAGTGTCTGAAATCTTTTTGTGTATGAAAGCGTATAATCGGCCAAAATAAGTGTAGTAGAGGTTGCCTTTAGTATTGTATAGTAAGGCTAACCTCTTTTCTTCTGAAAAAAACTTTATAATAAGTATCTTTTAAGGTTAAAATGTTATTCTTAGAGTAAAATTGTTTTTTGGAGTTGAAGCTATGAAAATAAAGACTTTCGTCATTGTTTTAGCAATTTGTAGCTTTGCATTTCTGTTTCGCTTTTTGTATCAAAAGCAGTTTGGTGCTGTAGGTTATTTTATTATTTCAGTTACCGCTATATATTTTGCTTTGAGAGAGTGGAAAAAAACTAAATGACAGACTGAGAATGCGAAAACATTTTGTGGGTAAAGTTTGAACTAGCATAAAGGTATTTGTATTGTTTATAATGAAATATAGTATATAGAAAATGTTAGCAAAGTATTGAATTTATACATATTTTGCTTTTTGATATGAAAGGAAGTGCCGATATTGAGCTTAAATCAATATACACAAGAAGAAATCAAGGAAATGTCCTTAATTGAAGTTGCTTTTGAAATTCTGTCAGATGATCACAACAATAAGCAAGCGATTGCTTTCAGTGATCTTGTACAAAAAATTGCTGAACTTCAAGGATTATCAACAATTGAGATTCAACAGCGAATCGCACAATTTTACACGGATCTGAACGTTGACGGCCGTTTCAATACAGTAGGCGAAAACCGTTGGGGCCTAAAAGATTGGTATCCAATCGACCAAGTGGAAGATGAATTGATCAATCCGGTTAAACCGAAGAAGAAAAAAGGAAAAAAAGTTGTTGAAGAAGACTTCGATGATTTGGATATGGATGAAATCGATGAATTCGATGACAGCGAAGATGAAGATTTAGTCGATGAAGAAGAGGATATTCTTGATCTCGATGAAGACGAAGATGAGGATTTGGATGAAGATGAAATCCTTGAAGATGACTTTGAACTTGCCGATGAAGAAGAGTTGGATGAAGACGAAGAGGATGACCTTTTGTAAATGTCTTGACTTTTGACGCTGAAATTTGTAGAATCATTTTTGGGCTCCTTAAAGAAGGACGAAATGATAAATATGCCGCTCCCTTACTTAATTGTAAGAGGAGCGTTTTTTGTTTTTCACCAAAACTTTATTGTATTCTTTAGCAATATGCAGAAAAACTATAAACATAGGCTGTTGCGTAAGAATTAATTATATGGAAGAAAATGCATACCCCTTTCATTCAGCAGTGCTGATCAGAAGTAAGAAATTTTGCCATGCGATTTCAAAGTAAACATAACCATAGAGGGGGAAGAAAAGTGACTAAATACATTTTTGTAACAGGCGGTGTAGTATCTTCATTAGGAAAAGGAATCACTGCTGCATCTTTAGGAAGACTTTTGAAAAACAGAGGATTAAGTGTAACAATCCAAAAATTTGACCCGTATATTAACGTGGACCCAGGAACAATGAGTCCATACCAACACGGTGAAGTTTTCGTAACAGATGACGGTGCTGAGACTGACCTTGACTTAGGGCACTATGAGCGCTTCATTGATATTAACTTAAGCAAATTAAGCAACGTAACTTCAGGAAGAGTCTATTCTACGGTTCTTCGCAAAGAGCGTCGCGGAGATTATTTAGGCGGTACAGTTCAAGTAATTCCGCACATTACAAACGAAATTAAAGAGCGCGTACTTCGTGCCGGCAGCGAAACAAATGCAGATGTTGTCATCACGGAAATCGGCGGTACAGTAGGTGATATCGAATCACTTCCGTTCCTTGAAGCGATTCGTCAAATTAAGAGTGATATCGGCCAAGAAAACGTACTTTACCTGCACTGTACATTAGTGCCATACATTAAAGCAGCCGGCGAAATGAAAACAAAACCGACTCAACATAGTGTAAAAGAATTAAGAAGCTTAGGTATTCAGCCAAACGTTATTGTTGTACGTACAGAAATGCCAATCTCTCAAGATATGAAAGATAAAATCGCGTTATTCTGTGATATCGACAAAAATGCTGTCATCGAGTGCCGCGATGCAGATACTTTATACTCTGTACCATTAGCGCTTCAAGAGCAGCATTTAGACCAAATCGTTTGCGATCACTTGAAACTGAAATGCAAAGAAGCGGACATGACAGAATGGAAGCAACTTGTAGAGAAAGTATTGAACCTGTCTAAAACAACAAAAATCGCTTTAGTAGGTAAATATGTTGAGCTTCAAGATGCCTATCTTTCTGTAGCGGAAGCATTAAAACATGCAGGTTATGCATTCGATGCGGATATCGATATCGACTGGATCAACTCAGAAACAGTAACACCTGAAAATGTAGCAGAATTACTGAAAGATGCTGACGGTATCCTTGTACCTGGTGGTTTTGGTGACCGTGGTGTTGAAGGTAAAATTACAGCGATTCAATATGCGCGTGAAAACAAAGTGCCTTTCCTAGGTATTTGCTTAGGTATGCAATTAGCGACAATCGAATATGCTCGTAACGTATTAGGACTTGAAGGAGCGCATTCTTCAGAGTTAGATCCAAATACGAAATACCCAATTATCGACTTGCTTCCTGAACAAAAAGATGTGGAGGATTTAGGCGGAACGCTTCGTCTTGGTTTATATCCATGTAAATTAGTCGAAGGCACTAAGGCAATGGATGCATACAACGACGAAGTCGTGTACGAGCGTCACCGTCATCGTTATGAGTTCAATAATCACTTCCGTCAAGAAATGGAAGAAAAGGGTTTTGTCTTCTCGGGAACTAGCTTAGATGGGCGTTTAGTGGAAATCGTGGAAATTAAAGACCACCCATGGTTTGTTGCGAGCCAATTCCATCCGGAATTTATCTCTAGACCAACAAAACCGCAACCATTATTCCGTGATTTTGTTGAAGCTTCATTAAAAAACTGCAAATAAGGTTTATATAGATGTAAAGAGCTGCCCTGGCGAGGGCAGCTCTTTTTAAAAGATAAGGATGTAAAAAGTTTATTAATCAGCAATCTCTTCTAGCAGTTCCGATAATGTCAGCTGAATGCCGTGATACGTGAATAGAGCAACTAATAGGGAAGGGTAGCCTACTCGTTCTCCTGTTTCAGTAGGAACAAGTCCGCGCTTCACATTCAGGTTAATATGGATATGAGCTAAATCGTGAAGACCTGTCTTCATCTCGTCATGTACAGTTGAGACACCGATAAAGGGAACGTTCAGTTCCTCTAACTTCTCGGCAAGGGCAAGAGCTTCCTGATCATCACTATTTCGTGTGAATAGCAGTACGCGATCAACGCTTGATATTTGTTCAATATCAGGCATTGCTTTACAATGAGGTAAAGCATCCGTGCCTTCAAGCGCTTCAGCAACAACGCCTTTCATTTCTTTGAAACCATGTATATAAATATGGCCATCACCGATGACAGCTTGCGCCAGAAGACGCGCTGCATCTTCTATCGCATATTCATCTTGTGAAATGGCTTTAAACAGTCCGCTTAATTGAGTTGAAAAGATTTTAAGCATAGTTTTATCTCCTTTATAAAGTGAATCTTAGTGCTGATACATATTCTATCAGCATTATATAAGAATGGCGAAGTATATGCGAATGTTTATTTTCTTGAAAGAAATGAAGGATTTAATCATTTAGAATAGAATATTCTTACAATAAATAACTGACTGACATATACAATAAATAAGGATGTGGGATGACATGGGGCAAAAAATTTTAATTGTAGACGATCAATTCGGCATACGTATTTTATTAAATGAAGTATTGCAGAAGGAAGGCTATACAACTTTTCAGGCGGCAAACGGTCCGCAGGCGCTTGGGATTGCGAAAGAACATGAATTGGATCTCGTGCTTCTCGACATGAAAATTCCGGGGATGGATGGAATAGAAATACTGCGAAGATTAAAAGAGTATGATAAGGATATCTCTGTCATCATTATGACAGCATACGGCGAACTGGATATGATCCAGCAGGCAAAGGATCTCGGTGCGCTGACACATTTTTCAAAGCCTTTCGATATCGATGACATTCGAAGTATCGTCAAGAAGTATATTCCGATGAACGCGAAGTGAATACGTTTGCAGTTTTTGGAAAAGTCTATCATTAGACAAAGATTGGTTACAATTATACGGAAAATATTCCCCCGTCATGGGATTGCCTTGAGAATTATGATGACAATTGGTATTCTTGAAAGTGAAATAATTGTCATTCCCTTCGTATACATAAACTGTATACTTTACATACTTTTAAGGGAAAATTGTATAAGGAAGCACTGTGATTTACATAGTGTGAACCGTTACAACATAAGGAGGAAATATAATGCCTTTAGTTTCTATGACTGAAATGCTTAACAAAGCATTAGAAGGAAAATATGCAGTAGGTCAATTCAACATCAACAACCTTGAGTGGACTCAAGCAATCCTTGCTGCTGCTGAAGAAGAAAAATCACCTGTTATCCTTGGAGTTTCAGAAGGTGCTGCTCGTCACATGGGCGGATTCAAAACTGTAGTTATGATGGTTCAAGGTTTATTAGAAGACATGAAAATCACTGTTCCAGTGGCAATCCACTTAGACCATGGTTCTTCATTCGAAAAATGTAAAGAAGCAATCGATGCAGGTTTCACATCTGTAATGATTGATGCTTCTCACCACCCGTTCGAGGAAAACGTTGAAACAACTAAAGCAGTTGTTGACTACGCTCACTCTAAAGGTGTTTCTGTTGAAGCTGAATTAGGAACTGTAGGCGGACAAGAAGATGACGTTGTTGCTGACGGCGTTATCTATGCTGATGCTCAAGAATGTAAAGAACTAGTTGAGAAAACTGGTATCGACTGCCTTGCTCCAGCATTAGGTTCAGTTCACGGTCCTTACAAAGGCGAACCAAACCTTGGTTTCAAAGAAATGGAAGAAATCAAAAACTTAACAAACATGCCATTAGTATTACACGGTGGTACTGGTATCCCTGAAGCTGATATCAAAAAATCTATCTCTTTAGGTACTTCTAAAATCAACGTTAACACTGAGAACCAAATTGCGTTCGCATTAAAAGTTCGTGAAGTGTTAGCTGCTGACGCTGAAGTTTATGATCCACGTAAATTCATCGGACCTGGCCGCGATGCAATTAAAGCGACTGTTATCGGCAAAATCCGTGAATTCGGTTCAAGCAACAAAGCTTAATTATTAAATAAAATCATACTTAAGTGCAGTATGCACTTTTAACATGATTCGTATAGAGAAGATGACTCCAGTCTTGCACTTGGGTCATCTTCTTTTGTTTATATGTCTAACCTTGCACCGAGCATGGCTCCTTCGTTGAGTTGTACTCGTTCATGAATAGGAGGAGAAAAAGGTACATAAGACTGTCAAATTCCTGCACCAGACAAAGAAGGACCGGTGACGGTTTTTCTAATGAAGATACGCAGGGTGATGAATACTAATGATAGATCGGCATCCGCGAAAGGAAGTAACGTAATGGCAAAAAATTCTTTCCGCGCAGAAAGAAAATCATTGAAACTCCATACACTTATATTATTGCTTGTTTTTGGCATTATACTGACTTCTATACTGATTACAAGTATTTTTATCAGCCTCTACGAATCCAATCAAACGAAAGAGAATTTATCCGAGAAAATAAGGGATGTCGCCAGAATGACTGCCCATTCGCAAACCGTTATCGATGGGCTGCAAAAGGATTATATTGATCTCAGCCTTCAGGAATATGCCAATGAAATGATTGAGCTGACAGATGTCGGCTTCATCGTTGTTCTCAATATGGATTTAATCCGATATTCTCACCCATTGACGGAGGAGATAGGCAATTCCTTTTATAACAGAGCTGATGCACAGGCAGCTCTGAAAGGTAAGGAGTATTTTTCGACAGAAGAGGGGCCGCTGGGTATTGGGCTACGATTTTTTACGCCGGTCAAGAATGAGGATGGAGAACAAATCGGTATTGTTGTAGTTGGTATTTCGCTTGATATCGTTGAAGGATTAATGAAGCAAAGCCGGAGAGTCATTTATCTTTGTGCCTTGATTCCGTTGCTGTTCGGAGGGGCAGGGGCATTCATTCTCAGTAAGTTCATTAAAAAGAAGCTGCTGAATATGGAGCCTGAGGAGATTGCTCAGTTGCTCGAAGAACGGAATACGATGATTGAAGCGGTGAAGGAAGGGATATTGGCTGCTAATGTGAAAGGTGAGATCACGCTGGTCAACCAGGAGGCGCTGAAGCTTATGAATGTAACAGAAGAAAGGATAACCAATCAAACAATTAGAGAGTATATGCCGATATTTGAAAAAGTCATGCAGACGGGGCAAGCAGAAGTCGGCTATGAGGAGATACTGTATGGGCGCTCGGTCCTTGTTAACTGTTTTCCGATTATCGTAAATGGAGAAGTTGTCGGGGGAATCGGCACATTTCGAGATAAAACAGAAATACGGCAAATGGCGGAGCAACTGACAGGCGTGAAGCTGTATTCCGAATCGCTTCGGGCACATTCGCATGAATTTATGAACAAGCTTCATGTTATACTTGGCTTGATTCATTTAAAGAAATATAATGCTTTGAACCACTACATTCAAGATTTAGTGGAAGAACATGAATCGGAGAAAAGCTTTGTTTTACAAAGAATACAAAATCCGATTTTAGCAGGTTTTTTATTAGGCAAATTGAGCAAGGCGCGTGAACACGACATTGAATTTGAAATCAGCGAAAACAGTCAGTTCACCGACGAATTAGATGAAAAAG
>JBJFHH010000294.1:7806-31254 GCA_051893475.1 Bacillus sp. (in: firmicutes) | reverse complement strand
AAGTTTGCGCGGTGAAATCGATATTCAAACGAATCCTGGGTCTGGTACGGTATTTACAGTTCAAATCCCTATATCTTGAAAAAATTACCACAATACTTGAGGGGTAAATCGTTTATTCTAAATATATGTGTGTTGTGTGAAGTTGAGGTGAGCAAATGGTGATTGATGTTCTCATAGTTGATGATGATCCAATGGTTTCGGAAATAAATAAAAGCTATCTAGAGCAAGTAAATGGATATCATTTAAAAGGAACAGCATCTTCAGTAAAAGAGGCTATAAGCTTTCTTGAAAAGAATAATGTGAAGCTTATTTTATTGGATATTTTTATGCCTGAAACAGAAGGGATGCAGCTACTTACGAAAATTCGTGAAATGCAAAAGGATATAGATGTTATCTTTATAACAGCAGCTTCTGATATGAGAACGATTCACAAAGCTTTTCAATTTGGAGCTGTAGATTATATTATAAAACCTTTTCGTTTCGACCGATTTGAACAGGCGCTCTTTAAATATAAAAAACAAACGAATCTTCTTCGTAAAGACAGCAACAGCAAGCTGAGTCAGGAAGAACTGGATCAATTATTGCTGAAGAAACAAGAGACGGCAGCTCTGGAAATGTTGCCGAAGGGTTTATCCAAAAATACGTTAAGAGAAATCTGGAATTATATTGAACAGAAGAACGGGCTTGATTTTTCAACGGAGGAATTGGTTAATACAATCGGTATTTCAAGAATTTCAATCCGAAAATATCTTTCCTTTTTAGAAAAAATAAGCGTCATTACTTCCTATTGCAGTTATGGAAATGTCGGCAGACCTTTGACGATGTTTCGGTGCAGACAGGAAAATGCAAGGAATATCGAATTGTATTTCACAGATGAACGATAATTGAACATAAAAGAAAAGAGATTGTCCATGTCGACAATCTCTTTTCTTTTATAGTTATTATGCGTTAACAGTCACTTTTGGAAGTTCAACTGCGTTTGCTGTTTTGCCTGTTGTTAAAATTTCATTGAAGTTATCAAAACTTGTTTCAATCATGTTTGATAATGCTTCGTCTGTGTTAGAGCCAACGTGAGGCGTTACTAATACACGAGGATACATGTCGACTAATTGTTGAACTGTTGCATCCGGAAGTGCTTGCCATGGTTGGAAGCTCTTGAAGAATATATCTTTTTCGTTTGCGAATACGTCTGTTCCGAAAGCGCCTAAAGTATCGTTTTGTAAAGCTTCTAAAATAGCTTCATTATCTTGTAATTCACCGCGTGCAGTGTTGATTAAGATTGCGTCATTCTTCATTTTTGAAAGGAATTCAGCGTTAATCATTTTGTCATTTTGGCCTGGGAAGTAAGGAACGTGAAGACTTACGATATCACTTTCAGCTAATAGCTCGTCCATTTCCTTGAATTCCAGAACTTCCTTAGCGAAATCTGATTGGAAAACATCATAACCAATTACTTTTGCGCCTAAGCCTTTGAATAGTTTCGCTTCTGTTACACCGATGCGTCCAGTTCCGATAATCCCTACTGTACAGTTGCGGATTTCTTTGCTGAACATGGTTGCGTCAACGATGAAGTTCTTGTAAGCTGTTCTGTTTGTTGTATAAGCTGTGTTGCGAAGAAGCATCATGGCTAATGTTAAAGCAAGCTCAGCAATTGCGTTCGGAGAATAAGAAGGAACGCGTGCCACTTCCATATTGTATTTTGCAGCAGCTTCTAAATCGATGTGGTTGAAGCCTACTGTTCTTGTGAATACATATTTGATGCCGTATTCAGCCATTTTATCGATGTTGATTGCATCGGCCACACAGTTTCCGCGAAGTAATACCGCATCGTGGTAAGCAGCTGTATCAATGTTTTCGTGTGTTAATAAATCTTCAATTAATGTTAACTCGAAGTTGTATTTATTTAAATCATTAAAAAATGAAATTTCGTTAGGACGTACGCCATAGCAAGCGATTTTTAACATGTATGTTTCCCCCAATAATTAATTTACCTTGTTGGTATTCGCACGGAGAGTGAACTCCATGCTGAATATGATCAGAAATAACAAACATGCACTGCTCTCTAATGGAAGAGAGCAGTGTATGCTAAATATGTTTTAAAATAAGCCCGTGTTATTGATAACCTCTAGGATGACAATCCAAATCGGCATCATAATAACGGCAGTAATTGTAGATAATAGGGATGCGTTAGACGCTAAAACAGCATCTTTATCAAAGCTGATTGCATAAGCAGCCGCAACTGTAGCAGTTGGTGTCGCCATCATAATGACGATTGTTGCAAGAGCTTCAAAGCTAACTGGTAAGATGTTTGTAGCTGTCAGGATTGCAAGTAAAGCGATATTGATAACTGGCACAAGTGCGATTTTCATTGCGCTGTAGTACCAAGATGTTTTATCCGCAGCAGCTTCTTTAAAGCTGATTCCGCCAAGAGTTGCACCGATTGATAACCAAGCAAGTGGAGATGCAAGATTAGCTAGGTATGTCATTGGTTTAAAAATCCAAGTAGCTGTTTGATCTAAACGAAGAAATGCATATTGTGCAACCGTTCCGTCCGCAGCAGTAACTGATACTTGAGGCAAGTAACCTTGGAATAACCAGATGAATAAACCAGCAAATGTTGCAATAACAATTGGATTTAAGAACATTGTCTTAATGTTTTTTAATTCCATTTTCAAACCGCTCATTTTGATGTAGCCGTATGAATAAAGGAAAACACGGTAACCGATGTTAAAGATTGAGCTGAACATTACGCCAACAGGTCCGTAAATAGCACTTACAATTGGAATACCGAAGAATGTTGTTGAACCGAAAATAGTTAAAACGCGTAATGTATCTTGTTTGTCGCCTTGGTAACGCATGAATAAAGGCTTAGAAACAAAGATTAAAATGATGTAAATCAAAATTCCCCAGATTAATACATTCATACCTTGTGATAATGTTTCTGAATCAATGTCTTGCATAAAAGCTTTGAAAGCTAATGCTGGTAAAGCAACCGTTAATACAACATTTGATAAAAGCTTTCCTACTTCTGCAGAAAAGATCCCTTTCTTACGTAAGAAGAAACCTAGCAGAATAATGAATACAGTAGATGAAATAGCTCCCATTATCTCCATATCCGTAACGGTAGTTTTGATAATTTCTAAAAGGTTCATTATTATCCTCCTATATTGTGAAATTGTTCACATATTGATGTGTTATAAATTCATAAGTTCGTTGAAACTGTTAAGAACGAGATTTATCTTAAAGTAAGTTTGTGAATAAGTGAACAATATGTAAGTAAGATATAGTTTTGTAATTAAGGTAACTAAAAGATATCTTTTTTTAGACAGTTTTATAAAAAGGTTGAATTTTTAGTCAGGTTATTATTATCATTAAGTAGTACAGCTACATATCGATCTGATTTTTAAATGAAAAAGTCGGAAAAAAATATAAAAAAAGGGGATTGCGAACATATGAAATTTTTCATCGATACTGCCAATTTTAATGAAATAAAAGAAGCTCACGCGTTAGGTGTTGTTGCGGGGGTTACGACAAATCCGTCCTTAGTGGCAAAAGAAAATGTTTCATTTCATGATCGCATTAAAGAAATTACCGAGCTTGTCGGTGGTTCAGTAAGCGCTGAGGTCATTGCAACAGATTTTGAGGGCATGGTAGTTGAGGGGCGTGAACTGGCAGCCATCAGTCCGAATGTGACAGTTAAGGTTCCAATGACTCCTGATGGTTTAAAGGCTGTTTCTGTTTTTGCTAAAGAAGGCATTAAGACGAATGTTACGCTGATTTTCAGTGCTAACCAGGCGCTGCTTGCCGCAAGAGCTGGTGCTTCTTATGTATCGCCGTTCCTTGGACGTTTGGATGATATCGGTCATAATGGTGTGGCATTGATCGCGGATATTGCAGAAATCTTTTCAATTCACAACATTAGTACAGAAATTATTGCGGCTTCCATCCGCAATCCGATTCACATTACAGAAGCAGCTTTAAATGGAGCTGATATTGCAACAGTTCCTTACAAAGTGCTGATGTCGCTGTTCAACCACCCGTTAACGGATAAAGGCATTGCGACTTTCCTGGCGGACTGGGAAGGGAAAAAATAAATATTTCCACAAATAATAGACTATGACTTCAGCCCGCTTCAATTGTGAAAACATCACGAACGAAGCGGGTTGTTTTTTTTGTATATCATTACATGATTTTTCGTTTTTTGTGTAAACTAATAAATATATACTAGAGTAACTTCTATCTAAAATTTATGGTAAAATATAGTAATTACTCTTTGCTTATGGTTATATATGAATGGGACGCATTTTAATCGGTCAAACAGAAAATGAAGGTGCTGTAACGAAGGGAGTATTATATGGATAAGCTTAAAATCGCAGGCGGATATCCTTTACAGGGGACAATCAGGGTAAGCGGAGCAAAAAATAGTGCCGTTGCACTTATACCGGCTACTATCCTTGCTGATTCTCCTGTAACGATTGAAGGCTTGCCGGATATATCAGATGTCGGCATTTTAAGGGATTTGTTAGAGGAAATCGGTGGAAGGGTCAGCTTCGATGGCGAAGAGATGATTGTTGACCCGAGCTCGATGATTTCCATGCCACTGCCGAATGGAAATGTAAAGAAGTTGCGCGCATCCTATTATTTGATGGGCGCGATGCTAGGACGGTTCAAAAAAGCAGTTATCGGTTTACCGGGGGGCTGTTATTTAGGACCGAGACCGATTGATCAACATATAAAGGGATTTGAGGCATTGGGCGCTCAAGTAACAAATGAACAAGGCGCTATCTATTTACGAGCAGAAGAACTGCGGGGTGCCAGAATTTATTTGGATGTCGTGAGTGTTGGGGCAACAATCAATATCATGCTTGCTGCTGTCAGAGCCAAAGGTCGCACTATTATCGAAAATGCGGCAAAAGAACCTGAAATTATCGATGTTGCGACATTGTTGACAAATATGGGTGCGAAAATAAAAGGAGCAGGGACGGACGTTATCCGCATTGACGGTGTCGATAATTTGAGCGGTTGCCGTCATACCATTATTCCGGACCGTATTGAAGCCGGCACCTTTATGATCATGGCAACGGCAGTTGGAGATGGCATTTTAATTGATAATGTCATTCCGCAGCATTTGGAGTCGCTGATTGCCAAACTTCGTGAAATGGGTGTCAGTATCGAAACAAGAGATGATCAAGTGTACATTCCGCGAAGCGATGTATTGAAGGCAGTCGATGTGAAAACACTTGTCTATCCCGGATTTGCCACAGATCTGCAGCAGCCGTTCACCTCTTTGTTGACAAAAGTTTCAGGGGCAAGCGTTGTTACGGATACTATTTATAGTGCCCGTTTCAAACATATTGATGAATTGCGCCGAATGAATGCCAATATTAAGGTGGAAGGACGCTCTGCTATCGTCAATGGACCTGTTCAACTGCAGGGTGCGAAAGTGAAAGCGAGTGATTTGAGAGCCGGAGCAGCACTGATTGTCGCGGGCTTAATGGCAGAGGGTGTGACAGAGATTACAGGGGTAGAGCATATTGATCGCGGTTATAGCCGGATTGTGGACAAACTGAGTGATTTGGGTGCGACGATTTGGCGTGAAGAGATGTCCGAAGAAGAGGTTCGTCAACTGAAAAGCACATAAATGAGTGTTTGTATAAGTTATTCTGAATCAATTGTGTTATAATAAATAAACAAATATGTCATACTTAATGACTGTTGGAGGGGACACAATTTGGAGAGAAGCTTATCAATGGAACTTGTACGCGTGACAGAGGCTGCTGCTTTAGCATCGGCTCGCTGGATGGGTAGAGGGAAGAAAGACGAAGCAGATGACGCGGCAACTACGGCTATGCGTAATGTATTTGATACTGTGCCGATGAAGGGGACAGTTGTTATCGGTGAAGGAGAAATGGACGAGGCTCCGATGCTATACATCGGAGAGAAACTTGGAACAGGCTATGGTCAACGAGTAGACGTAGCAGTTGATCCGTTGGAAGGAACCAATATTGTCGCTTCCGGCGGCTGGAATGCTTTGGCTGTTATTGCAGTTGCAGATCATGGAAATCTTCTTCATGCACCGGATATGTATATGGATAAAATTGCAGTTGGTCCGGAGGCAGTCGGTAAAATCGACATTAATGCACCATTGATTGATAATGTGAAAGCTGTTGCGAAAGCAAAGAATAAAGATATAGAAGATGTAGTGGCGACAATTTTAAATCGTCCTCGTCATGAGCATATCATTCACCAACTGCGTGAAATGGGCGTACGTATTAAGCTGATAAATGACGGTGATGTTGCCGGAGCTATAAATACAGCTTTTGATTCTACCGGAGTGGATATTTTATTCGGCTCAGGCGGTGCGCCAGAGGGTGTCCTTGCGGCAGTAGCTCTGAAGTGCTTAGGTGGAGAAATTCAAGGAAAGCTGATTCCGCAGGAAGAGGCAGAACTAGAGCGTTGCATTAAAATGGGATTGGACGTCAACAAGATTCTTCTTATGGAAGACCTTGTAAAAGGCGACGATGCGATTTTTGCTGCAACAGGCGTAACAGACGGCGAGCTATTGCGAGGCGTTCAATTTAAAGCAAGCTATGGTGAAACGCAATCTGTAGTAATGCGTGCGAAATCAGGCACGGTTCGTTTCATTGACGGACGCCACAGCTTGAAGAAAAAACCTGACCTTGTCATGAGATAATAAAAAAGCAAGCTGCCTTGGAAGAAATTCAATATGCTTTTGAGGTAGCTTTTTAATACCATCTGAAAAATAATTGTACGTTATTTTTACACGGTTTATTTCTTCTGCGGTATGGGTATTAAGTTACTTGATATTGCGATAGCTATAATCGGTTGTTGGTTGGAGGCGGCCCTGTGGAAAGCATCAGCCCGCAGCGGAAACCGACAGCACAACTCCATCCTCCAACTATAAAATTCAAAATATTTAGTAAATAATATCAATTTTTCAAATTAATATTTATTTTTTGAATATTTTTCTGTAAAATAGACAAAGTTGTAGATAAAACAACGTTGGAGACAGCGGAACAGAGTTGCATCTTTCTATGTTTATGTTGAACATTTCTTAGTATAGAAGTAAAATAAAGATATTATTCAAATATATAAGAACAATAATTCTGCAAATTACTCCTGATCTTCTATTTTAGCGATTTCCTTCAACTTTTTCTTCAGAAAGCTAATCAGAAACATCCTTATTCTTACATGAATGATAGCTTAAAGCTTGATGAAACTCGCTTATATTATTTAATTTTTTTCCTTATTACTATAAAGTGTGGTGTACATATGAACCTGACTATTTCTCATTTAGAGGACATGAAGTTAAAAGAGCTGTATGAGTTAGCAAAAGAATATCGCATTTCTTATTACAGTAAATTAACCAAAAAAGAATTGATTTTTGCTATTTTGAAAGCGCAGGCGGAGCAAGATGGATTGCTTTTTATGGAGGGTGTGCTTGAAATCATTCCTTCAGAGGGCTTCGGCTTCCTTCGCCCGATTAACTATTCTCCAAGCTCGGAGGATATTTATATTTCCGCTTCACAAATTCGACGCTTCGATTTGCGTAACGGTGATAAGGTTTCCGGTAAAGTCAGACCGCCGAAAGAAAATGAGCGTTATTACGGCTTATTGCATGTAGAAGCGGTAAACGGTGATGATCCGGAAACGGCAAAAGAAAGAGTTCATTTCCCGGGATTAACACCTTTATATCCGAATCGCCAGATCAAATTGGAAACAACGCAGCGTAACTTATCGACGCGTATTATGGATATTTTGGCACCGGTTGGATTTGGTCAGCGTGGGTTGATTGTTGCGCCTCCAAAAGCGGGTAAGACGATGCTGATCAAGGAAGTGGCCAATGCGATTACAACTAATCATCCGGAAGCAGAGCTGATTGTTCTGCTTATTGACGAACGTCCGGAAGAGGTAACCGATATTGAGCGTTCAGTAGCAGGTGATGTTGTCAGCTCTACATTTGATGAACTGCCTGAAAACCATATCAAGGTTGCCGAGCTTGTTTTAGAAAGAGCGATGCGTCTCGTTGAGCATAAGCGCGATGTCATCATCCTGATGGATAGCATTACGCGTTTGGCGCGTGCATACAACCTGTATATTCCGCCAAGCGGTAGAACTTTATCCGGCGGTATTGATCCGGCTGCATTCCACCGTCCAAAGCGATTCTTTGGAGCGGCGAGAAATATCGAAGAGGGCGGTAGCTTGACGATTTTGGCTACTGCATTAATTGATACAGGCTCTCGTATGGATGATGTCATTTACGAGGAATTTAAAGGTACAGGAAACATGGAGCTTCATCTGGACCGCTCGCTGGCAGAAAGAAGAATTTTCCCTGCTATCGATATTCGTCGTTCCGGTACGCGTAAAGAAGAATTGCTGATTCAAAAAGATCATTTGGATAAGGTATGGGCAATTCGCAAAACAATGACAGATACGCCAGATTTTGCAGAGAAATTCCTGCGTAAATTAAGACAAACTAAGAGCAACGAAGATTTCTTCAATGCCCTCGATACAGAGATGAAAGGCGCTATAAACCGCCGTACTCGAACAGAGAATTGATGTTCAAGCAAATACCCGGCAACATAAACTATAAGTTGCAAATCGGTGTTTTGCTTGCTATAATAAAAACCATGTTTGATTAAAGATGGGTGAGTTTTCACCCTTCGATATATAACTCTGTTTCAGGCAATGATTCAGGGCGGAAGGAGATGAAAAAAATGAAAGCAGGAATTCATCCTAATTACAAAACAATCACTGTAAAGTGTGCATGTGGTAATGAGTTTGAAACTGGTTCAGTTAAAGACGAGTTGAAAGTTGAGACTTGCTCTGAATGCCATCCATTCTATACTGGACGTCAGAAATTTGCTGAAGCTGGTGGACGTGTTGACCGCTTCAACAAAAAATACGGTCTTAAATCTCAACAACAATAATTATAGTTCGAAGACGCTTAAAGACAGGCAACATTTCCTTGCCTGTTTTTTTTCACGTTTTATGGACAAAATAACAATAAACCATGCGAATATTTATTCAGATTCGCACATAATCGGGCAAGAGCAACTGCGCCTTTCGAGTGGTCAAAAGGCGGGTTTTCTTTATATAATCCAACCTTAGGATAAATGATTGTATAAGCACTCATCCATATAGAAGAGCGTAGGTGGGTGTGATTGCATAGCGAGGGAGAGATGAATATGTATGAAAAAAAGCAGGCGGGATGGATGGAATTAATATGCGGCAGCATGTTTTCCGGCAAATCAGAAGAGCTAATCAGAAGAGTGCGCCGAACTCAATTCGCTCGTCAAAAAACAGTTGTATTTAAACCTGCCATTGACAATAGATATGCAGAAGAAGCAGTCGTTTCCCATAATGGCGCTTCCGTATGGGCTAAGCCAATCCGTAGATCAGTTGATATCTTCGATCATTTAGATGAGGATTGGGATGTTATTGCCATTGACGAGGTTCAGTTTTTTGATGAAGAAATTGTGGAAGTGGCAAAGCATTTAGCGGATAATGGCTATCGCGTTATTTTGGCAGGTCTTGATCAAGATTTCCGTGGAGAGCCGTTTGGTCCTGTGCCGAAGCTGATGGCTTTAGCGGAAACAGTGACAAAACTGCAGGCCGTATGCGCGGTATGTGGAGGACAAGCAAGCCGCACGCAGCGATTGATTAATAATAAACCTGCTAATTATCATGACCCTGTCATACTCGTTGGTGCATCAGAGGCTTATGAAGCGAGATGCCGTCATCATCATGAGGTTCCTGGAAAAGAGCTGAAGCAGGACTATTCGATGTTGAAGGCTGATTAATCAGCAATGAAAGGATACTTCCAGGTTTAGGATATAGGAAAAGTTTTGCCGGTATGAGCAAAACTTTTTTTATTATCATTTTCCTACATATTGCTGGGAGAAGCGGCTGTTGATTATTTTGACGTGAATACCTCGTAATAATATAATGAAGAGAAAACTAGTCGTTCAGCAGTTGTTGGAACGCTTTTATGTGAAGAGCAACATGTGATAAGTGCTTTGGAAAAAATTTGAGGTGAATGAATTGATAGATCGATTACAAGCAGTTGAAGACCGTTATGAACGTTTAAATGAGTTATTGAGTGATCCGGATATTGTGAATGATCCGAAGAAACTGAGAGACTATTCGAAAGAGCAATCGAATATTCAAGAAACAGTGGAAGTTTACCGTGAATATAAAGATATCCGTGAGCAATACCAAGATGCGAAGGCGATGCTTGAGGAAAAGCTGGATGCGGATATGCGCGAAATGGTGAAAGAAGAAGTAAGCGAATTGGAATCAGCAATGACAGAATTGGAAGAGAGATTGAAAATCCTTCTGATTCCAAAAGACCCTAATGATGATAAAAACGTTATTATGGAAATTCGCGGAGCGGCAGGCGGAGAAGAAGCGGCCTTATTTGCGGGCAGCTTATACCGTATGTACAGCCGATATGCAGAAATGCAGGGCTGGAAAACAGAAGTAATTGAGACGAATGCTACTGGCTTAGGCGGCTTCAAAGAAATTATTTTCATGATTAATGGGACGGGTGCGTATTCTAAACTGAAGTTTGAAAATGGTGCTCACCGAGTACAGCGTGTTCCAGAAACAGAATCAGGTGGAAGAATTCATACATCGACAGCAACAGTTGTTGTTTTACCTGAAACAGAAGATGTAGAAGTTGATATCCATGACAAAGATATCCGTTTTGATACGTACGCATCATCCGGTGCTGGCGGACAAAGTGTTAATACAACTATGTCAGCGGTTCGTTTAACGCACATTCCGACAGGTATTGTGGTTACGTGTCAGGATGAGAAATCTCAGCATAAAAACAGAGATAAAGCGATGAAAGTATTGCGTGCTCGTGTATATGATAAGTTCCAAAGTGAAGCACAAGCTGAATATGATCAAAATCGTAAGTTGGCGGTCGGTACGGGTGACCGTTCAGAACGCATTCGTACGTACAATTTCCCGCAAAACCGTGTGACGGATCACCGAATCGGCTTAACGATTCAGAAGCTGGATCAAGTAATGGAAGGGAAGCTGGATGAAGTCATCGATGCGTTAGTTATTGAAGATCAAACGAGCAAGCTTCAAAAAGAAGGTGAATAAGCCTTGAGTCAGAAAGTATATGAAGCCCTCAATTGGGCTTCTTCTTTTTTAAAACAGCACGAAAGGGACGAAAATGCAGGGGAGTTGTTGTTAAAGTATTTGTTGCAATGCTCACGTTCACAGCTATTTGCTAGTATGCATGATAGGCTTGATGCCGCTGTAGCGAATGATTTTCAAGAAATGGTTCGCCGGCATGCGGAAGGGATGCCGATTCAATATATGATGGGATACGAAGAATTTTATGGCCGTTCATTTGCGGTGAATGAATCGGTATTGATTCCCCGTCCGGAAACAGAAGAGCTTGTGTATCACACACTTTCTAAAATGAAGCCGCTGTTTGCCGGTCGGAATGATGTAAAACTGGCAGATATCGGTACAGGCAGCGGTGCAATTGCTATTACGATGAAGTGTGAGCAACCGGCTTTAACGGTTACAGCAACCGATCTGATGACAGATGCATTGGCTGTTGCGAAGAAGAATGCAGAGCGGCTGGGTGCGGATGTTTCGTTTGTGCAGGGAGATTTGCTGAAGCCTTTTATAGAGAGCGGACAAACGTTTGATATTATCTTGTCTAATCCGCCTTATATTCCTGAAGCAGATCGGGCAGTTATGTCGGAAGTGGTGACAGAGCACGAGCCTCATACTGCTTTGTTCGCCGGTGCGGACGGCTTAGATTTATATCGCCGTTTAAGTGCGGAGCTGCCGCAAGTACTGAATAAAACATACTTGGTCGGATTTGAAATCGGTGCCGGACAAGGACGGGCAGTAGCTGATTTGCTGCAGGAGTCGCTTCCGGAGGCAAAGGTATCAATTGAATATGATATTAACGGCAAGGATCGGATGGTATTTGCTGAATATAAAGGTGCTTAAAAGGTCAGTTAATGACTTTTTAAGCACCTTTTTTTCATAAAGAAGGAGGGTTCACAGTAGTTATAGAAGGGAATACAGTAAGGCAGGAAAAATGTGAAGAAGGCAGGGGAAAGCGATGCTGGAAGTGGTTAATTTATCGAAGAAGTTTAAGCAGAAAACAGTGGTCAAGGATATCGATATGAAGATAAAGCAAGGTGAGACGGTTGGCTTAATGGGGCCGAATGGAGCTGGTAAATCAACGACCATTTCAATGATTGCTTCGTTGCTGGAGCCATCCGGAGGAGATATTTTGCTGAATGGCAAAAGCACTTTGAAAAATCCGAAGCCGCTCCGCAAAATACTCGGGGTCGTGCCTCAGGAAATTGCGCTGTATCCGGAGTTGTCGGGGCTTGAGAACCTGCACTTCTTCGCCCGAATCAATAAGCTGAAAGGTGCACAGTTAAAGCAAAGAGTCGATGAAGTGCTAGAGCTGATCGGCTTGAGCGACAGAAAAAAGGATTTAGTGAAGACCTACTCGGGCGGAATGAAGAGAAGATTGAACATAGGTGCGGCGCTGCTCCATAACCCCGAGTTCATTATTATGGATGAGCCGACTGTCGGAATTGATCCGCAATCGCGTAATTATATTTTAGAGGCTGTCCGCAAGCTGAATAAAGAAAAGAATATGAGTGTGCTGTATACAAGTCATTACATGGAGGAAATCGAATTTCTGTGCGACCGTGTTTATATTATGGATCACGGAGAAATCATTGCATCGGGGACACAGGGTGAGGTTAAGGGTATATTGTCATCAGAAAATACGGTGGAAGTGAAGCTTGAACGGCATTCTGATTCATTCATCGAGCAAATACGACAACACGAAGGCATTTCAAGTGTTTCAGTGAATGAGAATGATGCGACACTAAGAATTATTGCTCCTAAAGGAGTAAATATTTTTACGATTATTTATCCGATTTCTGAGAGTCTTGGTATTCAGTTTCAATCAATCGAAGTGAAAACGCCCACTCTTGAGGATGTTTTTTTACATTTGACAGGCCGCAAGCTGAGAGATTAGGAGGGAAAGAGATATGATTGGGCACTTAATTAAGAAAAATATAGTAGTATTGCTGCGCAATAAGCATATCTTCGTTATTCTTCTGCTCATGCCGATTGTGCTCATTTCCATTCTAGGCTTTGCTCTTTCGGATATGATGAGTGAGGACAGTGAACCGCTAAAGGCTAATGTCTATTTAGTCGAACACAGTTCGGAGGAAGATGACACCGAACGGTTTTTAGCAGAATTGGAACAATCCTCTTTACCGGCTGAAGACCAAGCTGCGATTGCGGAAGCAGTGCCGGAAGTGCTGCCGATAACCATTTTGAAGGAGCAAGTTTTTGCAGGCGATGAGCTCGATGGAACGATTACATTTAAGACGGGCAAAGCTAGCGAACTGTCAGCGTTAAAAAATGATAAAGATGCTACAGCAATCATTGAAGTACCGGACTCTTTTACCTATCAATTTTTACAGAAGCTGTTTTTGGACCAAGGAGAAAAACCGGGTTTGACATTGCTCAAAAATGAGAATGAGCAACTTTCTTCAAGCATGGTTGAGAGCATTTTAGCATCCTTTCAGGAGCAATATGCATTGTCTGCATTGATGCAGCAAGAAAGTTTGCCGCTTAATGTGATGGAACAGTTATCTGACATGGACGATTTGTCTGTTTCAATGGAAAGTGTCAGTCAACGTCCGATAATCAGCTCTGTTACTTACTATACATTCGGCATGAGCGCGATGTTTGTATTTTATGTAGCGACATCAGTAGCTGCGATGGCTTTTTTGGAAAAGGAAAACCATGTATTTAACCGGATTTTGCTCAGTGATATGTCTCGTTTCTCTTATTTGGGCGCCGTATCAATTACCGGAATGATTTTTACTTTTTGCCAGCTATGCATTTTATTCGGGTTCACAAAGCTGATCTATGACGTGCAGCTGCCGAATTGGTCGATGCTCATGGTTATTACACTTTTGCTCAGCTTCAGTATTGGCGGGTTCACGGCTATTATTACAGCTGTTGGCTTCAGAACGGTGAAGATGAATTTTTTTGCGGATTTATTTCAGACAGTTATTGTGACAGCATTGGCGTTTGTGGGTGGAAGCTTTGTGCCGATTGATGCGCTGGAAAGTGTCGGGCGATTTACACCGAATGGAGCGGGTTTGCAGGCATACTTGCTTGCTGCTCAAGAATACGGTTGGGCTGATATTGGCAGTCGTTTGCTGGTGCTGTTTATATATGGAGCGACTTTGCTTATTTTGGCTGTCTGTGTTTTTCCGAGAAAGGAGAGGGCGTAGCGTATGTTTAGTATTCTTTGGGTGAAATGGAAGCAGCTTATGCGTAGCCCTTGGATGTTCCTCGGGCTGACGGCAGCAATGATTGGTTTTGCTTTTTTAGTGGGGGCGAACTTTTCCTCGAAAACTGAAGTGCCGGTTTTTACGCAATTATCTAAGTCTGATGCGAAGGAAATCATCGATCAGCTGAATACCTCCGATCATTTTAATTACGTTCTGACGGAGAAGCAAACAGCTATTGATGAGGTTGTCGATAATGAGGCAGCATTGGCGGTACAGCTGTCAGAGAGCGGGGCGATAATTTTCCGAGCTTCGGAGAGCAACAACACGTCGCTTGTCTATTACGAGCTTCTGAATGTTTATGAGAAATTCGAGAGAGATGCGATAATTATGGAAAGTGCTGCTGGTCTTATAGATTTGGAACGTGAGAACTTGCAGGAAGGGTTGAATGACTTATCGAAGTATGATGTTTTTACCATTGAACAGAGAGGTTTTCAGGCGGACGGGGCATTTGTGTATGATTCCGGACTGCAAGGTGTCTTCGGTTTCTCCTTGTTTTTTGTCATTTATACAATCGCCTACAATGTTGTGACCATATTAACCGAGAAGAAAGAGGGCGTATGGAATCGGATGATGTTGTCGCCGCTCAAGAAATGGGAAGTGTACGCCGGCAATTTATTGTATAGCTTTGTTTTAGGTTATATCCAGATTGTACTTGTGTTTTGTGTGTTTAAATTCGGACTCGACTATAATTTTTACGGCTCGTTCGGGAAAACGCTCATTATTTTAATACCGTATGTGTTTTCAATTGTGGCGATTTCGCTCTTGGTGGCAGGTGCTGTGAAGGATTTGAACCAATTTCATGTGGTGATGCCGCTTGTCTCGGTCAGTATGGCGATGCTCGGCGGCGCTTATTGGCCGCTGGAACTGGTTTCTTCGCAGCTGATTCAGTTTATTGCTAAATTCGTTCCGTTGACATATGGAATGGAGGCGCTGAAAGGAGCGACGGTTTATGGTTACGATTGGAATGCTCTTCTTTATCCGATGGGCATTATGACCTTAATGGGTATTGTATGCATGGGCATAGGTATTCTGCTTTTCAATCGTAAGGAAACGTAAATATTTTCAAAAGAACGTATAATTTTGAAAATAGATAGCTATCTAACCTTACGCCTGCCGTGTAACGGTTTTTCTCATAAAAATATAATTTGATAGTTTAAGATAACCGACTCCTGCCCATAATGTTTGTATGAAAAGGAGTGGAGTTGGGGATGAAAAAAAATCAAGTTGCTTGTTTATATATAGTGTGTTTGTGCTTTGCGACAATTATGAGCTTTTATTTGCCGAAGACGGAAGGGGCGAATACGTCGGCGGAGACAGTCGTCATACCAGATGAGGCAATTCGTCTTCGAATTTTAGCTAACAGTGACCATGAAGAAGATCAAGCGGTTAAAAGACAAATTCGCGATGAAGTGAATGCCCATATCACGAATTGGGTAGGGGAATTAACGTCCATGGAGGAAGCACGAACAGTGCTTAAAAGTCATTTGCCTGATATTCAGCAAATCGCGGAGAGCTATATGAAGGAACAGGGCTTACAGCAAGATGTGAATGTAGAATTCGGCCAAGCGGAATTTCCTACGAAACTGTATGGACAATATTTGTATCCTGCCGGTGAATATGAAGCGATTGTCATTACGCTAGGTGAAGGAAGCGGCGCAAATTGGTGGTGTGTTTTGTTTCCGCCGTTGTGCTTCCTTGATTTCTCGAATGGAACAGCGGTGAGTATGTCGCCGGTAGCGGAGGCGGCGGGATATACGGAAGAGGAGGAAGTTGCGGAGGAGTCCGATCCTGAGAAAATAGATGAGAAGACAGAAAAACAGACAGATTCTCAACAAGAAGTGCAACCTGAGGAAACAGTGAAGGTCAAGGAGAAGGAAGCTGGCCAAAAAACAGAAACAGAAGTAGCGGAAGAGCAATCTGATCCGATTTATGTGGAGGATGAAGAAGCAGAGGTTGTTGAAACGAGGTGGTTTTTTGCTGATTTCTTCAAGGAGCTTTTTTAATAATTGATCGAGCGGTCAACTCAGTTGACCGCTTTTTTTCGACTAAAAGTGAATATCGTTGCATACACATGATAGAAAACATTGATAGGAGAGAAGCTATGTTTACTGTCAGAAGAGGGATGACGTGTGATTATCCGCTAATCGAACAATTTATTGAGCAGTCAGAAGCTGTGTACGATCGGGATTCTGCTTTCATTTTAGTAGAAAATGAGAAGAAGGAGATGCTAAGCGTCATAGGTGTGCTTACATGCAATCAAGTTGGTTTTTTGCGGTCATTTGTATTTTCACCTGCTTTTCCGGTTGGTCAGCTGCCTTTGTTTTTCGAGGGAGTACTGACGGCTGTTAAAGAGATGGAATGTCGCTCATTATATCTGGCCTCCAATAAGCGACAGTCCATTTCGTTCTTTGAATTATTCGGATTTGAGGAAGTTAATCTAGAACACATACCGGAAGAATTAAAGTTATCAACAGCTTTTTCGGCAACAAGCCAGATGAATGACGTATTTTATATGTGGAAAACTATGTAGTTATTCAGAATATCCACAAAGTTATCCACTTATTATAAGTTATTATACACAATCTGTGGATAGTGTTTTCACTTATGCACAACAACTGAAAAGGGAACGCTTGCAGATTGGCATGGCAGTTAGGATATAATAGAATAAAGTGATTCACTATTTTTTAGAAGGTGTACTAATTGAAAACGAACATAATAAAAATTGATAATCCGATAGAAAACACTCGCAAGGTTGAGGAGGCGGCCGCTCTTTTGCGCGACAATGAAGTGGTGGCTTTCCCGACTGAAACGGTGTATGGCTTAGGGGCCAATGCCAAAAGCGATGAAGCGGTAAAGAAAATATTTGAAGCGAAAGGAAGACCGAGCGATAATCCGCTGATTGTCCATATTTCGAATGCAGGACAGCTGGAGGAATTGGTTGAACATGTACCGGATAAAGCGCGCATGCTTATGGATGCTTTTTGGCCGGGGCCGTTGACGCTTGTTTTTCCGAAAAAAGAGGTTTTGTCGAAAACAGCTACAGCCGGGCTAGATACGGTTGCTATTCGAATGCCGAATCATCCGTTAGCGTTGGCTCTTATTGAAGCAGCGGACTTGCCGATCGCAGCACCGAGCGCGAATTTATCCGGCAAACCGAGCCCGACGACCGCTCAGCATGTGGACAAGGATTTGAACGGACGAATTCGTTGCATCGTTGATGGAGGGGAAACAGGTGTAGGTGTTGAATCGACTGTAGTGGATTGCACGGAAGAAATTCCGGTCATTCTTCGTCCTGGTGGTGTCACAAAGGAAGCAATCGAAAATATCATCGGTCCTATCGGGGAAGATCCTGCGCTGCACAATGCTGCTGATATTCCGAAATCGCCGGGCATGAAATATACGCATTATGCGCCTGATGCCCCATTCGTGCTAGTGGATGGTGATAAGGAACTGATTCAGCAGCTTGTCAACGAAAAGAGACGAAATGGTCTTCGAACCGGTGTTTTAACGACGGAAGAAAATAAAGACTTTTTTGATGCTGACGTAGTTGTTGTCTGCGGTCAAAGACAGGAACTTGAAACAGTGGCGGCACATCTGTACGATGCTTTGCGCGCTTTTGATGATGAGCGGGTTGATTGTATATATGGCGAAATGTTTCCGACGGACGGTATCGGGTCGGCGATTATGAACAGGCTGCTGAAGGCAGCAGGTCATAGTGTTTATAGAAAAGACCGTTAATCATTCATAGAGCATGGATAATTCGACTTCTAACTATTTCCGGACGAGCATATGTATATAGAGCGAGTCCGGGGAGGTTTGGTAGTTTGGATGCGATGACGGGTGAATTTTTAACGCTATTGCTGATGGCGTTTGCCCTTGGTATGGATTCATTTTCAGTAGGTTTAGGAATGGGCATGTTTCAGCTTCGTTATAGACAGATTGGGAAAATTGCTGCAACTGTTGGTCTTTTTCATGTGATGATGCCATTGATTGGAATGGTTGCTGGTCGCTTCTTATCCGATCAATTTGGTGCCTACGCAACTTTTGCAGGCGGTTTACTGCTTGTTCTGCTTGGCATTGGCATGCTAATCTCAGGTTTGAGAGGCAAGGAT
The DNA here is from genome assembly GCA_051893475.1 of Bacillus sp. (in: firmicutes). GTDB lineage: Bacteria > Bacillota > Bacilli > Bacillales > DSM-1321 > Bacillus_AD. The sequence goes on along the minus strand of JBJFHH010000294.1, from coordinate 12,746 downwards.
GATCAAAGCTTCATTACACCTGTTGGCCTCGGGTTGCTTGTCTTTGCGCTCAGCGTCAGCTTGGACAGCTTTTCAGTCGGACTGACCTTAGGGATATACGGCGCCCGCACTGCGCTGACTGTTTCATTATTTGGACTGGCTGCAATGACTTTGACGCTATTCGGATTGCTATTAGGCCGAAAAATACAAGGAATGCTGGGTGTGTACAGTCAAGTATTGGGGGGGAGTGTCCTGTTTGCTTTTGGAATCAAGCTCTTAATCCCGGTATGATCTACAAACAGTTTATATGGAGATGGGGCGCATTTGAAAAGCGGCCCTTATTTGTCGTTTAAATTTGTGACAATTTGTTTAAAGATTGTAAAAATCCGCTTTGGAGAGACGGATAGAAGAAGAAATATATGGAATTTTGTCGAAAAAGTTTTTATAATATATGGTAATGGAGGTATTTCTATGAAGTGTATTTTATTTGTCTGTACTGGAAATACATGCAGAAGCCCGATGGCGGAAGCTATTTTGAAAAATAAAGGAATTCCCGATATAGAAGTGAAATCGGCAGGTGTTTATGCTGCGAATGGACAAAGAGCTTCGCGTTTTGCACAAGAAGTTCTGGCGGATGCAGTGATTCATCAAGAGCATCAATCAAAGCAGATTTCTGCTGAGGATGTCGAATGGGCGACGCATATTTTGACAATGACGGAATCTCATGCAGCTGCTATTCGCAATTTTTTCCCTGAGTATAGCGACAAAGTGTATACATTGAAAGAATTCGCGGGAGCGGGCCGTTCCGGTAAAGATGTTCTGGATCCTTACGGCGGGTCGAAAGCGGATTATTACAACACGTTCATTGAACTTAAGGGATTAATAGATTCTTTTGAAAATAAATTAAGGTAAGTGCGATTCATACGATTTGGGGGCGAACAAGTGGGAGGGAAGCAGGTTTATAAGTTTAGTTTGAGAAAACAGATGGCATTGTTCATTACTGTTGTTGCAATTATTACATATACTTCAAGTGCCGTATTTATTTATGTATTATATCCTTTGTTTTTCAGCAGTTTTAATCAAACAGGATTTACGATTGTCACGCTGTCTGCCGGTGTGATTTGGTCCAGCATAATCGCTTTTATGGCGGCCGGATTCATCATTAAACCTTTGCAAAAGCTAGAACGGGTTGCGTTGAAGGCGGCACATGGAGATATTGGGGAAGATGCTGAAATTTCCAAGGTAGACGATGAAATCCGTTCATTGGGCATTGCCTTCAATCATATGCTGTATAATTTGCGTGATATGGTGTTGAATATTGACGAAAACTTTAAGAAAACAAATGAAAAGGTGAATATTATTTCAGCTGAATCTACGAAGGCGGCGGAACAGGCTGACAGCATCAGTCGGACAATTCGGGAAATTGCGCTTGGAGCCGATACTTCAGCTGTTTCCATCCAAAATACAGCTGAATCAGTTGAGGAGATCTCTTACTTGGCGCGTAATGTGCAGGGGAGAGCACAGTCTTCTGAACAGATTTCCGTTGAAATGGTTGCCGAGTTGACAAAGAGCAAGGAAGTTATTCGCTCGCTTACGTCCGGCATACAGAAGTTAGCAAACGATAATGAAGATTCATTGGAAGCTGTTCAGCGTTTAGAGGGAAATGCTAAAAAGGTAGAACAAATAATTCAGTTGGTTGGCGATATCGCCGCGCAAACAAATCTTCTCGCCTTGAATGCTTCTATTGAAGCGGCTCGTGCAGGAGAGCACGGCAAAGGCTTTGCGGTAGTTGCTGAGGAAGTTCGCTTGCTGGCAGATGAAAGTGCTAATGCTGTACAAGGTATTTCAACATTAATTCAGAACATCCAACAAGATGTTCAAAGTGTCGTGACAAAAATCAGCAACCAAGTGAAAATTGCCAATAAAGAAGCTGAAAAAGGTGTAGAAACCAATGCTATAATTGAAGAAATGACGAAAACTGTTCATGAAGTCGCTGCTGCCGTTCAAGAAATTACAAAACTTGTCGATCAGCAAATGAAGAGCGTTGAAAATACGTCGATGCTTTCTCAGGAAGTAGCTGCGATCGCAGAAGAAACATCTGCAGGCGCGGGTGAAGTTTCAGCAGCTACCGTAGAACAGACTAATGTAATTAGCAATGTCGAAAGTTTGGCGTCGGAACTGCAAACACAAGCAGATCAGCTGAAGCGGACGATTACACGTTTTAAAATGTAATATACTATATAATGAGGTTGACTGGCCGCGCGATTTTTTTTCAAGCAGGTGGAGTCAGCCTTATTTTTTGGCATAATAGAATGTACGTTGAACTAGACGATGCCTGTAATCAATACTATTATTAAAGTATGTATAAGTTAAAGGAGAGACGATCAAGATGAAAGTAGCTATAGCTTCAGATCATGGTGGTATTAATATTCGTAAAGAAATCGTAGCGTTATTGGAAGAAATGGGCATTCAATATGAGGACTTTGGCTGTGAATGCAGCACATCCGTTGATTATCCTGACTATGCATTTCCGGTTGCTGAAAAGGTAGCGAACGGAGAGTTCGATAGAGGTATTTTAATATGCGGAACTGGCATCGGTATGAGTATCGCTGCTAATAAGGTAAAAGGTATTCGCTGTGCGCTTCTTCACGATACGTTCAGTGCTAAAGCGACTAGAGAACATAACGACAGCAATATGATGGCGATGGGTGAGCGCGTGATCGGACCTGGATTGGCTAGAGATATTGCGCAAATCTGGTTGACAACTGATTTCGAAGGCGGACGCCATGAAAACCGTGTAAATAAAATTAAGGAATACGAGAAATAAACAAATGGGGGCTTATGCGAGATGATGGAAGAGAGAATAGAGGAGTCATTTTTATTAAAGGTAACTGAACAAATCGATCAAGCTCTTTCAGAATTGCGGACTCACCCGAATTTCAGCCGCTGTCGGCTGCTTGTAATCGGCTGCAGCACAAGCGAAGTGATCGGCAAGCATATAGGGACTTCCGGAACAACGGAGGTTGCCGAAACGATTTTTCGCGCTGTGACAGCTTTTGCTGAAGAAAGCGGAATTGCCGTTGCCTTTCAGTGCTGTGAACACTTAAATCGGGCTCTCGTTGCAGAGGCGAGCGTTATGGAGCGATACGGCTATGAAGAGGTAGCTGTTGTTCCTGCACTTTCAGCTGGAGGGGCTTTGGCAGCATATGCTTATAGCCATTTTGAAAACGGCGTAGTTGTTGAGCGAATTGCTGCGGATGCCGGAATAGATATGGGAGATACGCTAATCGGCATGCATTTAAAGCCGGTAGCTGTTCCGGTCCGATCCCAAGTGAAACAAATCGGAAAAGCACATTTAACAATGGCTGTTACCCGCCCTAAATATATAGGGGGGCCAAGAGCCGTATATTGATAACGACAAGACACAAGGCTCTCACTTATCCTGGGCAATTTCATTACTGAATGCGGGAATAAGTGAGGGTGTTTTATTTTGGCGAATATTTATTGAATATGATTTTAATATTGTTCGTTTTTAGGGCGGTAATAAGATATTTCACTACAATGAAACTTGATGCTGTTATCTATAAGGCGAACGTGTTACAATAAGGTTGAATTTTCAAACAACGAACGTTTCAGATTTTAAGGAGGATGGCAATGAAGTATTTAATGGCACAAGATGAACAAGTCTACAAGGTGATTCAGGACGAGCTGAAAAGACAAAGAACGAAGATTGAGCTGATTGCTTCTGAGAACTTTGTAAGCGAAGCAGTGATGGAAGCGCAAGGCTCAGTTTTAACGAATAAATATGCGGAAGGTTATCCGGGACGACGCTACTACGGCGGCTGCGAGCATGTCGACGTTGTGGAAGACTTGGCAAGAGATCGCGCGAAAGAGATTTTCGGAGCAGAGCATGTCAATGTTCAGCCTCACTCTGGCGCACAAGCGAATATGGCTGTATATTTCACAGTGCTTGAACCGGGAGATACGGTTCTAGGCATGAACCTTTCTCATGGCGGTCACTTAACGCACGGAAGCCCTGTTAACTTCAGCGGCGTGCTTTACAATTTCGTGGAGTACGGAGTTGATCAAGAAACACAACGCATCAATTATGAAGATGTTCGTGAAAAAGCATTGGCGCACAAGCCGAAATTGATTGTTGCTGGTGCTAGTGCTTATCCGCGTGAAATCGACTTTAAGAAATTCAGAGAGATCGCTGACGAAGTGGGAGCACTATTTATGGTGGACATGGCTCACATCGCCGGTCTTGTAGCAGCTGGATTGCATCCTAATCCGGTTCCTTATGCTGATTTTGTAACAACAACGACCCATAAAACATTACGCGGGCCTCGCGGAGGGATGATTCTTTGCAAAGAAGAATATGCGAAGAAAATCGACAAATCGATTTTCCCTGGTATTCAAGGTGGACCATTGATGCATGTGATCGCTGCTAAAGCAGTTGCTTTAGGTGAAGTGCTTCAAGAGTCATTCAAGGATTATGCAAAAAACATCATCGCAAATGCAAGCGCATTGGCTGAAGCGTTAAAAGAAGAAGGCTTTGAGCTTGTTTCCGGCGGAACAGACAATCACCTGCTTTTAGTAGATGTGCGCAAAGTGAATCTGACAGGTAAGGTTGCTGAGCATGTTCTGGATGAGGTAGGTATTACAGTCAACAAAAACACCATTCCTTTTGATACAGAAAGTCCTTTCGTAACAAGCGGTATCCGTATCGGTACAGCAGCTGTTACTTCACGCGGCTTTACACAAGAGGATATGAAGGAAATTGCAAGCATAATCGGCTTGGCATTGAAAAATCCGGTAGACGAGGCGAAACTTGCGGAAGCAAAAGAACGAGTAGAAGCATTATCAGGCAAGTATGTCCTTTATCCTTCTCTATAAGAAGCAAAAAACTACTAAGCAAATCAAGCTTAGTAGTTTTTTGCTGTATAAACCTCTTTTTTGCA
>JBJFHH010000294.1:0-7706 GCA_051893475.1 Bacillus sp. (in: firmicutes) | reverse complement strand
TTTGCACCTAATGCGGGATAAACTGAGTATAGGTCAAACAAACTAATGGATGAGAAGGTTTATCAGTCATGCTATTGAATGAAGATTTTTCAACAGTTTTCTTAGTATATTGCTCATTTGTCTATTTTTATGTAGAATGAACAGAAGTGTAATTTTTAAGGTAAAACTCAATCAAAAATAGAAGAGGAGAGATCCTTAATGGCTAAAGTTTATGTATTCGATCATCCATTAATTCAGCACAAGCTGACATATATCAGAGATGTGAAAACAGGTACGAAGGAGTTTCGTGAACTTGTTGATGAAGTAGCAACATTGATGGCATTTGAAATTACGAGAGATATGCCTTTAGAAGAGGTAGACGTTCAAACACCTGTAGCGACAGCTAAATCAAAGGTGTTAACTGGTAAGAAGATCGGCCTAGTGCCAATCCTACGTGCAGGTCTTGGTATGGTAGAAGGCGTATTGAAAGTAATTCCGGCAGCGAAGGTTGGACACATCGGTCTTTACCGTGATCCAAAAACATTACAGCCGGTTGAATACTATGTGAAGCTTCCTAGCGATGTTGAGGAAAGAGAATTCATCGTTGTTGATCCAATGCTTGCAACGGGCGGATCTGCAATTGAAGCTATTCACTCGCTGAAAAAACGCGGCGCAAAAAATATCAAATTCATGTGCTTAATCGCTGCTCCAGAAGGTGTAGAGCTATTAAAAGAAGCACACCCGGATGTGGATATTTACATCGCGGCATTAGATGAGAAACTAAACGAAAAAGGCTATATTGTTCCAGGGCTAGGTGACGCAGGAGACCGCTTATTCGGAACGAAATAAGGGAAAAGGTGAAGAGCATGACTGAGCGTATTAAGGTAATGACAATCTTTGGTACAAGACCTGAAGCTATAAAAATGGCTCCGCTTGTTTTGGAGCTTGAAAAGCAATCCGAGCATTTTGAGTCAATAGTAACAGTTACTGCGCAGCACCGCCAAATGCTGGATCAGGTGCTGGAGATTTTTAAAGTTCATCCTGATTTTGATCTAAACATTATGAAAGACCGTCAAACGCTCATTGATGTAACAACTAGAGGGCTTGAGGGCTTGAATAAAGTGATGGAAGAAGTTAAACCGGATATTGTTCTTGTGCATGGTGATACGACGACTACTTTTATTGCGGCTCTTGCTGCTTTCTATAATAAAATTGTCGTTGGACATGTAGAAGCCGGCTTAAGAACATGGAACAAATACTCTCCGTATCCGGAAGAAATGAATCGCCAGCTGACAGGCGTAATGGCAGATCTGCACTTTGCCCCGACACCGAAAGCAGCACAAAACTTGCTGAATGAAAATAAATCGGAAGAAGCGATTTTCATTACAGGAAATACGGCGATTGATGCTCTGAAAACAACTGTAACTCCGGAATACAGCCATCCTGTATTGGAGAAGTTGGGCAATGACCGCTTGATTCTTCTGACGGCACATCGTCGTGAAAATCTAGGGCAGCCGATGCGCAATATGTTTAAAGCTGTTAAACGTCTTGTTGAAGAGCATGACGATGTACAGGTAATCTACCCTGTTCACTTGAACCCGGTTGTTCGCGAACTTGCGGATGAAGTGCTTGGAAATGACCCTCGGATTCAGTTGATTGAACCATTGGATGTATATGATTTCCACAATTTCGCTTCAAGAGCGCATTTGATTTTAACAGATTCAGGCGGTGTTCAAGAAGAAGCGCCATCTCTCGGCGTACCAGTATTAGTGCTTCGTGATACAACTGAACGTCCGGAAGGAATCGAGGCCGGTACTTTGAAACTGGCTGGAACGGAAGAAGAAACGATTTATAGTATGGCGAAGGAATTGCTGACAAACCGAGAAGCTTATGAAGCGATGGCGAAAGCGGCAAATCCATACGGTGACGGCAATGCATCGAAGCGTATTGCGGAGGCAATTCGTTACTATTTTAAACAAACAAGTGAACGTCCGGAGCCTTATAATCCATTAAGCGAATGAAATCTTACCGCAATGGACTTCTTAAAAGTTACACGTAACTTTTAAGGAGTCCATTGCTTGTTTGGTGTGATAAAAAAGAGAGATTCCTTATTTGTTGACGCATACAACCCGCGCTTTGAGTCATGATAAAAATTAGGAGGATCAATCATGAAAAAAGTGTTTGGATTATCATTGTTGTTTGTTGTCATTATGGCTTCTTCCATATCATCGGCCTCATTTCAACTGCCTCCATTGCCGGAAAAAGATGAAACAGAAAATATTATTGCCATCATCATTGTGAAGCAGGACCAGGACAAAGTGGCATTATCGAAAACAATCACAAGCACTCCGGATATAAAACTGCGCAGAATGTACGAGTTTGCCTTGAATGGCTTTACAGTTGAAGGGCCGCGGGGACTGATTGAGGAATTCCGTGCAAGGCAGGAAATAGAATCGATTACTGAGCTGTCAGTATATGAATCGACTTTAGATGAAAGCGTGCCGTTCATCGGAGGCGACCAAATGCGAGGTTATTTCGATACGAAAAATCGACGCTTGACCGGCAGAGGTGTCAAGGTGGGCATTATCGATACAGGGATTGATTACAATCACCCTGATCTGAAAAAAACATATAAGGGCGGAAAAGACTTGATTGACGGTGATGACGATCCGATGGAAACGATAGGGTCGCCTTTGTCAGCCACTTTTCACGGCACGCATGTAGCCGGTATCATTGCTGCGAACGGGCAATTAAGAGGAGTTGCTCCGGAGGCGAATATTTATGCGTACCGCGCTTTAGGTCCGGGAGGTACGGGTAGTACGGAAAGTGTGATTTCTGCCATTGATGCCGCTATTCGGGACAAAATGGATATTATCAATCTGTCATTGGGCAACAGTATTAACGGTCCGGATCTGCCGATTACACTCGCTTTGAATAAAGCAGTTGAACAAGGGATTACTGCCGTTGTTTCAAGTGGTAATGCAGGACCGAATGCTTGGACGGTCGGGTCTCCGGGAACATCTTCGCAGGCTATTTCAGTCGGAGCATCCTCGCCGCCTTTGAAAACAGCTTATTTACAGGTCGGTTTAGGAACGAATGAGAAAGATATTTTGCTTCATGGCATTCCGGGAACAGTAAAATGGCGTTTTACTGCCTTTCAGCAACTGGCAGATGGTGGGTTTGGCAGACTGTCTGAGCTGAACGAGGTAAAAAACAAGATTGCAGTAGTGAAACGCGGTAAAATAAACATGACAGAGAAAGTCCTTAATGTGCAGAAACAGGGAGGAAAGGCTGTCATCATTATGAATAACAGCGATGCACCGCTTATGTATGCACTAGAAGCACCTGTGCAAATTCCGGCAGTTTGGATGGCGAAAAAGGACGGACTTTTTTTAACGGATTTTTTACGAAGCCATTCGGAACAATCTATGAAGATTATTTATAAAGAAGAAGCAGATTTGCTCGCATCTTTCAGCTCCCGTGGTCCTGTAACGGTTAGTTGGGAAATAAAACCCGACATTGTAGCGCCGGGTGTTGCTATTGAAAGTACGATTCCGGGCGGGCATTTGGCGCTTGCTGGAACGAGCATGTCTGCGCCGCATGTGACTGGTGCTGCTGCTTTATTAAAACAAGCACACCCGGACTGGACGCCGGAGCAAATTAAATCGGCGCTTATGTCAACAGCGAAACATTTAAGGAATAAGGATGGCGATTTTTACAAAACGTATGAACAAGGAGCGGGAAGAGTGCAGCTTCATGAAGCTGTCGATGTTGATACATTCTTTTATCCGAGCTCTCTCACTTTAGGTTTATATGATCAGAAGGAGGGGGAAAACAAGCACATTAAACCGCTTGTCATCGAGAATAAAAACGAAGCGGTCCAGCGTTATTCATTTAGTATTCCAAAGGATGAGAAGGGGTTAAATTGGCATTTGCCTCTATCCTTTTCTTTGCAGCCGAACGAAAAAAGAGAAGTGGAGATTGGGCTTTCCATTGATATGAAGGAACTGGAGAAAGGAATGTATGACGGCTATCTTGAGGTGCGTGAAGGAGCGAAAACGCTTTACATTCCGTATCTGTATATGAAAGAAGAGCCGAATTATCCGAAAATCATGGGCTTTCAATTCGGAGACGGTGATGATACAGATTCCTACCGCTATGAAATGTATGTACCATGCGGGGGGGATGAGATGTTAATTGCCCTCTATGATTACTCATCATTGCGCTTTAAAGGTTTCTTGGATTATTCGACTCCGGCACCGTCAGGTTTCGTTCAAAAGGAGATACCTAGGAATCGTTTGCCAGAGCCGGGACTGTATCATGCGATTATCTCGATTAAGAAGGAAGGCGTGTCAAAAGAATTGCAGGAAGTAATTGAGATTAAATAATCCCCACACAATTTCATAAAATTTGATATAAATGTGAACTTCTGGATATTGTAGGTAATCATAGTAGCATTTCCACTACACATTCGTTGACAACACCAATCCGCTATTGTATTATAACGTAGGATGTGTATTGATAGTTTTTTCAAAAAAATTTAAACAATTCACTTTTTAACTTATTAACGTTGGAAACGCTAGTAAATAGGTGGGTTGAGTGTAAAAGCAGTCAATATCTGGAGAAATTACGATGAAACTAGAAAACCGTTTCTATTACAGGACGATTGCTATAACATCAGCCATTACTGCACAATTGGTCGCCCGTTATTAATAGGGATATTCATAGGAAGGTGGTTGGATGCGAAACTGGCAACCGGCCCGTTATTTATGATTATCGGCTTGTTTCTAGGACGGGCTCTAGGGGCATATGGCATTTCACGTTTACTTAAGGACAAAATCCAGGGAGACTAAAGAATACTATGCCAGATTTGCAGTTCACATTTAGAAGACAGCTTAAGTATATATTTTACATATTGGCTATTTATGTATTGGGCTGGGGATTCACAGATTATCAGGCAGTCTTTGCCGGTCTTATTCTCGGGACGGCTATAAGTTCATTTAATGTATGGCTGCTTATGAAAAAGTCTCAGCAAGTGGGGGCATCTGCAGCAGGGGGCAAACCATCACGTTCTATTGGAAGTGCCTCTCGTTATGCAGCAGCCATTTTAGCTGCGATCATTGCATTGAAATATCCGCAGCATTTTAATATTTATACAACGGTATTGGGATTAGTGACAGCGAATGTTGTCATAGTTATAGATTATTTTATCCATAAATCCAACGTCAATAACGGGGAAGAGAGGTGAATACTCATGGAGCACGGAGCTCGTGTAGTAGAAGTCATTGAAGGTTCAGGTATTTATGTAAACCTGGGTAATATATTGATGATTTCTGTTGCAACTATCATTACTGCCGCTATCGCTTACGTGTGTACACGTAACTTGAAAATGAAACCAACTGGAATCCAGAACTTTATCGAATGGGTAATGGATTTCGTTAAAAACATTATCAATAGTGCAATGGATTGGAAAACAGGCGGGCGCTTCTTAATGCTTGGCGTGACATTGATTATGTATATTTTCGTGTCGAATATGCTAGGTCTTCCTTTTAGCGTCGTTTTAGATGAAGGTCATGAACTTTGGTGGAAGTCGCCGACAGCGGATCCAACCATCACGTTAACGTTAGCGGTAATGGTAGTTGGTTTATCGCACTATTACGGAATTCGAATGAAAGGTATATCGGAATACGGTAAAGATTTCTTCCGTCCGGTAGGATTTTTATTCCCAATTAAAATTATCGAAGAATTTGCTAATACGTTAACGTTAGGTCTGCGACTTTACGGTAACATTTATGCAGGTGAGGTTCTGTTGACATTGTTGGCAGGGCTGGCTACAAGCAGCTGGTTCGGTGCAATCGGCGCCGCATTACCAATGATGGCATGGCAAGGATTCTCAATCTTCATCGGTGCTATCCAAGCATTTATTTTTACAATGTTAACGATGGTTTATATGGCTCATAAAGTAGCTTCAGACCATTAATATATATTTTGTAAGACTATTGTAAACAACAATACACTTTAGGAGGCTTTTATAATGGAATTAGGAGTTTTAGCAGCTGCAATCGCAGTAGGTTTCGCGGCACTTGGTGCTGGTATTGGTAACGGTTTGATCATTTCACGTACAGTTGAGGGTATCGCTCGTCAACCAGAACTACAAGGAAGACTTCAAACTACAATGTTCATCGGTGTTGGTCTAGTAGAGGTACTTCCGATCATCGCTGTAGTTATTGCATTCATGGTTATGTAATAAATCTGTAAAAGGTAAACATGGCGAAGATCATACCATAGACCTTCGCCTTTCCTTTTATGGTTTTCTAGCTAATGAAAATCTTTATGAATTGAATAAAGTAATCACTTTATATGAATAAACGATAAAAAAATGATTCTTAATCAATAAATGACTCTTCGAAAGGAGTGAACCGAGCGTGTTAACAAATAGTTTTGTTATTGGAGCAGGCGGTTTAGGCTTTAACGCTGGAGATATTATCTTCCAATTAATCTGTTTCGTCTTATTGTTAGCCTTTCTTAAAAAGGTTGCATGGGGTCCTCTAATCAACATGATGAAAGAGCGTGAAAACCACGTTGCTTCTCAAATTGATGAGGCTGAAAAAACACGTGAGCAAGCAGCAAAATACGTTGAAGAACAACGCGAACTTTTGGCGCAATCACGTGTAGAAGCACAGACTTTAATTGAAAACGCTAAGAAGCAGGGTGATGCACAGCGTGAAGAAATCGTTGTCGCAGCACGTACTGAAGCTGAGCGTATTAAAGAAAATGCAAAACGCGAAATCGAAGTAGAGAAAGAAAAAGCTGTTGCAGCTTTACGCGAGCAAGTAGCTTCACTATCTGTACTTATTGCTTCTAAAGTAATTGAAAAAGAATTAACTGAAGCTGATCAAGAAAAATTAATTAATGAGTATCTTCAAGAGGCAGGAGATAAACAATGAGCAATTCTATAGTCGCACAACGCTATGCAGTAGCTCTTTTTGAGATTGCCAAAGAGAAGAACGTTCTAGAGACAATGGCGGAAGAAATTCGCGTTGTGAAAGAAGTTTTTTCATCTGATGAAGAACTGAATGCTTTCTTGAAGCAGCCAAAAATTACGCTTCAGCAAAAGCAACATGTTCTTTCTGATGCGCTTGCTGGTATCTCTGAATACATCAAAAACACAATCATGCTGATGATCGAACGCCATCGTACAGATGAAATCGCTCATATGGCTGAGGATTTTGTTGAGTTATGTAACGAAGATAAATCTGTTGCAGAAGCAACTGTATATACTACAAGACCTATTACGGAGTCAGAACGCGAAGCTATTTCTTCCGTTTTTGCTGCGAAAGTAGGCAAAAAAACTTTAAGAATTGAAAATATCGTTGATCGTGATATTATCGGCGGAATGAAGCTTCGTATCGGGAACCGTATTTTTGACGGTACGGTTAGCGGCAAGCTGAATCGTTTAGAGCGACAACTATTATCTTAACATTTCTGGATAGGGGTGAATTTCATGGGCATTAAAGCTGAAGAAATCAGTGCGCTGATAAAAAAGCAAATTGAAAATTATCAGTCTGAGATTGAAGTAAGCGACGTTGGTACTGTTATCTCAGTTGGTGACGGTATCGCACGTGTTCATGGTCTAGATAACGTAATGGCTGGAGAGCTTGTAGAATTCTCCAACGGTGTCATGGGTATGGCACAAAACCTTGAGTCAAATAACGTAGGTATCGTTA
>JBJFHH010000293.1:0-6521 GCA_051893475.1 Bacillus sp. (in: firmicutes) | reverse complement strand
GCATCACAAAAAGTTTTTGAGTATATAGTCACTAGCAAAGAGACTATTGAAGAAAATGATGTGGATATCTTGGCGGATACTGATAAAATTGAGATCACTTTAATAACATGTACAGAAGACGGAGAGAAGCGTATTGCTGTTAAAGGTCTTTTGAACGCTAACTGAATAATGGAAGGGCCTTGTCACCAAGTGGAGCAAGGCCCTTTTTGAATTTGATCTTTGTTGGATACAGGCTTTTTTATTTGTATGATTTCCACCATTTTAGCGAAACTAAGGAAATATATAACGGATTGTAGCGGCATATAACAAGGAGTAAAATAAGGATTTGAAAGAATACATACTATATCAAAAAAGGATTACACCATGAGAATTAGACGTATTTTAGACCGAATGTCACCGGCACAAATTATCGTTGGCTATTATTTTATGGCGGTGGTGATTTCGACCATCCTTTTCAGTTTGCCGATTGCTTTGCAGGATGGGGTGCATTTGCCGTTTATTGATGCATTATTTTTGGCGGTCAGTGCCGTTAGTGTGACGGGGCTGTCCGTGGTGGATATTACGGAAACGTTCAGTACGACCGGCTATTTTATTATGCTGTTTGTCATGCAGTTTGGCGGCATCGGTGTGATGACATTAGGCACGTTTGTTTGGCTTGTTTTCCGGAAGAAAATCGGCTTTAAGGAGCGGAAGCTGATTATGGCTGATCAAAACCAGCTGTTTTTCTCTGGATTGGTTAAGATGATTCGTGAGATTTTAATTTTATTTCTAATTGTTGAGGCAATCGGAACGCTTATATTCACGGTATATTTACTTCATTATTATCCGTCTGTTTCAGAGGCGTTCATGCAGGCGATTTATATGGTGGTCAGCGCAACGACGAATGCCGGTTTTGATATTGTCGGCAATTCATTGATTCCATTTGCGAACGATTACTTTATTCAATTCATGAATATCTTATTGATTATTTTTGGATCAATCGGCTATGCGGTATTGCTGGAAGTGAAGACATTTTTGACACGTAAGCCGACTGACCCCATCTATCACTTTTCGTTATATACAAAACTGACGACCGTCACTTTCTTCGGCTTAATTGTCATTGGAACGATAATGATTATCTTGCTTGAGTTTAATCATTTCTTCGCCGGCAAAAGCTGGACCGACAGCTTCTTCTATGCGCTGTTTCAATCGGTGACAACAAGAAATGCCGGACTTTCAACAATGGACGTCAGCCAGTTGACGAATCCGACTTTGTTTCTTATGTGCTTGCTCATGTTTATCGGCGCCTCCCCGAGCTCGGTTGGCGGCGGGATTCGGACCACAACGTTTGCGGTTAATATGTTATTTCTATATAACTATGCACGTGGAAGACAGAGCATAAAAGTGTTTAACCGTGAGATTCATGACGATGATGTTAAGAAGTCTGTTGTTGTGACGATGATTGCGATGATTGTATGCGGATTGGGGATTTTTTCGCTCAGCATTACTGAGCCGTTTTCGATTATGGAAATTATATTTGAAGTATGTTCTGCGTTCGGGACAACAGGATTGTCGCTCGGTATTACAGCCAGCTTGTCGGTGCTGGGCAAAATAACGGTAATCATCTTGATGTTTATTGGTCGGGTCGGGATTCTCTCCTTCATCTTCATGCTGGGTGAAGAGAAGGAGAAGGAGCGCTATCATTATCCGAAAGAACGCGTTATTATTGGGTAAAAGGGTTTGATTGCAAAATCAAACCCTTTTTTAGGAGGGAACAAGGATGACTTTGCAGCAATTAAAATATGTGATTGAGGTAGCGAGAAGCCGGTCAATCAGTCGGGCGGCACAAAATTTGTTTATCAGTCAGCCGAGTTTGTCGAATGCGCTGAAGGAGTTGGAGAAGGAAATCGGTATTACGATATTTTCACGGAATAATAAAGGGATTATGCTGACGACGGAAGGTTCGGAGTTTCTTGGCTATGCAAGACAAGTAGTAGAGCAAGCTGATCTTTTGGAAAATCGTTATGCCGGTACGCAATCGACGCAGCAACATTTCTCAGTTTCGACCCAGCATTATGCCTTTGCTGTCAGTGCTTTCGTTAAGCTGCTTAAGCATTATAATCGAGATGAGTATGAGTTTACGTTAAGGGAAACAAGGACGTATGAAATCATTGATGATGTGAAAAATTTGCGTAGCGAAATCGGGATTATTTACATAAGTGAGTTTAACAGACAAGTGATCAACAAATTTCTGCATGAAGGCAATTTAGTCTTCCATGAGCTATTCGAAGCGCATCCGCATGTATTCATCAGCTCGAAAAATCCGCTCGTGAAACAGGGGTTCGTGACACTCGCTGATTTGGAGCCATATCCGTATCTTTCTTTTGAGCAGGGAGACTACAATTCTTTTTATTTCTCAGAAGAGATTTTAAGTACGATTTCGCGTAAGAAAAATATAAGGGTGAGCGACCGGGCCACGTTGTTCAACCTATTAATTGGACTGAACGGCTACACAATTTCGACCGGCGTCATTAATCAGGAATTGAATCGGGATATTGTTTCGATTCCGTTATTGGTCGATGAACGGATTTTGGTTGGGTATATTACCCATAAAAATGTCGCAAACAGTCAGCTGGCGAAGATTTACCTAGAATTTTTAAAAGAAACGATTGAGCAGGAGCGGGCTATAGTTTAAAGCTATGGCAACGGATAGATTTTAGGTGTTACGCTATACTGATTGCCTCATGCTACACTAACGTTAACTTAAAAACGTATAGAAATGAGGGAATGTAGCATGACAAAGACATTAGTGAAAACACCATTTAGAGCTGATCACGTTGGCAGTTTATTGCGTTCTGAAAAACTGAAACAAGCAAAGAAGGATTTTAAGGAAGGGAAACTAACAGTTGAGAAGCTTGAGGAAATTCGTAAAACGGAAATTGCAAGAATAGTCGAGAAACAAATTGAAGCTGGACTGCAAGTTGTAACGGACGGTGAGTTTGGCCGTGATTGGTGGCATTCTACGTTCATGGAGCATTTATCGGGCGCAGAAGGCTACGTTCCAACCCAAGGGTACAATTTTGCTCATCAAGAAACCGATCCGTATGATGTTCGTTTGGTTGGAAAAGTCGGTTATAATCCGAACCATCCGTTTTTCCAGCAGGCGAAGGATTTATTGGAATTAGTCGGTGATAGAGCTGTTGTGAAATTCACGATTCCTAGTCCGAATCAATTTTTCCATCCGGATATTTTGAATGGGCAATATGAAGATTATGAGGCGTTCGTACCGGATATTGTCGAAGCGTACAGAGAGACGATTAAGGAATTTTACCGTATCGGCATCCGCTATTTACAGCTCGATGATGTGTACTTAGCGGTCATTGCGACAGCGGACTTCCCGGCAGAGCAAAAGAATTATTTGGCGGAGCTAGCAGTAAGAGTGGTAAACAGTATTCTAGAAGGGAAACCGGAAGATCTGACAGTGACAACGCATGTTTGCCGAGGCAACTATCGCTCTGATTACTCTTTTGCCGGCGGCTATGACGACATCGCGCCGATCATTTTCGCCAATGAAAAAGTAGACGGATTCTTTTTGGAATACGACAATGAACGCTCAGGCTCATTCGAACCGCTTCAGCACATTCCAAAGGGCGGCGCCAGAGTCGTGCTTGGTTTAGTGACATCGAAAACAGGCGAATTGGAAAATAAAGAAGCAATCAAAGCAAGAATTGCAGAAGCATCGCAATATGTGCCTTTGGAGCAGCTATGCTTGAGCCCGCAATGTGGATTTGCTTCTACGCATCACGGTAACATCCTGACCGAGGAGCAGCAGTGGGAGAAATTGAAGCTTGTCGCTGAAGTGGCTCATGAGGTTTGGGGAGAATAACGTTTTCAGTGACAGTGCTGGCTTTATAACTATTCCGGAGTCGAAACCAACTCAATTTTTGTAAAAATGGCAGTTCGTTCACCTAGCAACCTGAATTGGGCTTAATTATTAATGAAACCCGCTTAATTAATTGGAAAAGCGGATTAATTAACTGCAAATCTGGCTTAATTCTGATGAAATGTGGACTGATTCCGCCAACCATAAACAAGAAAAGGCTTCTGAAAGTCAAGAAATGACTTTCAGAAGCCTTTTTAATCACTCAAAGCAACAGATTTATTCTCATATTGCGGATTTGTAATCGCTTTTACGATGAAATCAGCTACATCCGCTCTAGAAATGCTGCGGCCTTTGTCTGGAATGCCAGTCATGGCTTCGCGGTATTGGCCGGTTTCTGGTTTGTCTGTCAGACCCATTGGACGGGCGACTGTGTAAGTCAGGTCGTTCGCTTTAATTTCCGCGACGGCATTACGATGGTCGGCTAATGGATTGGCGAGCATTTTCATGACCATTTTGCCGGACAGCCCAGGGATTTCTTTGTCGATGCCGGCTGATGCCATATATATAATGCGGTTAACATCATGCTTCTTCATAGTGGCTACGATGTTTTTTGTCATTTCGTGTAAGGCAGTCGTTTTGCTCATGCCTTTATCAGAGCCTAAGCAAGAAATCACAAGCTCATGACCGGCTACAGCTTGCTCAACATCCTCCGGCTTCATTGCTTGCCCTTCTACTATGTTCAAGTTCGGATGATCAAGTGTAAGTTTGGAACGGTCCCTTACAAAAGCGGTTATATGATGACCGTTTTCCAATGCTTTTTCCGTAACGATTCTCCCTGTTTTTCCGTTTGCGCCAAAAACGATGATTTTCACGCAATTCCCCTACTTTCCCTTTGTTTCCCCTCATTGTAGCATATGCGCTTATCTAACTTCGAAGAATCTGCAACTTTCATGACCGTATTCTCGTCTAATGGATAAATCTGACTGGAGAGTGGTGTCATGAAAAAATGGTGGGCAGTTATCGGGCTTGGGGTGCTATTATTGATTGGTTTATCGATTTACTCATTTGGGATGATTTCAGTGAACAATGTGGCGGCTTTTTCTAAGATGCTGATGAATCAAGCAATTACTGTTTCTTTTTCTAATCCTATAAAGCAGTCATCGATGACAGAGGAGAGTATTATAGTTAAAGATCAAGAAGGTAACGTGATTCCTGTTACTTATACAATCGGTGAGGATGCCAGAACAATCGTGATGAAACCGAAGGAAGAAGGCTACTTTTTGCAGGAAGGCAGCTATTTATTGGAGCTTTCGGATCAGATTACTTCGCGTTTCGGTTTTCCGCTTTCCGGAGAGAGGGAATTTGAATTCAAGGTGTATGCCGCATTGCCAAACATCGCATCAGAGGACGAACTCCGTGCCATTCTGTTGGCGGACTTAGAAGAGGAAAGTAAATTCTCTATTATGAATGAAAGCGCGGATGAAGAATCAACGGCAGATAAGAGCAGCGGCGGTGATTTTTCAGAAACAAACGTGCAAGTAGAAGGAATTGATGAAGGTGATATCGTAAAGACGGATGGAGAGTATATTTATTCCGCCAATCATGAAGCTATTTTCATAACGGATGCGGCACAAATGAAGCTAGTATCGACCATTACGTTTGAAAAAGAGAGTTATCCTCAGGAGATTTTCTTACAAGATGACAAGCTTGTAGCAATCTCGCAAAAGTATGGCTATTCAGGACTTACTGATGATAAAAACATGCTCACAAATGGGTTTATGACGATTAACATTTATGATGTGTCCAATAAAGAAAAGCCGGAGCTGTTTAAGGAAATTGGTGTAGAAGGGGATTACCGAACGTCAAGACTGCACAATTCACATATGTATGTCATCGCCAGCCAATATCCGGATGTATGGATTTTAAGAGAAACGGAAAATACAGAAATTGTACCCCGATATTTCGACAGTGAAAATGGTATCCGCAAGCAGGAACTGGACAAAATTCAATATGTGCCGCAATCGAAAGATAAGAATTATATGCACTTATTAGCGGTCGATTTAAATTCCGAGTCATTCGAATATAATATCGAAACAATCTTGGGCAGCGGTGAAAATGTGTATATGTCCTATGAAAATCTGTACTTGGCAGCAAACCATTACGATTATGACAATAATAGCGCTTCTACTCAAGTGTTCAAGTATGATATCGACGGGCTGAACATGGTCTATCATAGTTTAGGAGAGGTAAAAGGGAGTATCGTTAATCAATTTGCGATGGATGAGCATGAGGGCTATTTCCGGATTGCGGCTACTGTTTATGAAGGGCAGCAATCATCCAACTCCTTATTCGTTTTGGATGAACAGATGCAGGTGATCGGAGAGCTGAACGGATTGGCCAAGGATGAACGAATATATTCGGTTCGCTATATGGGGGATAAAGCGTATATTGTCACCTTCAAGGAAGTTGATCCGCTGTTTGTCATTGATATGAGTAATCCTGCGAGCCCGACTGTACTTGGAGAGTTGAAGATTCCGGGATACAGTAATTATCTCCACTTTCATGATGAAAACCACTTAATTGGCTTCGGTTATGATACGAAGATGAGACAGGGAGAGATGGGCAGCAGCTTTATTGAAAATCAAGGCATGAAAATTTC
>JBJFHH010000292.1:0-1611 GCA_051893475.1 Bacillus sp. (in: firmicutes) | reverse complement strand
ATACGAAGCCGATGTATATTAAAGAAAATGCCTGGATTGGGGCCGGAGCGACTGTGCTGCCCGATGTGACAATCGGCAAAAATACAGTTGTTGCTGCGGGTTCTGTAATGACGAAGGATATGCCGGATCATACAGTTGTTGCCGGAATTCCGGCGCAGATCGTAAAAAAACTATAAATATTATGAACGAGAAGGTTTGATTCTTACGATTGAAAGAAGAAGCGGCTGTGTACGTGATTATGGCGATGCAGAACTTTATGCGTAGTGTCGGTTTGTCAATTGAGTTCTTAATTGAATATCCGGCGCTTTATTAACGAGGGGAAGAAATGTTATTGGCTCGCAAGGACATATTAATGGTAGAAAGAAAAAATCTTCTGGCTCGGAGAAAAGAGATTAGTGAAACGCTATCGAGACTGGAACGGAAAATTAAATACTATGATGAACAACTTGCCAAGCATACGAGCTTGTTTAAATAAAGTAGATACAAAAGGAACGGAGGTACATGTGACTGAGAAAATCAACGAGAGCGTACATGTTGTTGTTTATGGGGGTTCTGTTTATTTCAGTGGCTGTAATGAGTTTATTGAATAAAGAGTCTCTAACAAACGAAGCGGAATCTTCTGCTGAGACATTAAAAAATTTAGACGAGGTAATATTAGAAAGCGAAATGGCTTCCAACCCATTGGATGTGCCTCTCATTCAGCAAATGCCGGAGCTTGCTCGCGGATGTGAGGTGACAAGCTTGGCTATGATTCTTCAATATGAAGGAATTGACGTCGATAAGATGGAATTAGCGGAGCGAATTGCATATGAGCCGTTTATTGAGAATGGATTAAGGGGAAATATGAATCAAGGCTTTGTCGGTAACATGGAAACTTTTGCGGAAAGCGGGTTGGGGGTGTATGTTGAACCTGTTATTGAGCTGGCTTCGCTCTACATCGATGACAGCAACATCATTAACTTAACCGGACAAACGACAGAGCAACTATATCAATATCTCGAATTAGGTTCACCTGTATGGATGCTGACTAATGTTAGGTTTATGTATTTGCCGTTTGAACAATTTCGAACATGGCAGACGGCAGAAGGTTCAATGCAGGTGACGTATTTGCAGCATAGTGTCGTTTTGACCGGCTATGATGAACAATACGTGTATGTAAATGATCCGCTTCAGTCGGAGAAAAATTTCGCCGTTAATCGGAAAAGCTTTGAAGAGGCATGGATTCAGATGGGGAGACAGGCTTTTTGTATAAGCGAAGAAAAATTGTTCTTGCCTTAGAGTTAACTATAAGGTCTACAATTAAACTATCTCGAAATAATATTGAGAATGATGAATATTCTGAAGGAGGAGATTTAATATGAATCGAAATGTGTTAGAAAAAGTATCAGATTTTCCGCTTGGTGAAGAGAATACAGCATTTGCACAGTATTTTATCGGCAAAAGCTATTTAAGTCCTCTTAATAAAGAAGAAGTCAGCATTTTTAATGTTACGTTTGAACCGGGGTGCCGTAATAACTGGCATATACATCATGACGGCGGGCAAATTTTAATTTGCGTAGGCGGACATGGCTGGTACCAGGAATATGACAAAGAGCCTCAGCTTTTGAAAAG
>JBJFHH010000291.1:0-1614 GCA_051893475.1 Bacillus sp. (in: firmicutes) | reverse complement strand
ATTTCTCCTTTTCCTTGTTTTCTAATCTTTACACACTCATCTTAACAAGGAACCCGGCACTAATTATGTCACATTAAAAATTATTTTTTATCGTAAAAATCAATGGCCATCAGCATTTCATCTCTCACCTGATTGCGGATGACTTCAGGACCGATGACGCGAACGCTGCTTCCCATGCCGAGAATCCATTTGACAATCGAATCCTTGCCGAACATTCTCGCCTTAAACGTCACACTGCCGTCGCCATTCTCATTAATTTGTTGTTCTTCTCCCCAAATCGATTCATCTATTACTTGTGAATGCGGAGGGAAAACTTGAAGCTCCACTTCATATTCATCATCGCAAATACCCATCTTGTCCTCGCGAATATTGAAGCTCGGATCCGGCTCAAAATGCTCATCCATCACCTTCCATTCCTGTATCCGGAACAGCTTAAACGTCCGCTGTTCGCCTCTCATTTCACAATATGCCCGACAATACCAGCTGCTGTCGTAATTGATTAGCCCATACGGATGAATCGTCCTCGTACCGAGCTTGCCATTCCGTCCCTGATAGCCAATCACTACTTTCCGTTTCTCGACAATCGCGCTTCGCAACTGCAGAAACAGCTCCTTATCTTTCGTCAGCGTATCGCGCGGCTTTGATTTATGAATGAAATACACATACTGATCGACTTCTTTCTTAGAAATCGACATGGAGGAAATATGATGATACAGCAATTTAAAGCTTGCCTTCTCCGGAAATGACTTGCTGTTTTGAACAAATTCATAAGCTAAATCAAGCGATGTCATCTCGTTCTGATCAAAGCCGACATTCGGCAGCAGGCTCTTTTGCTCCAAATAATAGCCGCCATAACGCCCAGCCTTCGTTCCGATATGTATGCCCGCCATCTCCATGTCCTGCTTATATTTCCGAATCATCCGCTCCTTCACCTCGAGAATTTCCGAAAGCTCCTTTGCCTTCACTAATCCTTTGGAGCTCAGCACCATCCACATTTTCAAGCAATTGCTTGCATGACTCATTTATGTTCACCTATCTTGCTATAATCTCTTAAACTACCATATCACGTTCTTGCCGGCACTGCATCTGCCAAAATTTTTGTGTCGGCTCAAAACATGTTATACTAGTCCTTTATCAGGAGGTTTTATAAATGGATATGAACAACAATGATATCTTAATCCGATTAAGATATGCACTGGATATAAAAAACGCAGACATGGTGGAAATCTTCAAGCTTGGCGGCGTTAAAGTAACGCACGAAGATGTCATCGGGCTGCTTAAGAAAACAAATGAAGAGGATCCGGAGGAAGATGCAATCTATTGCGATAACATGATGTTAGAGACTTTCCTGAACGGACTGATTATTTTCAAACGCGGCAAGCAAAAACCGAAGCCTGGACAACCGGAAAGACCGGCCTATACCATTAAAAGCAACGGCAGCGTCAATAATGTCGTACTGAAAAAAGTAAAAATCGCTTTATCATTGACGAGCGACGACATAATGGACATTTTAGAAGAAGCCGGTGTCATTGTCTCAAAAGGCGAACTGACTGCCATCTTCAGAAAAGAAGGCCATAAGCATTACATGGAATGCGGCGACAGATATGCCCGCAA
>JBJFHH010000290.1:0-1614 GCA_051893475.1 Bacillus sp. (in: firmicutes) | reverse complement strand
ATTACCAAGGTTGACTAGTCGGACCGATTGTAAATTCGTTCACGTTTGTGTCTTCGGGCTGATCAATCGCGAATGCGACAACGTTGGCCACGCGGTCAGGTGTAATGCCATATTGTGCGTACAAGGCGGTCATGCCTTCTAAAGCATCTTTATCAGTAATCGTTTGTAATAACTCTGTATTGATTGCGGCCGGGTAAATGGTTGCTGTGCGGATGTTTGTGCCTTCTTGAGCAGATTCCATGCGCAACACCTCCATTAAATCGCGGACCGCCCATTTTGTTGCGCCGTAAACGGCACCGCCCGGGTAAGCTTTAAGCCCTGCCACTGATGAAGTTGTGATGATATGACCGGATTTTTGCGCTGTGAAGGTCGGCAATACTGCAGCGATGCCATTCAATACACCTTTAATATTGACGTCAATCATTCTGTTCCATTCATCCGTTTTTAATGCGGAAAGTGGTGAACTTGGCATTAGTCCAGCATTCAAGAAGATGACATCGACACCTCCGAAAGTGTCTTTCGCCAGCTGAACAAGCTGCTGATTATCTTCTGGGTTCACAACATCTGTGACACGATAAACCGCTTGTCCGCCAGCATGTTGGATTTCCTCAGCCAATGCTTTCAATCTGTCTTCGCGGCGAGCACCCAAAACAATTTTAGCACCTTTACTTGCTAATAATTTGGCTGTTGCTTCACCAATTCCGGATGAAGCGCCAGTGATGATAACGACTTTGTTTTCAATTGCCATCTGTATTCCTCCTTGTATAGGTATATATCGAGTGTATACCTTAGAGCTGACTCTAAGGGAATAGGGGATTTTTCGGTAATTTTTGCCCTCATTCTTCTACAAATGTAATTATCCTAGTGATATAACAAACAAACTTCCAATTTTTATAGGATCTCAGGAACGAGATTCAATTTCGTTGCAAATTATGGAAAATAATATAATATCGTATGTACAAAAGGATTTAGTCTTCTATGACAAGGGGGATGCTTTAAATGGCAAGAATTGAGGAATCAAATGCTGGAGAGACACCGTTTCAACGGCTTTTAGGACATAACGTTGATGTGATGAAGGGATGGTCTCATCTAGGAGACCTATTAGAACAAGACGGTTTGCTCTCTTCTGAATTAAAGGAACAGGTAAGAAGAACATTGGCGCAAAGCAATGGCTGCGAGTACTGTAAAGCGAAAGGTAAACCGAATCCGGAACAATTCGATGAAAAAACATCTATCGCGGTTGGATTTGCGGAAGTATTTTTAAAGCAAAAAGAAAGTATGCCTGAATCGACTTTCAATATATTGAAGGAATATTTCACTCAAGAGGAAATCAGCGAGCTCTGTGCGTTTATCTCCTTTACAACGGCTTCGCAATATTTTGGGGCGATGATGAAATTGCAGGCTGCTGAAGGAAATTCCTATGAATAAAATCAAAAAAACAATAGAAGCAGTATTTCTAGATAGAGACGGAACAATTGGCGGAGATGATACGATACATTACCCCGGGGCATTTGAACTATACTTTTATACTCCGGAACTGATCCATAAATTAAAGAACAGCGGCATAAAAGTTTTCTCTTTTACGAATCAACCAGGAATATCTGAAGGAAAAGC
>JBJFHH010000289.1:0-1619 GCA_051893475.1 Bacillus sp. (in: firmicutes) | reverse complement strand
AAGAGAACACGGATAATTTCGGCAACTATCGTTTCACTGCCTATTACATAGCAGATAAACAGAACCTGTAACACCAGAAGCAAGATGACTGCAATCCGCCTGCGCAGCAGCGCTCGAAACCATGTTCGCTTAAAACGCATCTCGTTCCTCCTCACGGCATATCTTGTCGTTTCGGCACACAGATTTTCATTCTCTCTTTGCCACATTCTACGCTTACGCCCTCTATACCAAATTCAGCTTAATTATCTATATTGCCTGTAAATACGACTTCACTCAATACTGCCTGCACGGCACAAAGGTAGTCCACTTTTAGCTTTTTTCGCTCCAAAAGCCATGTGTCAACCGCCTCCCATATGGAGAAACATCCTGCAATGCTGACAACCTCTACAAATACAGGGCGAGACGCTGTCATTTCTATTGCGAAGTAGATCGCCAAGAGGAGGGTTCCAAAGAGTGTGAGGCAGATCGTTTTCAGCCGGTTAATACGCAGATCCTCTGTTTTGTCATGCACAAGATACATATAGTGCCGCTTAAGCATTTCTTTCACTGCTTCTTGTTCCTGTATATCCGGTATTTTCCCAAGAAAACACAGTCTGACCGGATCTTTCAAGGATATGGTATACATCTTCTCGTCAATTAACTGATAGACGCTCGGGCTCAAATCACGCTGCTGGCCAACCGTCAATGGATTGAACAGCTCAGACTTGTCCGAAAGAAAGATATCGATTTGCGCCTTGCCGTCTTCACATAGATATTCACGTCCAAATTGATCCTTCGTTGCTGCGATTTCTTTTCCCCGTTGAAATAGGTCATGTCCTAAGGTTTTTTTCCTTTTTTTTCCTTTCATCATCAATTTCCTTTCCTGCTGTCTGTTACTAGACAGGGAGGAATTCTAAAATCGCTTGGCCATCCTGATATCCCTTGTCGTATAACCGCTTCAGCGAATCCTGATCCTTCGTCAGTGTATCTACGCCGCAGGTGTCGTCCGGCGCGACGATAAGCACACGTCCCTGAGCTTCATACTCCTTCGCCTTGGCGATGCCCAGATTATACTGCTGCGCCCGCTGGCGAAGTTTTTTCGCGCTCAAGGGGTATTTCTTTTGAATCATTTTGGCAAACCTAATATCGGTTCCCGACTCACGGATCAGATCCCGCTGCTTTGTCAGGATCAAAACGACCCGATCGCATCCACAGGCAAACGCTTTTTCAATGGGAACGCAGTCCCCCAAAGCACCGTCGTAATAAAGCGTTCCATCTACCGCATAGGGATGGCATACAAAGGGGATCGCCGAGGATGCTTTCAGCACGCTGTAATCGTCCAGACGCAGGGCGCTTTTATCAAAATAAGCTGCCTCACCGGTTTTCGCGTTTGTTGCCACAGCAAGGAACTCTGTCGGACTATCCATGATTTTTTGGTAATCCAGAGGATTTTCACCACCGGAGTTGCTGAGCGTTCCGTAGATATAGTCCAGATCGAGATAGGAGCGTTTCTGGAGAAAATTCCGAACGCTCATATATTCCTTTCGGAAGGGGTACTCTGTATAAAAGGAATAATTCCGTTTCTTCTGCCCGGCTATGTAGGAAGCAACATTGGCGCTTCCGGCCGAAACACCAATGCC
>JBJFHH010000288.1:2966-6591 GCA_051893475.1 Bacillus sp. (in: firmicutes) | reverse complement strand
CGCGAAGAATGAATGAAAAAATGATGCAGAGTGGTCATGAACTTAAAAGACGACCCTGCATCGTGAGATTTAGACTCGGACAGGTCCGATATAACGGGATTCCGGACGGAAGATGACGTTATCTTCGGATTGTTCCAGTACATGGGCTGTCCAGCCGACAAAACGGCTTGCCGAGAAGGTTGGCGTAAACAGCTCCTCGCTCATGTTGAGCGCTTTCATAATACCGGCTGCGTAAAACTCGACATTGGTGTACAATGCTCGACCCGGCTTCAGCTCTTGCAGTACCTTCACTCCGATATCCTCTACTTGCA
This sequence comes from Bacillus sp. (in: firmicutes), assembly GCA_051893475.1. Classification (GTDB taxonomy): domain Bacteria; phylum Bacillota; class Bacilli; order Bacillales; family DSM-1321; genus Bacillus_AD. Next base: position 6,280 of record JBJFHH010000288.1, on the reverse strand, counting down.
TTGAAAGATCCAGCCATTCGTCGTCGCCGGCAAACTGCTTTAATTTTGCTTTCAGGGCAATAGAGCGGGGATCGTGAACTTTGTAAACGCGATGACCGAAGCCCATTAATTTTTCCCCGGACAGAACTTTTTTCCTTAGTGTGCCTTCAATGTCTCCAGAAGCATAGACTTCATTTAATAAAGTAATAACGCCAGCCGGTGCGCCGCCATGCAGAGGTCCCTTCATCGTACCAATTGCTGATGTGACGGCGGAAACGAGATCAGACTCGGTTGAGGCGGTGACCCGTGCGGTGAACGTCGAGGCATTCATGCCGTGCTCCATCGTTAAAATCATATACGCTTCCAAAGCATTTGTGTGAGCGCGTGATGGCGCAGTGCCGTTTAACATATATAAATAGTTTTCTACATGGTTAAGTGATAAGTCTGGTGTGACGAGAGGCTTGTCTTCGATAAAACGCTTGCGGTAGGCGATGATGGTCGGTGCGATGGCTGTCAGTCTGATTGCTTGTTCAATTGTCGGTTTCCACTGATAAGAAGCTCTGCCTTCAGCAGAAATGACGGTTCTCAGCACATTCATGATATCCATATCTTTTGGCAAACTTTTTATTAAATCAATCATGTAGTCCGGTAAGTTTCTGTTTTCTTTTAAAGCAGTCGTTAAACAACTCAACTGCTGTTCATTCGGGAAATCTCCATACCAGAGCAGATAGGCAGATTTTTCAAAAGTCGAATTTTCCATAACTTCACGGATGTCATAGCCTCTGTAAATCAATTGGCCTTTTTCTCCGTCAACGTGACCAACGCTTGTTTCAGCAGCAACAATACCTTTTAATCCTTTTTGAAACATACCCTTCTCCCCTTCCTTTATCTGACATAATTGTATAGAATATTAATTATTATGAAAATTAAATAAAATTAATTTAGTTGATTAATATTTTTAATCAATGATGAGGTGTATATGGAACTTAGCTGGCTTCAAACCTTTCTTATCGCAGCAGAGTACGGGAACTTCCGGAAGGCGGCAGATGTGCTGTTTATGTCCCAGCCTTCGGTAACGGTGCATATTCAAAACTTGGAGAAGGAACTTGGTGTTCAATTATTTTCGCGTGAAAAGAAGCGGGTGGAACTGACGAAGGAGGGAAGGCGCTTTATCCCTCATGCGCGGCATTTGCTGAATAGCTATCAGAAAGGATTGGCGGATATGCAGTCATTCAGCCAAGGATATTCCGCACAGCTTTCGATCGCGATTTCTCCATTAATTGCGGATACCATTTTGCCTTTTGTGCTGAAAAAGTATATGACGGAACACCCTCGTGTGGAGGTGTCGGTCAAGGTAGTGGAGTCGATCGACATTGAAAAAGAAATTCTTGCTGATGAGGTCGATATCGGGTTGTCTTGCCTGCGGTCGAATAATCCTGATTTGGTCTGCGAAGTGATTTCGAAGGACAAAGTGAAGTTGATTGCGCCTCATGACGGCATCGATTTGGAATCAGCTCCAGTGCTCGATGAAGAAGAGGTGCTGACCTCCAACTATTTGCTGACGGATAATCATCCTGTTTATTGGGAGGAGCTCAGCAGGCATGTCCGCAGGAAGTTTCCAAAGGTCAAAATGATGAAGGTGTCGCAAATCCATGTGACAAAGCGTTTTATAGTTGAGGGATTGGGCGTTTCCTTTTTACCGGAGTCCACGGTCAGAAAGGAGTTGCTTGAAGGCTGGCTGCTCGAGGTTCCATGCCCGTCGATTAAACTCCCTGAGGCCTGCACATACGTCATTATGAAAGACAGTCATCCTAAGAAGCTTGAGTTTATGGAGTTTTTGCAAAAATACCGGATTTAGGAGATGACATACATGATTAAAGCCGTTTTATTTGATTTGGACGGAACATTATTGAATCGTGATGAATCTGTAAAGAGATTCATTGAAGATCAGTATGACCGATTGCATCAATGGATCGGCCATATTCCGAAAGAAACATATATAGCCAGATTTATTGAGCTTGATAACCGCGGTTATGTTTGGAAGGACAAGGTGTACGCGCAATTAGTGGCTGAATTTTCGATTGATTTGACAGCTGAGGATTTGCTGCAGGATTACTTGAATGAGTTCAGCAAGCATTGCGTTCCTTTCCCGAACCTGATTGATATGCTGCGGCAATTGAAGAATGAAAACCTTGTTTTAGGCATGATTACGAACGGTTTCGGGCAATTTCAAATGGATAATATAAAGGTTCTTCAAATAGATTCCTATTTTGAGGTGATTTTAGTATCGGAATGGGAAGGCATCAAGAAACCGAGTACGGAAATTTTTCATAGAGCTTTGGAGCAATTGCAGGTGAGACCTGAGGAAAGTGTGTATGTCGGCGATCATCCGGAAAACGATGTGAAGGCTGCAAAAGCAGCTGGTATGAAAGCTATTTGGAAACGAGATGATGATTGGGAGCAATCGGAAGCGGAATATAGCATCAAGGATTTGTTGGAGTTAGTCGCTATTGTGTCAGAGTGGAATAAAAATGAGGAGTGAACAGTATGACAATAATCGGATTCGTGAGACATGGAATAACAGAATGGAATGAACGGGGCGTTGTGCAGGGAAGGTCGAATATTCCTTTAAATGAGAAGGGGAAAGAGCAGGCGCTGGCACTTGGAAAACGGCTGGCACAAGAGGAGAAGTGGGATGTCATCATATCCAGTGATTTGATGCGGGCTCAAGAAACAGCAAACATTATTTCCGAGAAAATTGGATTTGCAAACGTGATCACAGATGAAAGAATTAGGGAAATCGACTGCGGACAATTTGAAGGCACGAATGAAGAGATGCGGATCAGCAAGTGGGGAAGCGATTGGCGTAAATTGGACCTCGGTATGGAGTCGTTTGAGGATGTCGCTAAAAGAGGCTTAGCTTTTTTAACGGAAATCAGCGAAACTTACAAGGGGAAACGTGTATTGATTGTCAGCCATGGCGCGATAATCGGTCTGACATTGCGGAAACTATTGCCGGGCGGAATTCCGAAAGACAACATCAATAACACTTCCATCACCATCATTCGTCAAACAGATGAACAATGGGAATGCGCGTTATTCAATTGCACGAAGCATTTGGAGGAAGAGTGACAATGGAGAATCGGTTTGAACCGATTATTGCAGCCCGCTTATTTGTAGAGAAGCATTTTCCGGACTGTCAGGCTGCGCTGCTTGCTGGCAGTGTGGTTCGTGCAGAAGCAACGTTCAATTCCGACCTTGATATTGTCATTTTAAAGGAAACAGCTTCATCTTACCGGGAATCATTAATCGAATTCGGGTGGCCGATTGAGGTG
>JBJFHH010000288.1:0-2866 GCA_051893475.1 Bacillus sp. (in: firmicutes) | reverse complement strand
CTATCATTCACCGCGCTATCTTTCTGCCAAACACGTAAACATTTTAATAAAAAGGGTTTTTAAACTTGAAATATCCCCACTGTCACTCCAAAACATACAGTTTTTCAATAATTTTCGCTAGCTATTGAACGAAAAGTCGGTTTTTTTCTAAGGTTAGACCGCGAAGAAGCGGACTATTTCACGATTGTCAGACCGTAATCATGAAGTTCCGAATCATTAAAAAATCATTTCTAGTTTATAACCATCATCATTTGGGTACTAATTATTTAACATTCAAAATACATACATAGAAATGAGGTCTTTTTTGTGGAAAATGTAGTGGTGAGTTATTTCGATGTTGAAAGTGAAGCATTTCAGGCGCTGTCAGAGTTAAAGCGATTGAGTACATTTGATGAAAAAATCACTTTTTCTCAAGTGGCTTTAATTAAACGAATCGATGGCGTCATTACAGTGAAGGACGGCTTTGATACAGGAGAAAGAACGAATGATGACACCATTTTAGGAGGAATTATCGGATCGGTCGTCGGTATTCTTGGAGGACCAATTGGGGTACTGCTCGGCTTAGGTGTCGGTGCAACAATCGGTATTGTCGTTGATTCGACAGATGCGGAGGATGAAGTCAGCTTGATTGATTCGGTGGCATCACGCTTAAAAGATGGAGATGTAGCAATCATTGCTGTTGTGCAAGAGGCAACGTACGAATCGTATGACCGTACTTTGGCGCCGTTTAAGGCAACTACTGTCCGTTATGATGCGAGTGCCATCCGAGAAGAAGTTGACCATGCCCGCGAAGTAGAGAAACAATTAGAAAAACAAACGAAGGAAAAATTAAAAGAAAAACGCTCAGCTGCAAGACAAGAAAAAAGAGCGGAATATAAAGCGAAAATTAAAGAAGACTTTGATAAAATGAAACATCGATTTGCACATAGTAAATAAAGCAAAAGAGGCAGCCTTAGCTGCCTCTTAGTCTATTAGTCCAGAATCGTCACAAGCTCTTTAGCAGGTTTGCGGTCCTGCGCCATCGGGATGATTTCCGGATAGCCCATGTGCATATTGCAAATTGCGCGTTCGTTCGGCTGAATACCATATGCTTCACGGAAAGCCGGATCCTTCAGCCAGCCGTATGAATGCCATGTCATGCCGATGCCTTGTTCCCATGCAAGTAAGCTGAAGTTTTGCAGCAAGCAGCAAGCGGCTGCGAAATCGTCTTCACGAACAATCGGATTTTCGTCTTCCTTCACAACAACAATTAGATACATGGGATTAGAGCTGATTTTTTTATAAATCTTTTCGCCAATGGCTTTTTTCTTTTCCGGGTCTGTTTCCTTCGATTCGCGAATACCTTTTACAGTTTGAGCAAGTCTTTCCTTTGCCTCGCCATGAACAAGGATGAAGCGCCAAGGTTCTGTCACATGATGGTTGGGCGCCCAAACAGCTGTATCCAATAATTCGATAATAAGCTCCGGTGAAACCTCGCGATCTTGAAATCTATGTACGGATCTTCTATCTTTAATGATTTCTGTTAAATTCATAATTCCCCTCCGGTAATGATAATCACTCTCATTTAAATCTTTCCTTATTATAAATCTTTCTCGTATTTCTCACAATCATTTTAGCTTGAAAAGTTTTCCTTCCTAACGCTGTCTACTTTTAATTGATAAAATTTAATGATATATTGATATGAAAATTATACCAATCGATTACAGGAAGGGGAGAGGCAGATGGCAACATGGAAAAATCCTATTCTTCTACTGTCGGGAATAGGCATTTCTTATTTAGGAAGCTGGATTTATTTAATCGCAATTAATCTTTCCGTTCTGCAAATGACAGGGTCTGCTGCAGCTGTTGCCGGATTGTATATTATTAGACCGATTGCCGTTTTGCTTACGAATACATGGTCAGGAAGTGTCATTGATCGGGTAAATAAAAGAAAGTTGATGATTTTCGTTGATATTGCGCGTGGAGCACTCGTTTTCTTGATTCCTTTCATTGATTCACTTTGGGCCATTTATGGACTGCTTTTATTGATCAATATTATTGGAGCCTTTTTCGGTCCGGCTTCATTCGTCTATATAACGAAGCTGATTCCGGCTGAAAAACGGCAAAAATTCAATTCGTGGATGAGTATGATGAGTTCAGGAGCATTTTTGCTAGGACCGGCGATTTCAGGTGCCATCATTATGTTTGCCGGTACGGATGTATGCATCTTCATTAATGCCGTTACATTTATCATTTGTGCGTTCTTCATTTATTTGCTTCCGGATATAGATGAAGGGAATGAAAAAGAGAGGGAGCCAATACGCTTCCAAACGCTTATACGCGATTGGGTGCTGGTGAAGGAGTTTATGAAAGGAGTTCCGTTTTTGCTGATAGTCTATTGCTTGTTCCAAGCGGCGATGCTAATCGGATTTGCATTAGATTCTCAAGAAGTGACATTTATTAAAAACACATTGGATTTATCGGACCGCGATTACGGGCTTATTGTCAGTATTACCGGTATCGGTTCGCTGCTCGGTGCTTTTGCATCGGCAATGCTTGCTGATAAAGTGCATTTGAAGTTGTATGTTGGGGTCGGCATGGTGATGACATCAGTCGGATATGTGCTGTTTTATGCTTCCTTTAATTTTATAACAGCAACATTGGCATTTGTCTTTCTTGGTTTCTTTTTGTCCTTTGCCAATACAGGCTACGCGACCTTTTTTCAAGGCAATGTGCCTGTCGAACTAATGGGGCGGATTGGCAGTATCGCAGAAATGCTGCAAGGAATCGTTCAAATCATCTTAACGCTCATTCTCGGCTTCTTTGCGGAATGGTTTACTCTGCAATTCGTCTGTATCGTCTTTGCGATTGTCAGCGTCATCTTTGC
>JBJFHH010000287.1:0-1633 GCA_051893475.1 Bacillus sp. (in: firmicutes) | reverse complement strand
CCAGCCCTTCAATTTTACTTTCATTGTACATTCTTTTTACCAAAGCGTGGTTGCTAAGCGTTGTTATGTAATATAGACTTTTATTGCACGATAGAAGTTGCTTTCTCATATCCAAAAGGAGGATTCTCAATGAAAAGATTATTGTCCCTGTTTCTCTGCTTTTCTCTTTTCCTATCTGCTATAGCACTGCCGGCTTCTGCTCAGGAAGCTTCAAATTCCGAAATCCCTTCTATTTCAGAGTTTGAGAAATCTTTTCCATCTAATTATTCGCACAATACTTCCTACACTGATGATGCCGGCAACAATGTATATATCGAATTTGAGATTATTGGAACTGATACATACGTCCAGTTATATGTAAACGACGTTCTGACACAGCGTGCATATTCTTCCCCTAATAGGGATCTTATCCTGTGGACCGAGTATTCCTCCTGTGCAAGAAATAGTCTCATTCCATCTGTTCAAAATTGTGCTTATTCAGATGTAATTTCTGATATTACTTTCCAAGCTAGTGAAAAGGAAGAAGCACCGGAGTTTTATTCTTCTGCATTCTCCCCTGAGGGTTGGTCCTTCCTAATGACAAGGCCAAGTAATTCGATGATTTCTGGTTCCAAACCATGTTCTGTATATTACAAAAACTATGATGAAGAGCCTGACCAAAATAGATATAGCGGAAAACAGGTAAAAGCTGGTGCTGGCACCGCTGTTAGTGTCATTGTTTCAGTTGTAGCCGTATTTATTACGGGGGGCGTAACCGTTAAAGCTATCGTAATTGCACTTGGCTCTGCGATCATTTCGGATTATATTACCCAGGCTATTACAGGTACGGTCTGTTTCTCTACACAAAAGGTTCGATATGCCCCTGTTATTGAGGGAGTAAATATTTTTCCCGATGCTTATATAACAAAACGATGGGTTGTTATTGCCGATACTGTCCATCAGACAGAAACCGTGGAGTTGGATACGCCAGAATACCAGTACAATAGGGGCCATGATGCCTATGCCATTGCGGCTAATGCCCAGCAAGCAGAAGTTGACAGCCGTGGTTAGTAGAGCTTGCCTTATTTTGTCATGTGTTGTTTATGCTACCCTATTAATCATAAACAAAACAGTGTATTCCGGGATTATTTCAATGCTCCTTTATCATGTGCTCTTTATGCTTTCAGCATTCCTTTGCGTCATATTAAAAGAATCTCGGAGGCGTTGGAACATATTGTTGCTAACTACTATAATTGTTGTCATCGAAATTTCCGCGTTTTTTGTAAATCTCCCTGTATACTCCACATCAAAGGCCGCAGTCATCATTCAAAATTCTAGTGAAAATGTTTCGGTCTCTCTAAATAGCAACTATCCTGTTATAGATACATTAACTCCTCTCAGTTCTACGGTAAGCAAAGGATATGTATTTAATTGCACCAATTCGGATACTCATGAAAAGTCCATAGTTTTTTTTAATCCAATTTCTGGCGAATACTTCGATATAGAATAACATTTCGAGCAATTCTGTCTATGCAACTTCTCCTTTTGTGCATATTCATATACCAGTTTTAGAACTTAATCAAGCCTCCGGCATTTAGCCGGAGGCATTGACTTTATAATTAATTTGCAAAAACTGTAGCGGAAACGGTGTGGG
>JBJFHH010000286.1:0-1634 GCA_051893475.1 Bacillus sp. (in: firmicutes) | reverse complement strand
CTATGTTGCAGTGCAAGGGGGAAGGGTAATTTTTACTATTATTTAACATTTTACTTTTTTGTTTCAAGATTTGTTAGTAACTTTGTATCAGGAAGTTAAAGAGGAAACGGGCTCTGCTGAGGAGCAACCCGTCAGCAATAGACTTCTTGCAACTGGACATAACAGTGTGGGGCCTGATTCGTCAGGTCCTTTTTATGTACAGGATGCCCGATGGCTTAGAAAACCTTTTGAAGCATCTGTACTTTTTAAAAAAGAAAACTCCTCCGGCAGCCTTCTATGAGCAGACTGCATCGGGGCAGCCGCATTTTATCTTTTAGTCGAAAAGAGTGTCAATTCGCAAACTACGGGTAAGCGGACTTCATGAGCCGCAAGGGACAAAAAAGCGATATTGACTTTGGCTATAAGATAGACCACTGAGGAGTTTCTTGTTAATTAAGAGGATATTCCTCATATCTCTTTTGGTTTTTAAGTACTGATTTTACACATCTTGCTAATTTGGCAGCAACCTTTATGATTGCTTTATTTTTTGGCATATTTCGTCTCCATTTTGCAAAGCTCATCGCCATGGTTGGGTCTGATGAGATTGCTCTCCATGCACACTCGATGAATTTTTTTCGCAAATCGCTATGCTGACGCTTGGTGATGAAGGTGCTGGAATGGTCGTCGCCGGAGCATCTACAGTCGGGCACCAACCCGATGTAGGCGCAGAATTTTTCAATTGATTTAAATTCGCTCAAATCTCCAAGTTCCAGCAGAAGTAATGCTGCTGTGCCGGCGCCTATTCCGGGAACGCTCAGCAGGAGGTTATATTGTGTCACATACTCAGGGCTGTGCATCACTTCATAGATTCTTCTGTTGATAACCTTCAGCTCGCTCATCTGTTGACAGAGTCGATCAAGAAGCATTTTTGCCTCAAAAGCCGCCTCGCCAATTTGTTCCGATGTACAACTCTCCCGAATCCATGCGATGAATAAATAGCTCCAGTTACCGTTTTTGAAGCGATCCGGAATTTGAAAATGGTAGTAGTGCAAAAAAGTGCCGCATTTGAATCTTTAGCCTTTTGACAGAGTTAACGGTCACCCTCCTCAATCTCGACAGAGAGCGGGTGCAAATCTTTTCCCATGAAGGTGTGTACACAGGTGTGAGCTCTCCAATCGATAATTCGCGAACAATCTTCCTGGCATCCACTGAATCAGTCTTGCGGCTCTTTTCCTTCCCCTTGGAGGCGATGTCTGCAGCATTGAACACGATATTGTTTATGCCCTCGTTGAGCAAATCGTAGTGTGGACCAAAACCACAAAAGCCCGATTCATAGGCAGAATAGTAAGTCATGCCCGGGTATACATGCTTAAGATAGCGGGCAAGAACAGATGCCGAAGGTGGCTGCTGGAATGGCTTGTTGATTCTACCGTCGTACTTGATACATACGTTCCAATGATTTAAATGAACATCGATACCGATGAAAACAGTTGTTTGATTTGAAAATTTTTTGTAAGTTTGCATAGTGTATTAGTTTAAATTGTTACACTTAATTATTATTTTTACAAAAATAACACAATTTAGCTAATACACATTTTTTTTGTCCAAAAAAAATGTGTGTCGCTGAAATTCACTGCAAACATAATAACTACCGG
>JBJFHH010000285.1:0-1641 GCA_051893475.1 Bacillus sp. (in: firmicutes) | reverse complement strand
AAGTTTGAAAAAATATTCACGACCTAATTCAGCCAAAAGGGCGCAGAAAGCCAAGCCGCCTGATAGCGGCTGAAAAAAATTGTGAAGGTTAAATCAAACATCGGCAATCTCGTCTTTGAAGATATATCCTCGTTTTCTAAGGAGAGCAAGACCTTCAGATTTAGAGATAACAACCGAATGCTCGGTTAGTTTGTCAGCGAGATAACCCTTTGCGGAATAAGGCTCAAGCTTAGTAAGTATGTTCCAGATAGCGGTCAGGAGCATACGGCATACAGCAATAATTGCTTTCTTATGCCCACGGCGAGCCTTGATCCTGCGATAGCGTTCTTGAAATTCAGGGTGATCCTTAGATTTGATGAGTGCATTTGCGATCTGCACAAGAATCGGTTTCAGAAAAGAACCTGCACGAGATATTCGTGTAGATTTGACTTTCTGTGCGCTGCTGTCATTACGAGGACAACAGCCTGCCCACGAAACAAGATGCTTTGATGTTGGAAATACAGACATATCTGCCCCGATCTCAGAAAGTATACGAATTGCCGTCAAAGGCTCTTTGGATAATCCGGGAACGGTTCTGATGAAATCCAGTGCAGCAGAGTATGGTTCAGCCAGCCGAAATATTTCTGAATCAAGTTCAGCAATTCTCTTTTCCTGTTCATCAATAAAGTCAAGACAGATTTTCAACTTTGTTGCCTGTTCAGGACAGATCGCACCATCAACAGCTGCCTGTATCTCTTCAATCGGATGCTTACAGCGTTTATGTACAAAAGGCGTAACATCAAAGGTCTCGCCGGGATGTTCAAGGATCTGCTTGATGATGGAACGTGAGGATTTACCAAACACGTCGGAAAACACATCATCAAGCTTAAGATTGGAAACGGTAAGACAATTGAGAGCACGATTTTTCATACCGGTGATCTGATACGTCAGTTTCATACGGAATCGCAGAAGGTCACGAAGCTGCCGTATATCAGGCGGTGGGATAAAGCTTGGTTTGATCATATCGCACATGAACAGGTCACAGATCCATTTCGCATCCTTGCGGTCAGTTTTGTTACCTTTCTGCGGTTTAGTGTATTTGGGGTGAGCAAGTGTTACCCAGCAGGTTTTTTCAAGAATGTTGAAAACAGGGATCCAGTATTTACCCGATGATTCCATACAGACTTCTGTACAGGAGTATTTAGCAAGCCATTCAGCCAGTTCCTTCAAGCCATGAGAAAAAGAAGAAAAGCGAGCCTGCTTGTATTCTGTACGATTGTTGGGATCGGTTATTCCAATACAGGCATAGATCCAGGTTTTGTGAACATCAAGTCCGCAGCAGTTTTTACGGAAAATCTTAAATGCCATTGACATTCCTCCTGTGAAAAAATTGAGGAAACGGCATTGACTGATCCTCCGGCAAAATCGAGTCGATTTGAAAGAGATAAGTTTACGGGCTACTTGTTTGCGCCATTCATTGATGCCTTAACGGAGAATCGAACCATATAAGAATGCGAGGTTGCCGCTATACAGCCCCGCCACTCACCTCCACGGTTTCTGTAGTTGACCGTTTCCACCAACTACATTATATCACTTTTATTATTTTAGCGAAAGCACTTTTCATTACCTGATTGGTGCCTTTCGCAGAAAGGCAGATTATAA
>JBJFHH010000284.1:0-1641 GCA_051893475.1 Bacillus sp. (in: firmicutes) | reverse complement strand
TTCCCAAAAATGTGGAAAACTGCTTGATTTTTTAAATAAAGTATGATATAATTAGGCTATACATATATAGAAAAGAGGGATCCGTATGGCACTGGATCGGAGCGTTCAAGTAGAGCTTCCCAAGCGCGGAATTGCGTATAAGAAGATATCCGGAAAGACCTATGTGTACTATGTGACTGCAGCCTACCGCAACAAAAAGGGAAAGCCTACCTGTGACAGGACTTCCATTGGGCGGCTGGATGAAGAAACCGGGAAGCTGATTCCCAATCGGAATTACTACGATATTTACTTGAAGAAGCCCATGCCTGTCAATACTGGCATTCAGGACTTTGGAACAGCGGATGTTGTGGAAAAAGTATCCCGAAAGCTGGGAGTTACAAAGCTGCTGCATCAGTATTTTCCCGAAAATGAGACTGAAATGCTGACAGCAGCCCAGTATATGCTCAGTGAGGGGAATGTCATGTGCTATATGGACGAATATAGTGAAACGCACCAAACACCCGCAAAGGGCAGAATGAGTAACGAAATGTGCAGCAAAATGTTTGCAGCTCTGCGGCAGGAGGATATGCAGCTGTTCTTTCGGGAGTGGATGAAGCAGAAGAAACAGTCGGAATATGTGGCCTATGATGTAACCAGTATTTCCTCTTACAGTTCTAATATCCGGGAACTGGAATGGGGATATAACCGGGACAAAGAGCGGCTGCCCCAAATCAATATGGGGATGTACTATGGGGAAGAGTCGGGGCTTCCCCTGTATTACAGAGTATATCCGGGCAGTATATCGGACAAAGCACACCTGAAATACATGGTAGCGGACAACGAATTTATCAATGGGAAGAAAACTCGTTTTGTCATGGACAGAGGGTTTTACAGCAGGGAGAATCTGCAATACCTGACCGAGGGAGGGTATCGGTTTGTGATTGCGCTGCCAGGAAGTTTGAAATACGTACGGGAACTGATTGGAAAGCATGGGCAGGAGATTGTGAATCACTCGGAATACCTGTTGGGACCGGGCTTGCCCTATGGAAAGTGCTTTGAGACGGAAGCACTGGGGTTCCGGATGCGGGTTCATCTGTACTACGACCCTGAGAAGGCATTGAGGGAGAGTACAGCGCTGTATGAGCTGCTAGAGGCCCAGGAGAACGATCTGAAAGGCATGGAGGAACCGCCGGACAAGAAGCTGCACTACGACAAATTCTTCCATATCAACCGTTCTAAAGAGGGGAAAATGGGATATATCAGAAATTTCAAGGCAATTGACGAGGAACTGCGGTGCTGTGGTTTTTTCCTGATTGCGGAGACAGATTTCAAAAAGACAACGGCGGAGATTCTGGAAATCTACCGCCGCCGGGATGTGGTTGAAAAGAGCTTTGATAATCTGAAAAATGAGTTGGATATGAAGCGTCTGAGAAGCCACAGCACCAAAACAGCGGAGGGAAAAATTTTTGTGTCTTTCCTGGCGCTGATTGTGCGCGCGTATCTGCTGAAGAAGTTAAAAGACTATATGCAAAAAAACAATCTTACGCTGCATAGCATTCTTCTGGAACTCGACAAAATGAAAACTATCCAGTATCCCGGTAGCCATGCTCCCAGACTGCTCAACCCGCTTACGAAACGGCAGAGGGAAATTTATGACCTGCT
>JBJFHH010000283.1:0-1642 GCA_051893475.1 Bacillus sp. (in: firmicutes) | reverse complement strand
GTGTAAAAAGTCAAGTAAAACATACAACAATTCGCCAGAAAGTGTACAAAAAATCTTCGCCACAAAATGTACAAGTCAACGAGTGATAGATTTTCTGTGAGAGAGGCGGTAAGAATCGCCTGACATGGAAATAATTTCACAGTGATGAATAAGCCTGTCAAGGATAGCAGTGGTGATAGTAGCATCACCAAGGAAATCGACCCATTCATCAAAGCCTTTGTTTGATGTGATGATCATAGATGTCTTTTCAGACATTTCGGAAACAAATCCAAAGAATAAATTTGCTTCCTGCGTATTCAGAGGCATAAACCCGACTTCATCGATTATCACCAGCGACGCCTTGTAAATGTTCTTTAACCTGCGTTTGCTCTGAGAAGAGATAAGCTCTGTTTTAAGGTCTTTTATCAGCTTGTCAAGGGTCGTGAAAACCACGGAATAGCCCATGTCAAGAGCCTTGACAGCAAGAGCGGTTGCAAGGTGTGTCTTGCCGATCCCCGGAGGACCCAGAAAGCAGATGTTGTATGCCTGCTCGACCCATGTCATATCGGATAACCGAAGCATCTTTTCCTTGGAAATGCTTTTCTGAAATCCGAAGTCAAACTGTTCCAAAGTCTTTTCATTCGGCAGCTCTGCACGCTTTCTGCGTATTGCATTCTGCTTTTCGGTTTTGATCTTAAGCTGCTCAGACAGATAGACCTCAACTGCCGCAAGAGGAGTTATATCATCTCTGTCCTTGTAAAGAGCCTCAAAATCAACACTTGCAAGTCTTAAAGCAGAGGAGATGGATATGATTCTTTCAAGCCTTTCGTTCATTACATATCACCTGCCTTTGCATAAACGTCAAGCGAACGTTTCTGTACGGTCACATGATATTCGGGCTTGTCAACAGGTATTTCCTGTTTATCGACCTGCCTTATCTCAGGCTTCGGAAATTCGGAAAACTCCAAAAAATCTCTTGCGGTATTTGCGCTGAACAGTCTGTTTTCGGTGCAGAACTTTGCTGCATTTATCAACTTTTCTTTGCCGTATTTATCAAGCAGCGACTGTAAAAGCCTGAACTGATCTCTTGCATATCTCGGCTTGTCAGCTCGTATCCCCACAAGAAAATCCGACGCATTATGGTCAAGCTGAGCATCAAGCTCCGACTGTATCTTATCTATCGGACTGCTTGTATCACGGTCGTGATTCTTATTCTTTATGAGCATTCCTCTTTGGGCGGAGATCTGATGCTCACAGATAAGCTCATGAAAAACTGTGTAGATCTTCAGAATACCATCACTGACCTCGATCTCGACTTCCTTCTGATTGGTATATGTACCTATGGGAACGGAATATCTGTTAGAGCCGTAAACTATGGTGTTATCCTTGCGGACAGTTCTTTTTACAGGCAAATCGGTAAGGTTTTCAGCGATCGGAATGGGTTTAAGATGATCTCGTTCTTCCTTGAATACTTCGGCGGGAACCTTTCTTGTTGTACCGTGGATCTTTGCATTTGCTGTTCGTTCAAGCCATGCAGCTGCACAGTTGTTGAGGGTTCCGTCGTCAAATGGATAAAGCCGGTTTTCAAGAAATCCGTGTTTTACATAGCTCACGGCATTTTCAACCTTGCCTTTGCTTTCCGGGTCTGCGGCTCTGCACATAT
>JBJFHH010000282.1:0-1644 GCA_051893475.1 Bacillus sp. (in: firmicutes) | reverse complement strand
ATATTATGATTGTGTTAATATTCTTTTACGATAACAATGTACGAAGAGGGAATAGTAAGTTAAATATTTTGATAATTTGAAATGTTTAACTAAAACGTACAGTTTATGCACGTTGTTCTTTGTTTTTTTAGATGTAAGTATTTGATGAGAACTTTGTTTTCTTTAAAATTTACATTATTTCTATATTTTGCCATTGTTATAGCAATATACTTGAAAGGGGATTATTTACTTGAAGAAGAGAAAGTTTTCGTTCGTATTGACGCTTGTTTTAGCGTTAAGTGTTATTGTCGCTGCTTGCGGCAACAGTGAATCTAGTAAAGAGAAAAACTCCGGTGCAGAAGCGGCGGAACAAGAGTTAAGAGTATTAAAGGGATCGGAAATTCCGTCAATGGATAGTGTAATGGCGACGGATGCGACATCATTTACGATTTTAGGAAATGTTAATGAAGGATTATATGGTTTGAATCAAGATAATGAGTTAATTGCGGCAGTCGCTGAAGGAGATCCTGAAGTGAATGCGGAAGGAACTGAATTTACAGTGACGTTGAAAGATGGCGTGGAATGGGCAAACGGAGATCCTGTAACAGCTGATGATTTCGTTTATGCATGGAAACGTGCAATCGATCCGGAAATTGCTTCTCCATACGGTCCATACATGATGGAAAATAAAATTCTGGGTGCAACAGAAATTACTGAAGCAGCAGCAGCTGGTCAAGCTTATGACGTAAACAGCTTAGGTGTTGAGGCAACAGATGAAAAAACATTGGTTGTCAAAACTGCTTCTCCGATGACAGTGGATTTCTTTAAAGGCTTAATGGCATTCGGAACATTCTATCCGCAAAACCAAGCCTTTGTAGAAGCGCAAGGAGATAAATATGCGACTTCAGCTGAGACGGTTTTATCGAATGGACCATTTAAAATGGTATCTTGGAATGGCCCGACTGCAACTGAATGGGTTCTTGAAAAGAACGAAAACTATTGGGATGCAGAAAATGTCAGCTTAACAAAAATCACGTTTAACGTATCAAAAGAATCTCAATCAGCAGTTAATGCATTTGAAGCTGGTGAAGCGGATATTACAGATAAATTATCATCTGATATCGTTCCTCAATATGAAGGTGACGAGCGCATGGTAAGCTGGTTAGATCCACGTCTTACATGGGTGAAAATGAACCAAGAGAATGAAGCTCTGGCAAATGAAAACATTCGTCGTGCGATTGCGACAGCATTCAATAAAGATGATTTAGTAGAAAACGTATTAAATAACGGTTCAGTTGCAGCAAACTATGCCGTGCCTGCTGATTTTGTGAAAGATGCAGATGGCAATGATTTCCGTGATGCAAACGGAGACTTACTGACATTTGATGCGGAAAAAGCGAAAGAGTATTGGGCTAAAGGTTTAGAAGAAACAGGATTGACTGAAGTGACACTTACGCTATTAGGCAGTGACACAGATGCAGCGAAGAAAGTCGATCAATATTTGAAAGACCAATTAGAAACAAACTTAGAAGGCTTAACAGTTAAGATTGAAAATGTTCCATTTGCTGTACGTATCGACCGTGAGCAAAAAGAAGATTTTGATTTAGTTGATTCAGGATGGGGTCCTGACTACTTAGACCCAATCACATTCTCTGACCTTTGGGT
>JBJFHH010000281.1:0-1655 GCA_051893475.1 Bacillus sp. (in: firmicutes) | reverse complement strand
CATTGAGCAAATTTCGCCCCTGATTGACGGTCATAAAGTGCTCCAGCGTATCGGTTCGGATGATGGTCTTTCTTCCTACCTTTAAGACAGGGAGCTTGCCCCAGTCTACCAACTTACGCATGGTATTTCTC
This sequence comes from Bacillus sp. (in: firmicutes), assembly GCA_051893475.1. Lineage (GTDB taxonomy): Bacteria > Bacillota > Bacilli > Bacillales > DSM-1321 > Bacillus_AD. Next base: position 1,524 of record JBJFHH010000281.1, on the reverse strand, counting down.
CCGATGCCCGTACATTCGGCAGCTTCTTCGATGGTAAGTCCCATTTTGGTTGTTCTCATATTCATTCCTCCTTTGTGAAATACTCGTTTTGCAACTCTGCAATCATAATTATACTTATTTTGCTATCTCTTGTCAACCTGTTTTGCAACCTGTTGTTAAATATTTTTGAGAAAATACGCAAAATAGGGTTGCAAATTGCGTGCCTGCATGTTATACTTATATTCGCAAGGAGGTGAAAACCTTGAAAGAAGAAATTACATTCACCGCAAAACAGGTCGGTGGACGAGTGAAGGAACGAAGATTAGAACTGAATCTCACAATGCCGGAACTCGGAAAACGCATTGGTGTAAACAAATCCACCATCCAGCGATATGAAGCAGACGGTGTTGACCCGAAGCGAACCATGATTATCAACGGTCTTGCCGAGGCACTTCTGACCACTCCCGAATGGCTGACGGGGCTTTCCGAAGAAAAGGAATATGACGCTAAAACGCTCTGTCAGAGGGACATTGAAGCACATATCGCAAAATACCTTGACAGTGTGAGTGTTGTTCAGGGAGAGCCGCACCAGCAGCTCCTGACAACATTTCTCGGAAAGATGATAGACCTGTACTCGGTACTCTGTTATCACTTTGCCGATGCTATGGCAGAGGTTGACCGTGTAGCTGCGGACGAGGGGCTGAAAGAATCGCTGATGCGATATGCCATTGAGTCGGGCGCAATCACAGAAAAGGTCTATCGCAATGAAATGGAAGCACCGATCGAAGATATGAAACGATTTCTTGATGGGATTTTACATATCTACGATGAGGGTCGCACAAAGGTATCCATGGGCGAACTCTTCGGGATAGTGACGGCAGCCGAGGAAAGGCTGGCCGAAAAGAAAAAATCCGTGGCACCTTGACAAATGAAAATGCCGGCTGAAACAACAACCGGCAAGTGACGCTATTACTTTACGCACACCATGTGTCACAGACCCGATTGCCACGGATAGAAAGGAGAAATTTTATCTATGGCAAAAGGTTCTGTAAGAAAGAAAGGCAAAAAGTGGTACTACCGCTTTTATATCGAAGATGAAAGCGGAAACCGTGTGCAGAAGGAGTTCCCCGGAACAGAAAGCAAGGCGGAAACAGAAGCACTGCTCCGAAAGGCAATGGAGGACTACGAGGAAAAGAAATTCGTTGCGAAAACGGAGAATGTTACGGTGGGAACGCTGCTGGATATGTGGGTGGAAGAAGAACTGAAACCCGGCAATCTGAGTAACGGTACGGTTATGGCGTATCAGGGTACGGTAAACCGTATTAAACAGCACCCTATCGGCAACCGAAAACTGAAAAGTGTAACTGCTGACCATTTGCAGGCATATATCGACTTCCTCAGTTTCGGCGGTACAAATCCCGACGGCACACAGGCAAAGGCACTCAGCAAAGGGTATCTGCGATTGTTCTCAGCAGTCCTGCAAGGGGCGTTCCGTTTTGCGGTGTTCCCCAAAAGGCTGATTTCCTTTAACCCGATGCAGTATGT
>JBJFHH010000280.1:2644-6741 GCA_051893475.1 Bacillus sp. (in: firmicutes) | reverse complement strand
AGAGCGAGACAAATTATTTATCTAATTTAGATATTTTCGCATAGTACAAACCATATATATGTAAAAATCATCAATTGATGAAAACGCTTGCATTAAGGTTTTGAAATTCAATGAATAATAGAAAGGGGTATGGCTTTGAAGAGAGGATGGAGAAGTCTAGCATTTATATTATTGTTATCATTGTTTGCGATTGTAACGGCGTGCAGCAGTGAATCAGACGGCGGAAAAAATGTCGATATCGGCATTGTGCTGCCGACGAAGGATGAACCGAGATGGGTACAGGATGAACAACGATTTAAAGATGCGCTGAAAGATTCGGATTATACGACAGAAATTTTGTTTAGCCAAGGCTCTTCTGCAAAAGAAAAAGAAAACGTTGAAACATTCATCAGTAAAGGGGTTAAGGTGCTCATCATTGCCGCTCATGACAGTGCTGCAGCCGGTGCGGCAGTGGAAGCGGCTAAAGCTGAAGGCATTACCGTCATCGCTTATGACCGACTCATTACCGACACGGATGCAATCGATTATTATGTGACATTTGATAGTATTGCAGTTGGAGCAGCGCAAGCCCAATATTTGATCGATCATGTCGAAGGTCCGAATGCGCCATTATATTTATACGCAGGAGCATCGTCTGATAACAATTCCTTCTTGTTTTTTGAAGGAGCATGGAGTGTACTGCAGCCGAAAATAGCCAATAAGACATTCAAAATTGTCAATTCAAGTGAGGCAGTAGCTTTACAGGATAAAGCGACGCTTAGCCGCGAAGAGCAGGCAAAAATCTTGAACCAAGTTACAACGAATTGGGACTCGAATGAAGCGAAAAACAAAGCCCAAACACACTTAACAGCTGTCGGACCGGAAGTAAAAAAAGATGTGGCAATCCTTGCGCCGAATGATGGAACAGCACGAGCCATTGCGGATGTATTTGCGACTGACAGTGATGTGACTAGCTTTGTCGTATCCGGTCAGGATGCCGAAAAAGCGTCGGTGCAATACATCATTGACGGCAAGCAATCAATGACGGTATTTAAAGATGTCCGCACGCTTGTGACGGATGCAATGGGTATGGCAGTAGCCATTTTGGACGGTGAAACACCTGAGACGACAGGCTCTTATAATAACGGCAACATCGATGTGAAGGCGAAGCAAACTGATGTTATTGTCGTTGATCAAGAGAATGTCAAAGAAGAGCTGATTGATTCCGGTTATTATGAAACCGGTGAATTTACCGGACTTGATTAATACAACGAGGCTGATAGAATGAGCGAATATTTATTGGAAATGAAACAAATATCTAAGGCGTTTACCGGTGTCAAAGCGCTCAATAACGTCAATTTTAAAGTGAAAAAAGGCGAGATTCATTGTTTGGTAGGCGAAAACGGCGCCGGTAAGTCCACTTTAATGAAGGTATTAAGCGGTGTGTATCCACATGGAACGTATGAAGGCGATATTGTGTGGGAGGGAGACGTTCAAACATTCCGCACTATAAATGACAGTGTCAGAACCGGGATTACAATCATTTATCAGGAACTCGCACTATTTCCGGATTTGACTGTCTATGAAAATATTTTTGCTGGCAATGAAGTGAAGCGAGCTGGCCTCATCGATTGGAATCGAACCATTGATGAGGCTCAAAAAATATTGAAGAAGGTCAAGTTGAATGTTAACCCGGATACGCTCGTGAAGGATTTGGGTGTCGGGAAAAGGCAGCTTATCGAAATTGCGAAAGCGCTAAGCAAGGATGTGAAACTGCTCATTTTAGATGAACCGACAGCGGCGCTCAATGAAGATGACAGCGAAAATTTACTGCAGCTGCTTGTTGAGCTAAAAACGCAAGGCATTACAAGTATTATGATTTCCCATAAGTTGAAGGAAGTCATTTCAATTGCCGATTCGGTCACTGTCATTCGCGATGGAGAAACGATTTGCACATTGGATGATAAGGGCGAGCTTTCGGAAAATACAATAATTAAGCATATGGTCGGCAGGGAAATTCATCAAATTTATCCGCGCCGGGAAAATAAACGATTTGGCAATCGTTTATTACAGTTGAAAAATTGGTCTGCCTATGATGAAAAGCTTGGTCGCCAAGTTGTGAGAAATGTAAATCTTCATGTAAATAAAGGGGAAATCATCGGGCTGGCCGGCTTAATGGGTGCCGGACGCACAGAGCTTGCACTTAGTATATTCGGCAATGCAAAATCGTATAAAATATCGGGAGATTTATTGATTGATGGTATGTCAAAATCGTTGAAGCATCCAAATGAAGCGATTAAAGCAGGGATTGCTTATGTGACCGAGGACCGTAAAGGAGATGGCTTGTTCTTGCATCAAGATATAAAAAATAATATTGCGATTGTCAATCTGAACAGCATTTCAAAAAGCGGTATCGTCAATGAAAATGAGGAAATGAAGAAGACGAACAACTTTAAAACTTCTTTAAAGATTAAAGCACCTTCTTTAGAGCAATTAGTAGGAAATTTAAGCGGAGGCAATCAACAAAAAGTGTCAATTGGAAAATGGCTGTTTGCCGAGCCGAAATTGCTGATCCTCGATGAGCCGACGCGAGGCATTGATGTTGGCGCTAAATATGAAATTTATACAGTGATGAATAAATTGATAGAAGATGGTTTGAGCATCGTGATGATTTCATCGGAGCTTGGTGAGCTGCTTGGGATGAGCGACCGGATTTATGTGATGGCTGACGGTGAATTAAAAGGGGAGATGCCGATTAAGGAAGCGAGTCAGGAGAAAATTATGCAATTAGCGACGCAGTCAGGAAGTGAAAACAATGAAACTGTTGACGGAAGCGAAGACATTAATCAGTGAAAATATTCGCGATTACGGGATGTATATCGCGCTGCTCTTCATCATTTTGACATTTACTTTCTTAACGGACGGACTCTTCCTGTCATCACGCAATATTAGTAATCTGCTTGATTCTGCCGGCTATATTGCCGTATTAGCGGTCGGGGTGATGCTTGTGATTGTCATCCGCCATATTGATTTGTCAATCGGTTACTTAGCGGGATTTCTTGGTGCGATTGCGGCAATTTTGCTTATGCGGATGGAGCTGTCCGTCTATTTGACGATTCCGATGATTTTATTATTAGGAACTGTTTTTGGTTTGATTACCGGCTTTTTAGTAGCGCAGATTGGTATACCTGCCTTTGTCGCGACATTGGCTGGCATGTTGATTTTCAGAGGGGCACTGCTGTTAGTGACGGAAAAAACAGGGACGATTATTGTGCAAGATGATGCCTTTAATGCAATCGGTAATGGCTTTATCCCCTCGATTATCGAAGTGAATGGGCTGCATTTGCTAACGCTGATTGTCGGGGCAGCCGGTATTTTATTTTATATTTATGGGGCAGTCTCGATGCGTCGCAATAAAATAAACTATCAATTTGAAGTAATCTCAAAGCCGATTTTTGTGATGCAACTCGTATTTGTATCAGCAATTATCGCTTATATCACATGGATTTTGGCTGGTTATAGAGGTTTTTCCTGGACGATGGTCATCATGCTGGCAGTTGTCGTTGTTTATCATTTCTTCACGACAAAAACGGTGCTTGGCCGGCATATTTATGCGGTCGGAAGCAATCCGGAAGCCGCTCATTTAAGCGGAATTAATGTCAAAAAAATCACCTATCTTGTGTTCGGCTCAATGGGGCTGCTGGCTGCATTGTCAGGGATTTTATACACATCGCGTTTGCAGTCTGCAACAACGACTGCCGGCACTTTATTTGAACTCGATGCCATTGCAGCGGCCTATGTCGGCGGGGTTTCAACTGCCGGCGGTGTCGGTAAAGTAACGGGTGCGATAATCGGCGCGATTGTGATGGCGTCTTTGACAAACGGCATGAATCTAATGGGAGTCGGGATTTCCTATCAATATATGATTCGCGGAGGAGTGCTTGCGTTAGCGGTTATTTTTGACGTGACGACCCGAAATAAAGCGAAATAGAAATTTCTCAGGGCTTCTTTAAATAGGAAGCCTTTTTATAGTGGGCATAGAGAACGAAAGATCGGTTAAATTGAACTGGAACGGTCAGCGTGCAAATAAAAGTGACTATCTGTTCTATATTGTAGTT
>JBJFHH010000280.1:0-2544 GCA_051893475.1 Bacillus sp. (in: firmicutes) | reverse complement strand
AGTTATCACTTGAGTTGTAAAGTGATGATAACGGAAGGAGTGAGAGTTTATGAAAAAAAATACGCGTGGTTCATTAATTTGGCTGCGGCTCACCCGTTTTACGCATCAAAGCAATTTGCTGTCGAATGAATTTTTGAAACCCTATGATTTAACTTCGGCACAATTCGATGTGCTCATGCAAATATCCAACTATGAGCCAATTACGCAAAGTGAGCTCGCCGAGAAGGTAACGGTGACGCAAGGCGGTATTTCACGGATGCTGTCGCGCCTTGAGAAAGAGAGGCTGATTGTCCGTAAGCAGGATTGGAAAACGAAGAATATTTCGCTGACGAAAAAAGGCTGGGTGAAGCTCGAGGCTGCCTTTGAAGCACAGCTCGCATTCCAGTCATCTTTTTTTGACGAATGCTTATCGCCAGATGAACAAAAACAACTGTATTCGCTTATGTCGCGCGTATACAAAAATAGTATTGAGAAAAAAGTAACGAACAAATAAATTTTCGTTATCACTTGAATAATCAATTGATAACTAGGAGGAATTTTTCATGTATCAAATACCGGGACATCATCATATTTCGATGATTACAAAGAATGCAAGTGCCAATAACCATTTCTATAGGGATATTCTTGGTTTGCGTCGTGTGAAAATGACGGTCAATCAGGATGATCCGTCGATGTATCATTTATTTTACGGAGATAAAACCGGCAGTCCGGGAACAGAACTATCCTTTTTTGAAATTCCGATGGTCGGACGTACATACCGCGGCACGAATGCGATTACTCGTATCGGATTGCTTGTCCCAGCAGTAGACAGCTTACACTATTGGAAAAAGCGATTTGAAGAATACAAAGTACAACATAGTGACATCACAACGTATGCCAACAAACCTGCTCTTCATTTTGAGGATGCCGAGGGCTTGCGCATGGTGCTGATTGTTTCAAACGGCGAAAAAATTGAGCATTGGCAGGCGTGGGAGAAGTCGGATGTGCCTATGCAACACCAAATTCAAGGAATGGGATCGGTAGAAATAACGGTGCGCCGATTAGAAAAACTAGCGTACACATTAACCAATCTGTTCGGCTATACCGAAACATCACGCTCAGAAAAAGAAGCGATTTTTCAATCGGTACAGGGCGAGATATTTGGAGAAATCATCGTAAAGCAGGAAGACGGTCCGGCTGAAAAACCGGGGCGCGGAAGCATACACCATTTGGCGATTCGCGTCAAAAATGAAGAAGAATTGCAATATTGGGATGAGCAAGTGCGATCTCGCGGTTTTCAAACTTCGGGAGTTGTCGATCGTTTTTATTTTAAGAGTTTGTATTTCCGTGAATCAAACGGCATTCTTTTCGAAATTGCGACCGACGGACCGGGATTCGCGATTGACGGCGATGCTGAAGCACTAGGGGAAAAGCTTGATTTGCCGACATTTTTGCAAAGCAGAAGAGCTGAAATCGAAAAAAATCTGAAACCAATCGAGGAGAAATAATCATGGAACAATATCGGATCGACCCGTCAAAAGGAATGGAAATCGGGTTATATTCTTTAGGGGATCATATATTAAACCCGCTGACAGGAAAGCGCATATCAGCACAACAACGTATTCGCGAGCTGATTGAAGCAAGCCAGTTGGCGGAACAGGCAGGCATTGATGTATTCGGTGTCGGTGAAAGTCATCAAACGTATTTTACTTCACAAGCGCATACAGTCATTTTAGGTGCCATCGCTCAGGCAACAAAAACAATTAAAATTGTCAGTACTGCCACTGTATTAAGCGTGTCGGACCCGGTGCGTGTCTATGAGGATTTTGCGACAATTGATTTGATTTCTGATGGACGAGCGGAAATTGTCGCCGGACGCGGATCAAGAGTCGGCGCTTATCAGCTGTTAGGTATTAATCTTGAAGATTACGAGGATATTTTTGAAGAAAAATTGGCGCTGTTAAAGCATATCAACGATGAACAGCGCATCACATGGGAAGGGAAATACCGTGCTCCATTGAAATATGCTGAAATTTTACCGCAACCGAAAGCTGGCCATCTTCCAATCTGGCGTGGAGTCGGCGGACCGCCTGCGAGCGCCATTAAAGCTGGACTTATGGGCATTCCGATGGTGCTGACAACATTGGGAGGTCCGGCAAAACACTTCAAGCCTTCTGTAGACGCCTATCGAGAGGCGGCGAAAAGCAACGGCTTTGATCCGAACACATTGCCGATTGCGACAACGAGTCTATTTTATGTCGGCGAAACAACAGAGGAAGCAATTGAAGGAATGTACCCGCATTTAGATTTCGGCTTCAAGGCGATTCGGGGCAGCGGCTATCCGAGAATGCAATTCGAGCAAGCGCCTGGCACACGTGATGCGCTAATGGTCGGCAGCACACAGCAAATCATTGAAAAGTTGCTTTATCAATACGAGCTGTTCGGCATGCAGCGCTTCCTCGGTCAAATTGATTTTGGAGGCGTACCATTTGATAAAATCATGAAAAATATCGAAATTATCGGTAATGACATCATTCCGGCGATTAAGAAATATACGAAGCAATA
>JBJFHH010000279.1:0-1669 GCA_051893475.1 Bacillus sp. (in: firmicutes) | reverse complement strand
TCCTCATAATTCCTAAATGTAGGTACCTTGAGGAGCTTTGCATAGAAATCAATGGATTCATTAATAAGTGTATTCATCAGCTCACCCCACATTTCTCATCGAATTTAGTGAGATCAGATGAATTGACATCGATGTCGCCACTTATCATTATTACATTGGTTTCTGGCTTTATATGTAGCTGACTACGTATGATATCAACGGTAGGAACTACACCTATTGGCAGAGAGTACTTGGCTTCAAGCACCTTCTCTTCACCGTAGTCTACACACAGACGCAGGAGTTTTACCATTTCTGCATTACCACCTGGAAGCTGTTTTCCCCAGTCGATTAATTCCTCTGCGACAGTTTCCCTTACAGGTTTAGCTTGGAATACACATCTTGGTTTACGCTCAAGTAAATCAATGTAATGTTCCAGACGATAAGCTGTTTTACCGCTACCATAGAGGCGGTCAAAGGTTGCAATCAGCTTGCCACGATAGAGTATAAGCACCTTGTCCGCGTAGCCTTTAACAGTAACAGTCTTTCGAAGGTATTTAATAGGCACAGAATAGTTATTCTTCTCAAATCTGACGGTAGAATAATCACCAACATCTGGTGTAGCTGTTCTGCTGGTATCATAGCGATAAGCAGGAATTGCGTGCAGGTAAGCCTTTTCAATACAATAAGCTTCTCGAACTGTATTTTCATGACTGGCAATCTTATGCTTATCTCTGTATGCAAGGCATTTTGCAAGCAGGTGCTCGTTAAGTTCTTCGATGCTCTTTGCTCGTGGAACTGGCACCATGAAATTCCTTCGGGAATAACCTACAAGATTTTCAACCAGGCCTTTTTCATTACCGCTGGCAATGTTACAAAAGTCAGTTTTAAAAGCGTAGTGGGCTGCAAAGGCTCTATATCCATCAGTGGCTACTGCATGTTTGCCAAAGCCTTCTTTAACAGCGACTTTTGCATTATCAAAGATTAGCCTGTTAGGAATGCCTCCAAAGTAATCAAACATTCTTTGCTGAGCTTCCAAAAATGCTTCAAGGTTTTGAGTTCGGAATAGCTGGACGAATATATCACAGCTATAGCATAAGCGTCCACAGAAGCTGTAGAGCTTGGTTCTTACACCATCTAGATATACAGTGCATTCGCCCCAATCTATCTGAATAGCATCGCCTGGATCATACTCAAGAGGCATATCAGCCTGAGCTGGAACATCCAGTTCTTTTTGAAGGTCATTAACAGCCTTACGTATGGTGGATTCACCACCAGTGAAACCCTGTTCTTCAACAAGCCTGTCATAGATACGTTTTGCAGTATGCTGTTGCTTTTTAAGACCTTCAGCTTCATCCTCCTTGAAACAACCGAGGATAAATTGTTCAACATCATCTGTAACGATGGTGTTGTCCCTGTGGTATTCCTTGCGTATACCAGGGATTGTGTCACCACTACAATACTTTTTGACAGTCTGTCTTGAGATTCCCAAAGTACGGGCAATCCAGCGAATAGACTTGCCATCATTGTAGTAAGACCTGATTTTGTAGTACATGTCCATTTCTACTATCACACCTTTCATCTCCTTTACGATTTATTAGGACTTAAAAATCATAAAGGTTTATTCCAAGGTGGTAAACTAATTCGATAGCGAAATGGCTAAAAGTGGTCAACTTTTATAATAGCGTTTACA
>JBJFHH010000278.1:1265-6800 GCA_051893475.1 Bacillus sp. (in: firmicutes) | reverse complement strand
AAGAGGTTTGCTAAATGATACGGGCAATAATAGTTGACGATGAGCCGCTGTCGTTACAACTTTTAGAAAAGAAATTATCTAGTATTGGAGAAATTGAAGTAGTCGCATGCTTTTACAATGCAGAAACTGCGTTAGCACAACTGAAAGAGCTCGATTTCCAAGCGGTCTTTCTTGATATTGAGATGGCCGGATTGAGCGGTTTGGATTTGGCGGAAATCATCTCGGAATGGAATCCCGGCATTCACATTGTATTTGTGACCGCCTATCGAGATTATGCCGTTCAAGCATTTGAACTGAACTCGATTGACTATTTATTGAAGCCAGTCATGGAAGAGCGTCTGGAGAAAACCATCTCAAGAATTAAAGAGCAAATCCAGCTGGAGCAGCATCTACCTGCACGCAAGCATACTCCCTCATTGAAAATACAATATTTCAAAGAATTCGCAGTATACGACCAAGAAGAACTCATTAAGTGGAAAACGAATAAAGCAAAGGAGCTATTCGCTTATCTTTTCATGCATCAGCATACATATATTCATCGTGATACGCTCATAAACATTCTGTGGCCTGAGCAGGATTATAAAAAAGCAAAAATCCAGCTTCATACGAATATTTCCTACTTACGTAAAACATGTGCCGCAATCGGCATTGAAAAGGCGCTGCACTTTACAAATGAAAGCTACCGACTACAAATGAAGGAATACATTTGTGATGCGGAATCATTCGAGAATTTTACAAATAACGGCCTGACAAACGAAAATATTAAAGAAGCAGAACAAGTCATCGCTTTATATGCAGGCGATTATACAGAAAAGAATGCTTACGTATGGGCTTTGTCGAAATCTAAACTATTGAAAGAAAAACTGCTTTCACTTCTGCAGCAGCTCATTGATTTTTTCACTGAAACGAAAGACAATCAGAAAAAGCAGTTCTATCTGCAATTGCTGCTGACACACGACCCTTATTGCGAGCCGGCAATCCGGCAATTGATTCAGCACCATCTTCAATCTGGAAATCGGATGGAGGCTATTATACTCTATAAAGATTTTGCGCTCCTGCTGGAAGAAGAACTCGGCATTCAACCCGAGCCTGCGACAAGCAGTCTTCTGAAAATAGTATTTCCTGATTCAAATATTTAAGGGCGGTTCATCACCGCCCTTAAAATCAATCATTCTATCGGAATTAAAAATGAAACACTCGTGCCGCCTGATGACGGACAGGAAATCGTCAGTCCTTGCCCAAACAATTGCTTCAATCTTTTATCCGTATTCAGCAAACCGATTCCCCTAATCTTCTCCGGCTTCTCATCTAATAGCTGCTTCAAATGCTCTTCTTCTATTCCGACACCATCATCAACAACCGATACCTTTACATATTCTCGGTTCATAATTGCCTCAATCCGGACGGTTCCTCCTTGAGGACGCTTCAGCACACCATGCTTAATCGCATTTTCCGTCAGCGTTTGAATCGCGAGCGGCGGTACTTGCACATTTAGAGCCTCTTCTATGTTCCATTCGACGTGTAAACGGCTGCCAAATCGCTCCTGCTCAATGTACACATATGAACGAACCAGCTCCAGTTCATCTTGAATCGTAATCAGTTTATCCAAGTTTCTGCCAGAGAAGCTTGTACGCAAATAATTGCCGAATTCTTGTAATAAAGCGATCATTTTGGATGAATCAATTTCGCTGAGCGCTGCAATTGTATTCAATGTATTAAACAGAAAATGCGGCTCAATTTGAGCTTGCAGCCATGCCGATTCCATCCGAATTCTTTCGGAAATTGAATTTTTTAAGGAGGTCAGTGCCTGCACACGGGCAATTAGCTCTATTTTATCGACCGGCTTTGTTACATAATCGTTTGCCCCGGCAAGAAACCCGGTCTGTACATCCTCTGGCTGGCTGCGCGCTGTCAATAGCAAAATCGGCAGCTCGGTGATTGAATACCTCCCCCTTATTTTCTGCGACAGCTCATAGCCGGACATATTCGGCATCATCACATCAGTTATCACCAAATCCCAATCGCCTTTATTCAACAACGTCAAAGCCTCTTTTCCATTTGATGCTGTATGAATATCATACTGCTCTGAAAGAAGCCGCTTCATCACTTTTAAATTGACAGAGTCGTCATCCACTACAAGAATACGTGCCCGATTCCCATTCATAGTCACCGATACTTCCCGTGCCGCTATTTCTTGCGGCGATTCGAAGCTGACAATTTGATTATTCTCTACTCCTGCTTTCTCATTCGCCAGCGGAAGTGTAAAGGTAAAAGCAGAACCCGCGTTCAAAGCTGATTGAACAGCTATCGTCCCGCCGTGTAGCTCTACCAGTTCCTTGCAAATACTTAATCCAAGCCCCAGCCCCTCTGCCATATTCGTCTCCCCCTGCTCGTACGGCTGGAAAATGATCCTTAATGTTTCAGCATCCATACCGATTCCTTCATCCTTGACCGTAATAACAGCACGTCCTTTTCGAATTTCCGCCGAAACAGTAATCCTTCCAGCTTCGGTAAACTTCAGGGCATTATGAAGTAAATTAAATAATATTTGCGCCAGCCTGTTCGCGTCAGCTCTCACATTCGGAAAATCATCGGATATATAGCTGACAAACTCAATATTTTTCCCATCCTTCATATACCCGAGCATATCGAGCACACCGGAAACAACAGATGCTAAATCTACACTTCCCAATTCCAAACGAACCCGACCCTCTTTTATTTTGGTCAAATCGACTAATTCATTCAAAAGCGCAGACATTCGTTTAGCCACCATAATCAATAGCTGCAAGTTTACTTTTGTATCCTGATTTAACCGCTCATTTCCGTCATCAACAATTGCCTGCGCCATATTGATAATTCCATGAAGCGGATTACGCAGTTCATGAGAAGTTTGAGCAAGAAATTCATCTTTCCTTTTATCGATTTGCATCATCTTCTCAGCAAACTGACGATTTTCCTCGGAAACATAAAAAAATTGCTTAAACCAATAAGCCGCAAAGAAAATCACCGCCAAAATCAACTCAAGCGGAAAATAAGGGTATTTCGGTATATTCAGCCACTCTGTATTTTTAAGAATGCCCCACACCGAACTTGACCCGATGCTGATAATCAGAAGAAACAGAAAAATCGTCCCTCTCTTGCCTGACAAAACCAGCTTTACAGCAGCAAAAGCGATGATAATCGCTGGGAATATATAAATAATCAATAAAAAAAGTCTCATATTAAACAGTGTTGTTTGCAGCGGCATAACAAAAATACTCACTATATAGCCCAAGCATAAAATCGTATACCCCACTATGATTTTTGGCTTTGCAATGGTACTTTTAAAACAGTGCACTAATAACAGTGAAGCTGTTATGTATGCCAGCAGTGTAATGATTGTCCACCACTCGTATGATAAAGAGGGAAACATGAAATACAAAAACTTATTATCATCCGCAATAGTAGCAATCGTCATACTAAAAAGCGCTAACGCTAAAAACAATACCTCATTCTTTCTTCTATACATAAAATAGATCATCATCAAGTAAATGCCATGCAATAGAAACACGACACCCATAACAATTTGCATAGAATACCCAAGGATTTGATCTTTAATAATCGTAGCATTTGATCCTAATAAAATCGCTTCCTCTATTCCGCCATCTCTCGGATCAATATAGTTTGAAACTTGCACAATAATCTCCATTTGGCTGGATGTATTTTCATACTCAATTTGAAACGGTTTATTATCTGGAATAAAGTCACTTGCTGTTTCAGAGAGTTTTCCTCGTTCAGCTACAAGTTGTCCATTTATAAAAACTTTTGAGGAATTACTCAAATTTTTAAAATACATACTATAAACTTGTTCTTGCTCCTCATTAAGCAAAATGATAAGCCGATATGTACCGTAGCCAAATTGACTTTCGCCATCCTCCTTGCTCCAAGTTCCCGGAACCGTCATATAAGATTCTTGATTTATCTCTTCTCCGGGCTCAAGAAAATACTCATCATAAAATAACCATTCGCCATCCAATGGAACGGACTTGTCCCCCAGCACATCGACACCGCGCAGATCAAGAACACCCGCTTCTGCCTGCGGAAACTCCGATTTTGAATGATACATAATCCAGCTAATACGAAGTCCAGTAATGATGATTAAAAATATCCCGGTGATCAATATTAATTTTCTTTTATCCATAATACTTTCTTTAATTCGACATTTATCTACAAACCCCTCCTTACTCATGGCTCATCCTGATCATTTAGCGCTTTCATTCGTGAAGTTCCGCTTTTCAATGCTTCCTCTAAATGTTTCTTTCCCATTTTAAAAGTCTTATCCTCTTGTTTATCATTACTTTGCAAAAACTGATAGTATTCCCGCAGCTGCTCTGCTTCTCGTAACATTTCCAGGTCAATTAAATCTTGCTTCAAATCATCGTCGAGAAGCGGACATTTTTCAAACACGTACATAATCCTCCTTGCCTAAATTCCGTATATTACATCTTACAAAATACTGCTTACATAACTCTTACAAACTAGCAAAAAGAGCATCTTCAAGAGAAAACTCCCCTTTAAGATGCTCTTATCTATCATTAAATGCTTACTTTAGCCGCCTCTAACTTTTCCTTCACAATTACCGACAAGGCATGTACAAAATCAAAAGAATCATTCAAAAATTCCGCATGTGCAAATTCCAATCCTAACTCGTTTGATAGTTTTTGGCAATCCTCTCCGATTTCAAAAAACACTTCCACATCGGCAATGACTGATAAAAGCTCACATGTAACGATTCCTTTCGTTCCTTGCTTCGCTTCTTCACGAATCACATCCAATACATCCGGTCCGAGCCACGTCTCCTTATTATGCAGACTGCGATAGACCGGCTGCCATTTCGGCAATTGAAGCGTGCCTGCAATCGCATCAGCCAACTCATGATATTGCTTCACATACCCTTCATTCAATGAAGGATTAACCGGTTGACTATGTACAGTGAATAATACTGTTGCATGCTTGCGAGCCGATTCCGGAAGCCACTCATATGCAGATTTAACGCGATCAGCCAAAACTGCTACTAATGCCGGATGCGTGTGCCAACTATCAGCATCTACAACTGTTGCCTCCGCCCCTAATGATCCAACAATTTGACGTACTTCCGCCTGAAATGCTCCTGTCCCAGATTTCGAGAATAATAGTGCGGACGGCAACGTCACAATCGTCTTCACTCCATCTTCTATCATTTCCTTCACCACATCATTTACAAACGGCGCTGTATGCTTATACGCATTATAAACCTTCACTTCTTCATTAACAGATTGTGAGAGTAGCATTTGCAGACCTCTAGCTTGTCTTTTCGTCACTGCGCTTAACGGATCAACCGTCCCAAACTGACGAAAACGATTTTGCAGTCCTTCAACCATCTGTGGAGAAGGTGTTTTTCCGTTCATCATATGTGTGAAAAATCCCTCGACATGATCCAATGAATTTGGTGCCCCGTAAGCAAAATAAATAACTCCTATCATCCCATGTATCCCCTTTCAATACTTTAACTATATT
>JBJFHH010000278.1:0-1165 GCA_051893475.1 Bacillus sp. (in: firmicutes) | reverse complement strand
CTTCACTGAATATCCGCTTCACTAATCCCTTTCTTCTTCAGACGTTTAGCGACGCCATCACGAATCAGTGTATAAATAACGGAGAAAAGCGGAACAGCGACTATCATTCCGATAATGCCGTACGTGCTTGCACCGACCAGTACAGCCAGCAAAACCCACATGCTCGGCAAACCGACCGAGCTACCGACGACCTTAGGATAAATAAAGTCGCCTTCAATTCGTTGAAGCACAATAATGAAAACAATGAACCAAAACGCCTGCATCGGATCCTCCATCAAAATGAGGAATGCCCCGATTGCCGTGCCGATAAAAGCACCAAATACCGGAATAAGCGCTGTAAATCCGACTAACGAGCCAATAACTAAAGCGTATGGCATCGATAAAATCTTCATTCCTATAAAACAAAGCACACCGATAATAAGCGCCTCTGTAAATTGTCCGGTCACAAAGCGGGAAAAAATCCGATTGGATATTTGCGACACAGAGATAATATACTCCACGACATTCGTAGGCAAATATGCATACATGATTCGTTTCCCTTGACTGAACAGCTTTTCTTTTTGCATCAAAATATATAATGCAAAAATAAAACCCGTTACAAGATTGAAAATCCCGGAAAAAATCGATCCGGTAATGTCGATGATCCGATCGAAAAAGTCATTGCTTTCCGTTTGGGAAAATTGATTGACCCAATCCATGATTTTATCCCAATCAATATTCCATTCAGGCAATGTGATGCCATATGAGCTAAGCCAAACACTTAACTGATCATTCCATATCATCAGCTGGTGCAAATAGCTCGGCATCTGTTCTTTCGCAAGATTATACGTTCTTTTCAGCTCCGGAATAATCTGAAACAACAATACAAATAACGCACCGATAATAACTGCAATCGTTAACAGCAGGCACACCGTTCTTCTCGATTTCATCCAGAATCGGTGCTTTCTTTTGTTCAACGGCGCAAACAAAACATTCTCAATCACCTTCAATAAAACATTTAAAATAAAGGCAATAAAAAAACCAATCAACAAAGGAGAAATGAGCCCAAGGATAACCTTGAACAAGTCGACAACATGGCTAATGTTTTGCAAAAGCACCAACAAAATAATTGCACAAGATACGATGAATAAAATGCTCTTTATATTATGCTTATTAAATTCCATAG
>JBJFHH010000277.1:0-1677 GCA_051893475.1 Bacillus sp. (in: firmicutes) | reverse complement strand
GGATAAAATGTTGATGCATCTTTAATTTCGGTTACAATCTCTTTCTTGAATCTGCCTGATTCGACAAGATGCTGTTTAGAGCATTCAGCTGCTTCTTTTTGCACGTCATTTGTGACAAAAATCGCTGTTCGATATTGCGGGCCTCGATCTTGGAATTGTCCGTCCGGGTCAGTCGGATCAATTTGCGGCCAATAAATCTCCAATATTTTTTCCAGCGGGAATTGCTTTTCATCATATGTAATCTCAACGACCTCGTAATGACCGGTTGTGCCTGTTTTTACTTGTTCGTATGTAGGGTTATCGACATGCCCGCCCATATAGCCGGAAATGACCGATTCAATTCCATCATAAGAATCAAACGGCTTGACCATGCACCAAAAGCAGCCACCTGCAAAATATATTTTCTCCATAAAACAGCCCTCCAATCCTTTCAATAGCACTATTATATAACTTGAGTGATTAAAAATCTCTTGCAGCATAAATGAACAGCGCTAAAAATCCATTTGTGATTACGTGAACAATCGATATCATTTAATGATAGAATAAATACAGTTGGTTATATTATGGGTAATTGGCCAGCCTGTATTTTACTTGGAAAGGATTCTTTGAAATAAATGAAAGAACTGCTGCATTTATTTGTTACATTTGCTAAATTGGGCGCCGTCACATTCGGCGGCGGTTATGCAATGCTTCCTATTTTGCATCGGGAAATCGTTGAAAAAAGAAACTGGGCAACGGAAAAAGAAATAGCCGACTACTATGCACTCGGGCAATGTACGCCGGGTGTCATTTCAGTCAATACAGCAACATTTATCGGAGAAAAAAGAAAAGGCGTACTCGGGGGGATTGCGGCAACGCTTGGATTTGTGACGCCTTCGATTATCATTATTACAATCATCGCGAGCTTTATTCAAAACTTTGCCGATTTACCGATTGTGAAGGATGCCTTTGCCGGTATTCAAATTTGTGTTTGTGTACTGATATTAAATGCGGTGCGAAAGCTGTTGAAAAGCTCTGTGATTGATTGGGCGACGGCATTTATATGTATGGGTGTTTTGCTATTGTCTGTTTTCACTTCACTTTCGCCACTCGTGTTTGTTATTACGGCGGGGATTTTAGGAATCTTTATCAAAAATCGTAAAGGTGCAGAATCATGATTTTTATACAATTATTTTATAGGTTCTTCATGACAGGACTTTTTTCAATTGGGGGAGGTTTAGCGACCTTGCCGTTTTTATATGAAATGGCGGAGGAAACAGATTGGTTTACACAAGCAGATGTGGCTAATATGTTAGCCGTGTCCGAGTCTACCCCGGGAGCAATCGGTGTCAATATGGCTTCTTATGTCGGATTTATAACAGCGGGAATACCGGGGAGCTTGGTTGCCACATTAGCGCTCGTTATGCCGTCAGTTATCATTATTTTAACTATTGCTCACTTTATGAAGCAGTTTAAAGAAAATGCTCTAGTAGATTCCGCTTTCTATGGACTTCGCGCTGCTTCAACGGGTCTGATTGCGGCAGCGGGTTTGGAAGTTTGCCGAATTTCTTTGCTTCATTCATCGACTGCTTCCGGTCTGTTGCAGCTATTCAATTGGAAAAATATATTGATTGCTGTTTTCTTATTCGTATTAATGGAAAAGTATAAGAAGCATCCTGTTTTTTATATTGCGATTGC
>JBJFHH010000276.1:0-1679 GCA_051893475.1 Bacillus sp. (in: firmicutes) | reverse complement strand
AAGAAGTTTTCAGAAAAATGGCGTATTTTAATAGACCATTCTTCTGTAATGGGTTATAATGGTATTGTTTATTCAATTAGGCGGCTTTCCGAAAGAGGTCTTTTAGTGTGGACGACTTTGGTAAAGCCCATGCATCAAGATGCTGACACATCATGATGGCGAAGAGGCGGCAGTACCACATCTTAGATGAACGGTGTCTGCCGTCTTCTAATTTGTAATCTATTTTTTCTCGTTTATTGCACCGCTCCGAAGATGTTCTGGCTTTGTACTGGAGTTTCCATTCTTTACTGCTGCGCGGTGGATGATTAAACAGCCTCGGGTTGTCTTTCAGCACAAGGTGAACGGTACGTCCATATTTAGCGTCTGAGCAGGGATTCTGACAAGTACAAACAGGGCAACCCTCTCCAGCAAATCTGATTTTAGGACACTTGAATTTTGTTCTGCCTTTGGCAGTTTCGGTGCCATCCCGACGCATGCGAAACCCTTCTTTACAGATGGGGACACCATCGTCACCGATTGTAAAGTCATCCTTGTAAACAGGCGGTCGCCCGCCTTTGCCGTTCAAGTCAATAAATGGCTGAATTCCATGGTCATGACAGTATTCATAATATGCCATGGCATCATGGGCCGAGTCCAGGAGAAGTTTCGTTACATTGGCCTCGGGGAGGAACTGCTGCATGGAAAACCAGTTGTATAGAAAGCCATGTGAATCGTGGCGGGAGGCTGGGCCAAGCAATGGAAAAATCGGGAGATCGTTTTCCGAGTCAGAGGCTGTAAGCATGTAGAGGTCATAGCCGAAGTAATATCGGCCTCTGTGTGAATCCCAGCCGATGTTACAGTCCGGCTGATGAAAAATACGGTTGCATTTGCAGTCGCGGATTCCATGTGCAAGGCAGTCACAGGTGCGGGTTTTACGTTCTGTTGTGCCAGTATACACAGGGGTTCCGTCACCAGATATGGCAAGGTTTGAGAGATCAATCAGGTTCTGCTCTGCAGACACGTTGAGAAACAGTGATTTAAAAATATCAAACAAACGGCCTGCAGGAGCGAAATCCTGAGGCGGTTCGATTTCCAATCTTGCCAGAAGGTCACGCACCGTCACTTTTTCCACAGGAGAGGCTTTCTCACCTTTTTTCTTCGGCCTGACAGGTTTTTCCCTGGGTGGGTGAATCGGATCGGAAAGGTTATTTTCATCCGAAAGCCATAGGCGATCAAGAAAATCGTAGAAAGTGCCAGTACCAGGTGTATCGCCAACCAGGAAGCCGGAAAGGATCGCATAAAGGTGGTTCTGCTTGAGGCAGGAAGCCCATGCAGTCAAGGAAGGGATCTTAAACTTCATGGAAAGAAGATAGGATCTCAGCATGTCAGAAGGTAATCTTGGCGGAGGGCCAAAATTGGAATAGCGATCCTGCATGATCTGATCTACAGGGGAAAGATCCAACGACCAAAAGTGTTCGATAATATCCCAGGTGGAAGCGTCGAATGAGGAATCGGCGTCTGGATAGTATTTACGAAGTTGAGTCAGAACACGATTCTGATAGGCGGAATGACCGCCGGAATTGATTGGCTTCAAAATGTGCACCTCCAATTTGGATTTGATATATTTCCTAATTGAAGGGCCCACCTTATGGGCAAAGCACATAAGGTGGGCCGCACAAGAGACCACATTTGTCAAGTGT
>JBJFHH010000275.1:0-1688 GCA_051893475.1 Bacillus sp. (in: firmicutes) | reverse complement strand
GCCCCGACTAACACTTGCTGCACTCTTTCGGTCATTTTATTAAGATCCATGCCTTACTCCTCCTCTAACAGATCATTTGTTATGTAAAAGTTCGTTTGACCTTTTTTGACCTTTATTGATATTATACAACGGAATCCATATATGTAAAGCAAAGTCATTATGATTTTATGCAATATTCACAGACTATTCTTTTCGCCTGTGTGTATAAAAGGCTGCACCGCATGAATTGCGGCACAACCTTATTATTCAGATCATGGTTTGCGCTGGTAGGTCCAAATACGGTTATGATTGGCGGTTTCCGGAAAACGTTCCCCTGCCTTTAAATGAATCATTTTCGGATTGACAACATTGCTGCCGGTTTCTCCGATTTCAATGTAAAAACCATTATTCGGCGCTTTTTGTCCGCTTTTAAAATGTCGACTTTGTCCCATATTCTCAACCTCCTTCTTCAGATATTTATATTATTACCAGAGGCTAGAGGAAATATTGTGCCGCATCTTGTTTTTTCCCTTAGTATCATCATTTGAAACAAGTAACGTCCACTATTTTGATGACATTTCCCATCAATCAATTATTTTGAAATAGTTTTTACATAAAATTAACTTTACTTCATATGTCACAATAGTGTTAAATGATTAAGTGAACATTCACACAATCTTTCATGGACTTTCACGCAGTTTTATTATGTTTTAAACGACTCATACTATAATATCTAAATCTGAATTGGACTAGTTTATTTTGAAAATTGGAGGGTATTTTGTGGAAGAAATTATTTTAGCTATAAAATATTTATTTTTAGGAATTGTACAAGGTTTTACAGAACCGATTCCGGTTTCCTCTAGCGGACACCTTGTGTTAATCCAACATTATTTAGGCATAGAAGTTTCAGGCATGAGCTTTGAGCTTCTCGTAAATTCAGCTTCATTGATTGCCGTTTTGCTCATTTACCGTGAGGACATTTGGCGTCTGGCGCATAACGGCATTCTTTATGTGACGAAAAAAGAAGAAAGCTATAAATCTGATTTCCGTTTCATCATCTACTTAATCGTTGCGACAATTCCAGCAGCAATAATTGGCTTATTGTTTGAAGATTACATTGCTGAAAAACTGAAAGGCGTTGTCACAATCGCAATCGCACTTCTTATTACAGGAGCCGCGCTTTGGTCAATCCGCAATTTGAAAGGTCGCAAAAACGACAATGATTTATCTTTAAAGGATGCTTTTTTAATTGGTCTTTCTCAGGCAGTGGCACTTATTCCGGGAATCAGCCGCTCAGGTGCGACAATTGTAACGGCTATGGCATTAGGAACGAAACAAGAAACAGCTCTTCGCTTTTCTTTCCTGCTGTTCATCCCTGTCAGCTTAGGAGGAATGATTTTAAGCTTTACAGACATTTTGAATGATCCTCAGCTTTCAACCTTGGCGTTGCCTTACACATTAGCTTTCTTCGGTTCATTGATCATGTCTTATTTCTCACTGCGTTGGTTCATGAACATCATGGCAAAAGGAAATCTAATTTATTTCAGTATATACTGCTTCATCGTCGGCGGTTTTGTGCTGTTATTCCATTAAGTAAAAGCCCAGGTGAACGATCCCTGGGCTTTTACTTTTGAACGCTGAGGCGCTATTCCTTGAGCATCGCGCTATCCAGCCCGCGATAGCGCAGTCACTTGCTCGAGAGCGCTATC
>JBJFHH010000274.1:0-1690 GCA_051893475.1 Bacillus sp. (in: firmicutes) | reverse complement strand
GAATAAGATGGCAATCATAAAATACGGTGGTTTTTTGTGTGAAGCTAAATTTTCCATAGTTATCCCCTTGATTCTTTTAAAGTTTCATTATTGAAAATTTTATACCAATTGTATAATTTAATCAAATAAATTGAACTGTGTGTCCAAAACGTTTGCGGGTTAAGGGAATTATGTATATGATTCAAATATAAGCGACGGACAAGGTGATGATGAAGATGAATGAGCGGAAAAGAAATGTTGTGAATGCTGCCCAAAGGCTGTTTATTGAAAAAGGATTTCAGAATACGTCTATTCAGGATATTTTAGAGGAAGCAAAAATCTCAAAGGGTACCTTTTATAATTACTTCAACTCCAAACAGGAATGTTTGATTGCCATGATAGACAATGGACTTGAAGAAGTGAAAATCAGAAGAAGAAAGCTGTTGGTCAGCCGGGAAGGATTCGACGTTAATAGTACAGAATTTTTAGTAGAGCAAATGGCGATTCCTTGGCAAGTGAATCACGATGAAAAATTGGTCCCGATTTATGAAGCGGTTTTTCAATCCAGTGATAATGAATTAAAACAGATTGTTTCAAAAAATTATTTACGCGAAATTGACTGGCTGGCGAGCCGTATAGCTGATATACACGGCAGGAAGGCTCTTCCTTATAGCTATGATTGCGCGGTTATGATTCATGGCATGCAAAAACACATGACTATGGCATGGCGCTTATTCAGAAAAGAGCCTATTGACATTAAGGAAATATTGCATTATGTGTTGAAGCGTATAGACGTGATTATAGAGCAGCTTATTGAACAAAATGATATTTTGATAGGTGAATACGCAAAACAGCACTTTGCTAAAGCGCCTGAACTGAAACAAGTGACAGAAGAACAAATTGCTGAACAGTTAAAGGTATTGATGAAGCAAATCGCAAAGGATGAGCTGCAGGAAGGCAAAGAATACACTGAGTTGCTGCTGAGCGAATTTCGATCGGAACAGCCGAAAAAATATGTGATTGAGGCGATTGTGATACATTTTACGAAAGTCTTCAATCAAACGGCTCATGAGAAAGCCGTTAACGAGCTGACAGATATGATTTGGAGTTATATAGAAGAACATAAGAAATGAGATAAGGGGGTCTAAGTTAACCCCCTTATCTCATTTCTTTTTAATAGAAAACGAGCATTCGGCCTGCAGTTTTTCGCCAGCCGGCAATTGGATTACTTCCGGATTATTGTCAAAACCTAAAGGACCTGCCATCCATGGCTCCAAGCAAATGTATTCTTCAGATTGCTCAGACCATACGACAACCCACTTGAACTGATCGCTGTACTGAACTTGCAGTTCAGAACGAGAATCTTTGAAGCTTGCTTCAGATCCTGTCAGACCGGAGAATAGCTTAGAATCAAAAATTTGCAGCTCATTCAGCTCGCATGTATAGGGTTTTGTTTCGTTGTCGCTGTAGTCCCAATATCGGGCTGCCGGTATTGTGTAAGTGCTTTGAGCATGATTACCGATAAAATAGGGATGAAATCCAGCATAAAACGGCATCGTGTCTGCAGACAAGTTTTCGTATGTTTGATAAATATGCAATGTGCCATTCTTTAATTCGTATGTAAACTGCAGGCAAAATTGGAATGGATATTGTGCGCGCGTTTCTTCATCGTCTTTTAATTGCAGAGTGGCTTTCGAAGCGGAAGACTCGA
>JBJFHH010000273.1:0-1696 GCA_051893475.1 Bacillus sp. (in: firmicutes) | reverse complement strand
TGTAAAAGTGGAAGAATGCCACTGAAAAGCGGCTGAATAATACCGGGAGATAAGGTGAACGAAAGAACGGTGACGGTTTTTTCGTAAAAAGCGAGGAATACTATCGTTATTCGACTGCTTTTTACAGGAGGTTACAACATGAATGCAGGCATTTTTGGTCCGTATCAGAAACATAACGAGGTATTGAAGGAAATACAAAGGTTGAAGCAACAAGGGTATAAAGAGAGCGAAATGATGATTATTGCTGATACGGAGGAACGAATATCGGACGACATAAAGGAAAAGCTACAATACGAAACGCTAGAAGAACCGCTTGATTTCTTTTGGAAATTGAAAGGGGCTTTTTATCTGAAAAGTTCAGAAGAGGAAGATTTAGCGGAAGTGCAACAGTTGCTGGATGTTACAGAAGAAGAGGCAGAAGTATATTATGAACAGCTCAAAGCAGGGAATATCTTTATCTATATCCGTCCGGAAAGTATGTTGGTGTTTGACGATGTATCGAATGAGGAAATGCTCGATGAGAACTTCGAAGGAACTCCGACAACACGGATTCATACGGATGGTTTGTGAAGAAGGACGGCAAGAATGCTGGCTGTGCTTTCTTGCCGTCAGTAAAATTAATGAAAAACATCGTTGATTTTTTCTAAATAATTGGCTGTTACTGCCTTCAAGTCCGGATTGTTATAGCCATAGAAGCCAATCTTATTTACTTCAGCTGCTTCGTGATCATTAATGGAATCGCCAATTAAAATCGTTTCTGACAAATCATATTTATGCTTCTCCAATAATTGCTTCACTAACTCATTTTTATGCGTCGGCGATCCGTGAATCGATAGGAAATATTGATCGACTCCGAGCTCTTTGCATAAATATTGCAGTTCTTTTTCATCGGCTCCGGAAACGATATGCAAACGGTAGTTTTTATGATTTCTTTGAAGGAAATCGACCACCTCGGCAATTAACAGCTCCTTGTTTGTCAGCTCTTTTTTCACGATTTTAGAAAAATCATCGGCATAACGCAACACTTCATTTTCCTCAATCGAAGAAGATAAAATCTCTTCAAAGAAATAGCGGATTTTTACGTATCTTGATAAGCCGCCGTTCAAATTATTATAATCCAGTATTTTTTGTACAGCCTCTGGTTCGAAATCGCTAAAAATCTTCCTGAAGCCTTCTGTTTTAGTCGGCATAGAATCAATAATGACACCGTCAAAATCAAATAATATATTTTTAATCATGTTGCCCACTCCTACTAGTCTTTATGTTTATATTCTCTATTATAACGTTTGAAATGAAGATAGATTCTGGTCGATTATTGCCAAATCACACCATAATATAGAAGAGAAACGGCAGAACGACAATTTTACGTGCAACAAAGAAAAACCGCTGTAGTTTCCTTCCAAGGTGCAAACGAGTAAGTATCCGTCAAAACGCACAGTGTTTCGCATGAAATCACTGTGCGTTTTTTGTTGTTAGAAAATGACTATCAAAATAGCGTAGCAAACCTCAAAGATTATTAACATTATGTGATAAGATATATTTAAATATTATTTAAATATCATAAGGGGTCCTAAAATGAGAAAGAAAATAAATTATTTATCCTTACTATTAGTGGTTATCTTTCTGGTTGGTTGTACGAACGCAGAAGATGCAACTAATGCAGATGTAGAAACAGATACGCAAGAAGTAGCAACAG
>JBJFHH010000272.1:0-28112 GCA_051893475.1 Bacillus sp. (in: firmicutes) | reverse complement strand
AAAGAAATGCCATTGTTATAGGTAATAAGACCTAATTGATGGGAAATGATTCATTTGTGTTTCCGAGATATGAAGTCGAATTCATCACATTGCTGGCCAATACAGCCCGGAAGCGCAATTGAGAATGCTCAGCTTTACCAGCAATCGAAACGTTTAATTTCGGATTTGCAGCTTATTAATGAAATATCACATCGGCTGAACTCCAATTTGCGTTTAAGCGAAATGATGGATTATATGCAAATACAGATTAACCAATATTTTAATCCAAATGAAGTCGGATTTGTTATGTACAAGTCTGATAATGAGCATGAGGTGCTTACCGGCAGTACAAATTATTTTAAAGAAAATCCTGATAATCCGTATATCCGTTTTGTAAAAGCAAAATTAACAGATGGAAACAGTTCTTTGTTTTTAGGTGACTTTTCTATTGGCAGAAGCAGATAGCGAAATGTATAAGTCTATAATGGCGGAATCAATGGAAAAGGATGCAGAAGGTGTATTCGTTCTGATTGACATAGATAATTTCAAAGGCGTCAATGATACATACGGACATCAAGTTGGTGACGATATTATCGTTCAGGTCGCAAATGTAATCGCCAATAGTGTCAGAGCATCTGATGTTCCAGCTAGATGGGGCGGAGAAGAGTTGGCGATTTATTTGCCTAAAGTGAACATGGAAACAGGCATCTTAATAGCAGAGCGCATCAGAAAAAGAGTAGAACAGGAAACGGTTCCTACGGTCAGCATTTCGTGCGGAGTGACCTGCTGGGAATCTGCGCAGGACGATACAGATCAAGCGCTGTTCAGAAGAGCCGATACAGCACTTTATAAAGCGAAAAATTCCGGTAAAAACAGAGTGATTGCAAGTGCATAAAAGCATATTTTAAAAAAGAGGCGGTTTTGAAGAAAGCACAATACTTCAAGACCGTCTCTTTTGTTTGAGATCCAGCTCCTTCTGGTTCATAAGGTGCTATTAGGGGGAGCTTACGCTTTTGTTTATAAATTCGCTTCCAGTACGTTGACGAATTGTTCTAAATGCTTTGCTTCTTCTTTTGTAAAGCGTTTCTTTATAGGGCTGTCTATATCAAGTACGGCGATTAAGATGCCATCTTTGAAGACAGGAATGACAATCTCAGATTTGGAGGCGGCATCGCAAGCGATATGCCCAGGGAACTGATCGACATCATCAACAACGATTGTTTCGCCTGATTGTGCAGCCGTTCCACAAACACCTTTTCCTAGAGGGATGCGGATGCAGGCAGGGAGTCCTTGGAATGGACCGAGCACAAGACCGTTATCCTCGAATAAATAAAAACCTACCCAATTGATATCTTTCAAAAAGACATTTAACAGGGCGGAAGCGTTACTCAGATTGGCTATTAGATGATTTTCTCCTGCTAAAAGTGCTGACAGCTGTTTGTTTAATAATGAATAATTTTCTTCCAGTGTTCCGTTATATTGAATGGATTGAAACATAGTGATGCCTCCTGCTTCTATTTTTAATAATTCGACATATTTACAGTCACTTTATCACTTCTGTCTGAAGGTGTCGAAACAATTTTAAAGGAACTTGTACATCTTTTCGAGAATAATGTTCATAATAGTTTGTTTTGGTAATTTTTGGATGTTTATCTATTCTTGCGAATGAAAAGATTGGAGGGAACAAGCCATGATGAATCAATGGGAGATTAAAAAGAATACAAAGCAAGCAATTGTCGAGGCTGCTTTGCAATTATTTCATACAAAAGGGTTTGATGGCACTTCAATCCGCGATATTGCGCAAAAAGCGAAAACAAATTCGGCTAATATTGCGTATTATTTCAAAAACAAGCACGGACTGTTAGAGTATTGTTTTGTTCGTTATTTGGAAGATTATATAACAATTATTGAGCTCGAAGTGGCGAAGCTTGAGGAGACTACAGCAGATCAATGCCTGCTTTCTGTTGTGTCTAAGCTGATTGCTTATCAAAGAAAAAATCATTTGGCCGCTCGTTTCGTTATTCGCGAAATGACATTGGATACAAATTTGAACCGTGAAATTATTGCAACGTATATGGCCAAAGAAAATTACAATTTTCAGTGCATCATTAATTACGGTATAAAGAAAAAGGTTTTTAGGAAAGTGTGCCCGTCAACGTTCATTCTCCAACTGAAAGGTTTGTTGTCCGCTCCGGTTATGCATGCTCATTACGCGCAGGAATTACTTCAATTTTATCCGCAGGAAAAATATTATATGAATAAATACAGATATCAATGTGAGCTCTTCATAACGCAGTACTTGCTGAAACAGAAAGAGGAAGTCGTTACTTGAAGGCTAAGCAGAGAAAGGAATCTCCCTGCTTAGCCTATGAATCCCCCTGAATCTGCAGCTGTGAAGGTTTAACAAAAACAGCTTTTCGGTGCAATTGCTGGAATCCTTGACCTAAATCTTTGACCTGATGGGCATCGCTTCCGTATACAAGCGGTATCCCGAGAGCGATGGCTTGTTCAACGAGTGATGAAGGCGGATAGGGCTGCTTGTAGTATTCCTTGTTTACACCGGCACCGTTATAATCAAGGGCCAGCTTCTGTCTTTTGATGAGCTGCAGCAGCTCGATTTCTGTTTGCTGAAAGTTTTTGACAGGGGGATATTTAAGCTGAAATTTACGTGCTAAAGTAAGATGGCCGATTCTTTTAGGCTTAAATTTGCCTAAATCAGAAAGAATGGCTTTTTTTAGTGTATCGTAATAGCGTTCATAAACACGTTCGACAGAGCCGGCAACTTGTGCGATTTTGCCGAAATAATCTGCGCTGTAGTCTATACAATAATATTTGCTGTTCAGTTTTATGAAATGTACAGATAAAATACTGTCATCGAGCTGCGGGCCAATTTCGTTCAGCCAATCGGTAATATCGTGTTCGTATTCGGCTAGATAGTCAATTTCCAATCCGATATTGATTCGGATGTGACGCTTATATTCTTCCTTCAAAATCTGTATCTTTTCTATATATTCAGACAATTGTTTTGTGGACATGGCACTGTCTTTTGTAGGAGTTGTATCAATAAAGCCTTTAGGGAGCGGAGCGTGCTCCGTAAAAGAAATTTCATCTACCTTTTGCTGAATTGCCCACTCTATATAGGCCTCAAACGAATCAGCGGTACCGTGCGGACAAAATGGAGTATGGATATGACCGTCTGCAATCAAAACGAGAACCTCCTTTAATATAATTTTTCGAATATATTTTTTTGGAAAAATGTAAATAACTACGCAAAAAAGTTTGTATACATGGTATCATAAAATCAATAAAAAACGTAGATTAACAGTTTTTTTGTAAAGAAAAAAGGGTTTTTTGTATATTCTTGGCGAAAATTATTAAGTAAATCTTTTTATAAAATTTTAATTGTTCATACATAGATTAAATTGGATAGATACATATAGGTACAGGGGGCTTTAATTAATGGAAATTGTCATTGGCTTATTTGTAGTAGTTCTTGCTCTAATTATAATAGGCTATTTTTTCAAAAAGAAAAAATATACCGATATTGACCGGCTGGAGGAGTGGAAGTTACAGATTGTAAATCGCCCTGTTCTAGAAGAGCTTTCAAAAGTGAAACAGCTGAACATGACAGGTGAGACAGAAGAAATGTTCGAAAAGTGGCGAAATGAATGGGATGAAGTTATTACAATCGATCTTCCGGGAGTTGAAGAGCTGTTATTCGATGCGGAGGAGTGCATAGATAAATACCGCTTTTCACAATCGAAAGTAATCCAAAAAAATATTTCCGACAAACTGAAGGGAATCGAAAATAAAATTCAGTGCATCATTGATGAATTGAACGAACTTGTCGGAAGTGAAGAGAAAAACCGCATCGAAATGGAAGATTTGAAGGAAAGCTATCGAATTGCGAAGAAACAGCTTTTGGCGCACCGACATGCTTACGGAAAAGCAGCAAATCATTTAGAGAGGCAATTGGAAGAGGTTGTCGCTATTTTTTCTTCGTTTGAAGAAGCAACAGAGAACGGCAACTATTTATATGCCAGAGAATTGGTATTGAAAATAAGAGCGAATATGAAGGCTTTAGAGGAAAAGATGCAATGCATCCCGGATTTGTTCGTGGAATGCCAATCGTATTTGCCGGGTGAATTGACAGATTTGCGAAACGGCTATTTGGAAATGGTCGAAAGCGGCTATGTACTCGATCATATCGACCTTGCCAGCCAAATGGTATCTATTGAAAAGACGTTGCAGGAATACGTAGCATTCATTGAAAAAGCAGAAATTGAAGAAGTGCAAAAAGGTCTTGATGACGTAAAAGATCAAATCAATCATCTGTATGAGCTGTTTGAAAAAGAAGCTGTTTCGAAGCAGTATATTTTTAAACAGCGACATGCTGTCATGGATAAAGTATCGGAAGTGACTTTCAACAATAATAAATTAAAGGTTGATTTAATTTCAATTCAAGGAAGTTATCATCTTACGGAAGAAGATACGAAGCTGCAGAAAAAATTAGAAAAGCAACTCTTGACGATCAGCAAGCAATTTGAGCATATTCAAGCAAAAATCGATGAGAATGCTTTAGGGGCTTCTATTCTTGCAGACGGTATGAAGGAATTGGAGAAATCGCTTGAGGCTGTCGAAAATGAGCAAGATGCGTTTATTCAAAAACTAAGCGACTTGCGCAAGGATGAAATAGAGGCAAAAGAAGCGATTAAAGAATTGCGCCAGAAACTGAATCAAAGCGTCAAATGGCTCAGTAAGCATAATGTGCCGGGAGTTCCGGGGCATATTAAAGCATACTTGGAAGAGACGAAAGAAGCACTTGAGGATGTTGAGCTGAAGTTGAATGAAACGCCATTGGATATGGCATCGGTCAATATCTTTTTAGAAAAAGCGGTAGCAATGGTTGATCGCTATGTTGAAACCGTTAAAGAATTGATTGAAACGATGTTGCTAGCAGAAAAAGTCATTCAATATACAAATCGCTACCGCAGCAGCAATGCCAGTGTCCAGTCAGCGCTGATGGCGGCAGAAAATGATTTCAGAAACTTTGAATATGAATCGGCACTGGAATCAGCAGCTTCCATACTGGAAAAAGTCGAACCGGGCAGTATTAAAGAAATGAAGATTCAATTGGAGTTTGAAGATTAATAGAAAGTGCAATGCTCGGCAGGGGTATCCTTTGCCGAGCATTTTTATTTAATAGTCACGATGGAAAACAAAGGCGCGCACTATATCATACAATGTTTGCTATAGTGCGCGCCTTTTTTGACTATTATTCCTGAATTGTATTGGTTTCGATGGTGTGTTCCATTTTGAATATAACGGCAATGCCGTATCCGATTATGCAACCGGAGATTGCGGGAATTAACCAGCCGATTCCTTGTGCGGATAAAGGCAAGGATGAAACGAAAGTGCCGATTGCACCTAAGTTGATGCCAGCTGACAATAAACCGTCACATAAGCTGATAATCCCTGTAGCGATCATTCCGCCCATATATACAGTCGAATAACCTTTGAAAAAGCGGTGCAAGAAAGATAACAGAATAAGTACAATCGCTAATGGGTAAATAAAGCTTAAGATAGGCAGTGAAATTGAAATAAGTGTAGATAATCCGACATTCGCAATCACTGTACTGAAAATCGCTAAAATATAGACGATCATCTTATATGATAATGCAGGCACCTGCTCAGAAAAGAATTGTGCGCAAGATGTGATTAATCCGACAGAAGTCGTTAAACATGCTAATGTAATCGCTATTGCTAAAATAATTGAGCCCATATGGCCGAATAATACTTTCGTCGAAGCAGTAATAACAGCAGCTCCGTTATCAAGCATTCCGATTTCGCTGACGCTTGTTGCTCCGATATAAGTCAGTGCCAAATAAACAAGTGCTAAACCAGAAGCAGCGATGATGCCTGCTTTTGCGACGGTATTCGTCATTGCTTTTTCTTGTGTAACGCCAAGGCCTTTTAAAGCGGAAATAATGACAATGCCGAATGCTAGTCCGCCGATTGTATCCATCGTCAAATATCCTTCGATAAAGCCGTTAAAGAAAGAATCGGTTACATAATCTTCTGATGGGCTGGATATGGATCCGATTGGAGTAATAATGCTTTTAATAGCCAGAATAGAAAGTATAATCAGCAATACTGGCGTAATAATAGTACCGATACGATGAACCATTTTTGACGGATTTAGTGAAAGCCATACAGAAAGCGAGAAAAATACAATCGTTAATAGTAATAAAGCTAACGGTGATTGACTAGCGGATTCACTTAGAAATGGCAAGATTCCGACTTCATATGTAACGGTAGCTGTTCTTGGAATTCCGAATAGCGGTCCAATCGCCAAGTAAATGACAATTGTGAAAACGATACCGAAAGTAGGGTGAACGCGGCTTGCTAAACTTTGCAGATTTCCTGCACGTCCGATTGCAATTACAGAAAGTAACGGCAGACCGACACCTGTCACTAAAAAGCCTGCTACAGCAATCCATATATTTGTCCCGGCCTGCTGACCAAGGTATGGTGGGAAAATGATGTTTCCTGCCCCAAGGAATAATGCGAACAGCATCAATCCTATGGAAAGGACTTGTTTCGTTGATAACTCATTATTCATGATGTTTATACCTCCTGATGTGAGAAATATCTGAATTTTATAACTATTTAGTTAACCAAAAAACTAAATAGTTTGTCAATTAGCTATAGTATAGTACTTTACAATAAACGCTCACGGATTCACATGAACATATTATTACATATGTGTGAAGATTTTTGTGAAAAAAATGTTGGAAATGTGTTGGAAATTTAAGTTAATAATTTTTCTGTGGAAATGTGTTATAATTAAGATTTGCATAAGCGGGAAATGGACGGTGTAAACGAATGATTTATTTTGATAATAGCAGCACAACAAAACCATATAATGAAGTTGTCGATTCGTTTGTCACAGTATCGACGAAATATTTTGGCAACCCATCTTCTTTGCACGGGTTGGGTGCAACTTCTGAAAACTTGCTTTCACAAGCCCGCAAGCAAGTGGCTGGTCTTCTGCAAGTGAAGGAGCAAGAAATTTATTTTACTTCAGGAGGAACGGAAGGGAATAATATAGCTATTAAAGGAGTGGCAATGGCCTTTCAGTCAAGGGGCAAACATATTATCACTTCTTCAGTTGAACATGCTTCTGTTTTGGAGGCGTGCAAACAGTTAGAAAGCTTTGGGTTTGATATTACGTTTGTGCCGGTTGATTCTGAAGGCCGAGTTTCGGCTGCGGATGTGATACAGGCTGTACGGCCTGATACGATTTTAGTATCGATCATGCAGGTGAATAATGAAATTGGTTCGATTCAGCCGATTGAAGAAATTGGCGCATTTTTAAAGAAGAAAGATAAAGTATTTTTCCACGTTGATTATGTCCAAGGTGTGAACAAAGTACCTTTACGAATAAAAGAAAGCGGAATAGATCTGTGCTCGCTTTCTGCTCATAAATTTCATGGCTTGAAAGGAACAGGTGTTTTGTATGTGAGAGAAAGCATCCGTCTTTCGCCTCTGTTTTCCGGCGGAAATCAAGAACGCAGACTAAGAAGCGGTACGGAAAATGTTGCCGGAGCAGTTTCGTGTGCCAAGGCGCTGCGCATGTCCTATGAAGCGATGCAACAAAACGGTGGCGAATTAGCGCAGATTCAAGCGTTTCTGCGTAAGGAACTGGAGAAAGTAGATGGTATTGTCATAAATTCACCGGAGAATTACTGTGCTCCGCATATTTTAAATTTTTCTGTGCCTAAAGTTAAATCGGAAGTATTGGTGCATGCTCTAGAGAATAAGCAGGTTTATGTGTCAACGACGAGTGCATGTTCATCCAAGCAGAAGTCCTTTAGTGATACAATCTTAATGATGACGGATGATGAGGAACGAGCAATCAGCAGCATCCGCATCAGTCTTTCTTATGAAAATACAATAGAAGAAGCCAAGCAATTTATTGCCGATCTTAAGGTAGTGCTTGGAAATTTAAAAGAAGTCATGAGGTAACGAAATATGAAATATGATCAAATTATGGTTCGCTATGGCGAGCTTTCTACAAAAGGGAAAAATCGTAAAGTGTTTGTCGGCAAGTTAAGAAAGAGTGTAAAAAATGTATTAAGCGGTTTTGATGGCTTGGAAATAGAGGCATCGCGCGACCGCATGTATATTCTTTTGAACGGTGTCGATTACAAAGCGGTTTCTGAAAAGTTGAAAAAGGTATTCGGTATCCAATCTTTCAGTCCTGTCATGAAAGTCGGCAAGGACATTGATGTGATGAAGGAAGCAGCTCTTCAATATATGAACAATTTGACAAAGGAAGTCAACACATTTAAGGTCACAACGAAACGTGCGGATAAAACGTTCCATATGGATACAAATGAAGTTAACCATGCAATCGGCGGTCATATTTTATTTCATAAAGACGGCGAATTACGAGTGGATGTAAAAAATCCCGACTTAAATTTAATTGTTGAAATCCGTAAAGAAGCGGTTTATTTAACAGGTGAAGTTATTTTAGGAGCTGGAGGATTGCCTTTGAATTCAAGCGGAAAAGCAATGCTTATGCTCTCAGGCGGTATTGACAGCCCTGTTGCCGGCTTCTTGTCTATGAAACGCGGAATTGAAGTGGAATGCATTCACTTTTATAGTCCGCCATTTACAAGTGAACGCTCTAAGCAAAAGGTTCTTGATTTGGCAAGAGTGCTTTCTGAAACGAGCGGGCACATGGTTGTTCATGTCGTTCCATTTACCGATATCCAAAAACAAATTCAATTGCAAATACCTGAAAGCTATTCGATGACAACAACAAGAAGATTAATGCTTCGTATTGCTGAAGGGATCACGAAAGAAAAGAACGGGCTTGCGATTATCACGGGGGAAAGTCTTGGACAAGTGGCCAGCCAAACGCTGTACAGCATGAATGCAATCAACGAGGTGACGAATTTCCCGATTATCAGACCTCTGATTACGATGGATAAAAATGAAATTATCGCGATTGCACAGGAAATTGATACGTTCGAAATTTCTAGCCGTCCGTTTGAGGATTGCTGTACGGTTTTTACGCCGGTTAACCCAAAAACAATGCCGCGTCGAGAAAAAGTGAATCATTATGAAAGCTTTGTTGAATTTGATGAATTAGTAGAACAGGCAATTAGAAATACAGAAACAGTTCACATCCGTCCGGGGGATTTTGCAGGCAAAAAGGACATAGAGCAAGATCTGTTTTAATAAATCTACCTTCCCTATTTTGTGATTAATTACCATAGTACTACTTGTATACGGACATGTGTTTTTACACAATCTATACTCACAAGGAGGTGAAAAACACATGTCGAACAACAGTAGCTCAAATCAACTGCTTGTACCAGGCGTACAGAGTGCTCTTGATTCAATGAAATATGAAATCGCTTCAGAATTTGGCGTACAACTTGGTCCGGATGCAACAGCACGCGCAAACGGATCGGTTGGAGGCGAAATCACAAAACGTTTAGTGCAAATGGCTGAACAACAATTAGGCGGATACCAAAAATAATTTCATAAATATGGCTACAGAGGCTGTCCGAAATCTTTCGGCAGCCTCTTTTTAACGTAATTACATATCTTGAATATTCCGTAATACACTGGATATATACATGTTAGTTTTAATTTTTGTATAATTTTGTTAGTTGAATATAGTATAATGATGTACAAATCAGGGAGAATGGTGGCTTAAAGAAATGGCAGCGTTCAAAGAAAAGGAAGGCATCATTTATGGTGCGGTTTCTTATATACTATGGGGAATTGTTCCGGTCTATTGGAAGCAGCTTGAGCATATCGGTGCAATTGAAATATTGATTCATCGGGTGCTATGGTCGTGTATGTTCATGCTATTGCTTTTATCCGTCACAAAAAAATTGCCGGCATTATTTCAATATATAAAAGAAATCGGTTACGACTTCAAAAAGCTGTTGGCGCTCTTTGCAGCATCTGCTTTGGTAAGTGCCAATTGGGGAATTTTTATTTGGGCCGTCAATCATGGCCGGATTTTGGATACGAGCTTAGGGTATTATATCAATCCGTTAATAAGTGTCTTGCTAGGTGTGATCGTTTTAAAGGAAAAATTGAGCAAGGCTCAAGTTGTATCCTTTTGTTTAGCAGCAATCGGTGTCATCACATTGACCTTGTATTTCGGAGAGTTTCCTTGGATTGCCTTCGGACTTGCACTGTCGTTTGCGTTTTATGGCTTAGTAAAAGTTTTGATTGGTGCTGAGGCGGCAATAGGCCTTACTTTGGAAACGTTAATGATGCTGCCGATTGCTATCGGCTATTTATCCTTTTCTTTCATACAAGGAGATATGGATTTGCCTGCAGCATCTGATCTTCTGCTTTTAATAGGAGGAGGGATTGTAACAGCCTTGCCGCTGCTTTTATTTGCAATCGGGGCAAATAATATTCCGTTTACGTTGCTTGGTTTTTTGCAGTACATAGCGCCGACGCTATCGATGCTCGTGGGAGTACTGCTTTATGGGGAGGTTTTTACAAAAGTGCATGCTTTAAGCTATGCATTCATCTGGAGTGCGCTGCTGTTATTTTCATTTTCGCGAATGAAAATGAGGTTGAATCGCCAGCTAACTGAAGGGACACAAAAAGAAGCTATTGTTTCATCGGAATAGATGGAACAATAGCTTCTTTCTTTATACAGCTTTGCTGAATGTTTCTCGCTCATTTTTAGGCAGTTGCTGTTGTTTCCTCATAAAGTAAACAACGACTGCAGCGAGGCTAATGATAATAAATGCATATGGTATGATGCGTATTTCCGTCAGACCAAGCAACAGAAATGAGACTGCTGTAATACTTGCGCAAATGAGTGCATAAGGCAGCTGTGTTGTAACATGTTGAATTTGTGTACAGCCTGCTGCAACGGATGCGACTGTTGTTGTATCAGATACAGGTGAGCAATGATCGCCGAATAAAGAGCCTGATAAAACAGCGCTCATTAAGAAGAACATAATCGACGGATCGCTTGCGCTTGCTATCTGCGCGGCAATCGGAAGCATGATCGCGAATGTTCCCCAAGAAGTACCTGTTGAGAATGCCATTGCTCCTGTCAGTAAAAATAAAATAAACGGCAGCAGGGAAACGGGTAAAGTCGTTTGTTCAATGAAATGAGCCAAGTACTCGCCTGTTCCTAATTCTCCGATGAAATAAGACAGCACCCACGCGTAGATTAAAATTTCAACAGCAGGTACCGTTGTTTTCAGTCCTTTTGTAAGAATGGCAGGCAAATGGCCCAGATGTTGTGTTTTTGCATGCGCTTGGCGAGCAAATAAAATAAATCCTGCAATTGATGCGAACAATGCTCCGCTCATTAAGGACAGACTTACTTCACTGTTTGAAAAGATTTGGCTGATGTTGAATGAGTCGCTGTTTTTGTAGCCGGTAATCATCATCATGGCAACAGCGATAAAGATCAAAATCGAAACAGGAATAATTAAATCCCAAATGTTCCCTTTGGTTTGTTCCGTTTCTGTCTGAGATTCCTCATTATTGTCCAGTTGTTGCCCCATTTTGCCGATGTTAATATCAAATGCGGCAGAAGAAAAGACAAATAGTAACGTTGAAATCGCATAGAAGTTCGTAGTTGCGATAATCATGAAAGCCATTAACGGGCTACCTGTCATATTATGTACAGTAAAAATGCTAGTAAGAATCGCGATTATGTAAGCGCCCCAGCTTGATAGCGGACACAAAACGCAAGTAGGATCTGACGTTGAATGAATAATATATGCAAGCTTTGTTCGCGGCACTTTTGTATGGTCGATAACAGGGGTTGTAATTTGGCTTGTAACAAACATATTAAATACATCGTCAGGAAACAGACTGATACCGCATGTGGCTGTCATTAGTTGTGCTCCGCGTTTCGTTTTCACACGGCGGCCGATTAAGGCTCCGAATGCGCGGTTTCCTCCGAGAGCTGTAATTAAACCTGTCAAAACTCCTAGCAGCAATAAGAAACTAAGAATATAAAAATTCCCGCTATTCCATGAACCATCACTATAAAATATTTGCACAATGGCATCAATCAGCGTTGAGAAGCTTTGGCTGATTTGTCCGTTATTCAGGACAAGAGTAGCCACAATCACGCCGATTCCCAAAGAAAGAACAATCTTTCTGGTGATAATGACTAACGCAATAATAATGATGGGAGGAATTATACTTAAAAATGAACTTTCCATTTTAAGACCTCCAAATAAGAATAAATAAGGAATTATTATATCATTAATAATAATATGTGAAAATACGAACAAGTATAGAATATTGTGGAATTTATCCTGCGTTAAGAAGCAGGAAGACTTCTGCTTTAAGGTGGTAAATGAAATAAGGAAGCTAAGTGGGAACCGAGCAAAGTTTCACTTTATAAGTGTTAATATAATAAAGGAACTTCTGAAGAGAAGTTCCCTGGGAATGTCTTAAAGGAAGGTGCGTTTTACTTTCTCCCAATAAGAATTATCTTTTAGTTTTATCGTTTTGATTACTTTTTTGCTCAGCTTAATTTCAATTTTTTCGATATGATGACTATTGAACGCTTCGTTATCGAGACCGATAATCGGATAAGAATTGCCAGGGTCATTAATGCGCAATGTTAATTTTCTTCGCGTACTTAATACAAAAGCTGAACCGAGTGTTCGATAGGAATTATTATTTAAAGAAGCCAATTCGCTTACTTGATAGCAAGGCAACGAAGGATCGACCACTGCTCCATTAACTGATTTATTATAGCCGGTGCTTCCTGTCGGTGTTGAGATGATTAATCCGTCACCGCTGAATGTTTCGAAATGCAAGTGATCGATAAAGACATCAATCGCAAACGTTTTAATGATTGAAGAACGAATGCTAAGCTCATTTAAACAATAAAACGGAGGCTGGTCGTCAATGGATACTTCGATAACCGGATACTTGCGGACTTCCAGACGTTCTTCTGTAATCGCAGATATCATTTTATCATGATCATCAATAGAAAAATCGCAATACATATTCAGGTTGCCTGATGCGGATATACCGGCATAAAGACAGTCGCTCCGGAAATTGGATCTTCTGACGGCTTGAAGGAAATCTCCATCTTCGCCGATACTGACGATAATATTTGCATCCTTGCAGTCATCCACTCTCTTAAAGTTGTGATTTTTTCCTAATGTCACAAGAGATTCCGGTACATCCCATGTCTGATGCTTTCTATTGTAGAAATAAATGTGTTGCTTGCTAGCCATAAAGTCACGTCCGTTCTTGAATTGTTGGATTAATTGTAAAATAATTATTAATATTTTAACATTAATTTGAAACAAAATTAAATATGAAGCGTATAATTATTTAGGATTTAAAGGAGGGTTACATTTAATGAATGGAAAACGTTGGGCTGCGCTTATTATTGCAGCCGCTCTGCTATTCTTTTCCTTAATCGTGAATATCACCACATCAGCGCTATTTAGTAGTGAGGAAGAGTCAGATTTATTCAGCGGCTTGCTAGGAACAGGGGATGAAACTTTTGTAGAAGAAGTGATGGAGGAAGGAAGCGGTCTTGATAAAATTGCGGTATTAAGCGTCGACGGCACAATATTGGCTGACGACAGCTCGAGCTCATTTTTAAGCAGCGGTGGTTATGATCATGAGAGCTTCCTGGCTCAGTTGGACTATGCAGCGGAAGATGAAGCGGTAGCAGGTATCGTCATTTATGTGAATTCGCCAGGCGGCGGCGTAGTAGAGAGCAGACAAATTTATGATAAGATACGACAAATTAAGCAGGAAACAGAGAAGCCAATTTATATTTCAATGGGAGGAATGGCAGCATCCGGCGGGTACTATATTTCAGCGCCGGCAGATAAAATTTTTGCACTTGAGGAAACATGGACTGGTTCTCTTGGTGTCATTATGTCGAGCGTGAACTTCTCGCAGCTTTTGGAAAATATCGGTGTTGAAAGTGTAACAATCAAAAGCGGCGAATATAAGGACATTATGTCTTCTACAAGAGAAATGACAGAAGAAGAACAGCAGATTATGCAGACTTTGAATGATAATGCCTACAATCGTTTCGTACAGGTTATTGCTGAAGGACGAGGGATGGCCGAAGAAGAGGTGCGCAAAATTGCTGACGGCAGAATATACGACGGCATTCAAGCGAAAGAAATCGGTTTAATTGATGAATTTGGTTACTTGGAAGATGTAACAGCAGCTATGAAAACAGACCTTGGAATCGAGGATGCGCAAGTTGTTCGCTATACTACGTCAGGAGAATTTAATTTTAGCCAATTCTTCTCGGCAACGATGCAAAATCTTTCGGGTGAATCGTCAGAGCTTTCGGATTTAATGCAAACATTGACGCAATCCAATTCTCCTAGACTCATGTATTTGTATGCGGAATAGGAGGGAGATAAAATGACTGGAATGAATTCAAATAGTTCGGATCAACATAAAGATGAATGGAAAAGTGATGCATTAGCGCTTCAAAGCGAGCTCCCTAATGAAGATGAGAATTATGTTACTCATCATGCTGATGATGAGGTTGAAGGGCCCGATGAAGCGGCTTATGCCGGATTTTGGCTTCGGTTTTGGGCATATTTAATCGATCTTGTTGTCATTTGGAGTTTGGACCATCTTTTAATGAAACCGATTTTTAAGATGCTGAACATTTCGCAGTATGATTTTGATATGATCTCACCGATTACAATCGGCTCAGCTATTGTTTTTTATTTATACTTCTTGCTGATGACCAAATATTTCGGGCAGACACTGGGAAAAATGGTGCTCGGATTAAAGGTTGTCAGTTTGAATGGGCAAACTTTATCATGGGGAACCGTACTGTTTCGGGAAGTAATCGGCCGTTTTATTGTAAGAACGCTGATGTTCGGTTTTACGTATATTCTTGTCGGCGTATTGCCGAAGAAGCAAGGCCTGCATGATATATTTGCGGATACAAGTGTAATTCAAGAGAGAAATCGGACTTGAAATGTTGGATAATGGAAAAAAGCGAAGCCATCTAATCTGGTTTCGCTCTTTTTATGTTTATCACCCCATAATTGTGTCGAAAATGATTGAATAAAAGGGTGATTGATTATGAAAATTTTCATTGTCAGTTTATCGGTGCTGGCATTGTTTATCATAGTCCTTATTTTATCCAGACTGAAAATCACAGTTCAATATGTACATGAAAATAAAAAAGATTATTTGACTGTCCGGATTGCCGCTCTTTTCGGATTGGTGTCCAAAACATTTGTGCTGCCTGAGACATTCGTGGATAAGGAGGCGGAAGATACACTAAAGGAAGAGAGGCAGGAGGTTGAGCAAAAAGAAAAGTCATCATTCTTAAAAAAACTAAAAGCGGATGCGCAAGTAATGGAAGATTGGATGCGTTTCTTTCTTGAATCAAAGCATGTGTTGAGGGGTTTTCTGAAAAAAATGATTGTCCATGAATTATTTTGGAATAGCACAATCGGCGCGGGTGATGCGGCTATGACCGGAAAATTGACAGGCGCGGCATGGAGCTTGAAAGGGATTGTCCCGATGCTTGCGTACCAATTTTTAACGGTTCGCTGCCAGCCGCTTATTCATTTGGAGTCGGTTTTTAACAGACGCATCGTTCAGACGGAATTTCGTTGTATATTCTCGTTTCGGGTTGGAGATGCTATTTTAACAGCGATACAGCTTTTACGATATTGGAAGCGCGTGAATCGAAGGGTGCCGTCTTCCGTATCTTTTAAGTCGAATAAAACCGTTTATCAGGAGGAATAGCAATGTCAGAACATCCAATTCATGGTTTGATGAATGCAGCAATGGAAAATTTGAAGCAAATGGTTGATGTTAACACAATTATTGGTGATCCCGTAGAAACACCGGATGGTAGTGTCATTTTGACTGTTTCAAAAGTAGGTTTCGGATTTGGGGCAGGGGGCAGTGAGTTCCCGGGCAACGTTCCGGCAAAAAACACGGAGCAGCAGCAAAAAATGCCTTTTGGCGGAGGCAGCGGGGGCGGAGTATCGATTACACCGATTGCTTTTTTAATTGTCAATTCAAGTGGTGTGAAATTATTGCACCTTGATGAAAATACGCATCTTTTGGATAAAATCTTAGATTTGGCGCCAGCTGCTATGGAAAAAATACAATCAATGGTCGGGAAAAAGGATAAAAATAAGGAGAGCGGGAATTCAGCAAATAATTCCGGAGCAGATTTCAGTTCTCAGTAAAAATGGGTTTGATTTCATTTTCGAAGGGTAAAGCTGATTAATTGATTTAAAGCGGAAAAACGAATAGAATTATAATATACATATTTTGTAAAGAAGAGGAGAGAAGTAAATTGGCAAATATTACATTCAAAAACAATCCGGTAACATTGATTGGTCATGAGGTGAAAGTAGGGGAAAAGGCACCTGATTTTTCTGTATTGCGCAATGATTTATCTGTTGCAACTTTGGCAGATTATGCAGGCAAAGTAAAAATCATCAGTGTCGTTCCTTCAATCGATACAGGTGTATGTGATGCGCAAACTAGAAGATTCAATGAAGAAGCCAGTCAGTTGGGTGATGTTAAAATATTGACTGTAAGCGTGGATTTGCCGTTTGCTCAAAAACGCTGGTGTGCAGCAGCCGGCATCGAAAACGTTGAAGTACTGTCCGATCACAGAGACTTGTCTTTTGGTGAAGCGTACGGTGTGGCGATTGCTGAATTGCGTTTACTGGCTCGCGCTGTATTTGTAATTGACAGTGAAGATCAGGTTGTATATGTGGAGTATGTAAGTGAAGCGACAAATCATCCGAATTATGAAGCAGCGATTGCAGCCGCAAAAGCTGCGAAGTGATAGCGGAGCATAATAATGAAGAGCTGATCCACTCTGTTCGTTTTTTAGAACAGTGATGGGTCAGTTTTTTTTCTTAAGAAAAGTTATAGATTGTTATTGATGAACAAAGCTGGGTAATGGTATTATATCTTACACTTTGCGAACAGCGTATTTTATCGATACAATGGAATGCATAGAACGGAGGTCTTTAGTTTGAAATTTGAAAGTATTGAACAAGCATTTCAATTGTTTGAGCAGACGTCTGATGTCATCGGACAGGAATGTAATTGTACATATTTAGAGGCGCTGGCAGAAACAGCGGATAATATTTTTCATCATTCCATTCTTCAAGAAGAATTGAGTGAAATGACAAAAAAGCGATTATTAAAGCAATATGACCAAGTGGACTTTTCCCAGTTAGATGAAGAAACAACGAGAAAAGCATTTCAATTGGCTATTTTAAAAGGGATGAAAGAAAATACACAGCCCAATCATCAAATGACACCGGACACAATCGGTATATTTATCAGCTACTTAGTCCGCAAATTTATGGGTGAGAAAAAGCAGTTCAGATTGTTTGATCCGGCAATCGGAACAGGAAACCTTGTATTTACGATTATGCAGCAATTAAAAGATTACGATATACATGCAATCGGAATTGATATTGATGATGTACTCGTCAAATTGGCATACAGCGGCGCCAACTTGCTGCAAAAACCACTGGAATTGTATACTGGAGATAGCTTGAAGCCGCTATTCATTGATCCGGTTGAAATGGTTGTCAGCGACTTGCCAATCGGCTACTATCCGGATGACGAAAGAGCAAGCGAGTTTGAAGTGTGCGCTTCTGATTCCGAGGAGCATACATATGCGCACCATCTTTTAATCGAACAAAGTATTAGACACTTGGCTGACGGTGGATACGGTATTTATATCGTTCCAAACAGTCTGTTTGAATCTGCGCAGTCTGTACTGCTGAATCAATATTTGAAGCAAGCGACTTTTATTCAAGGATTAGTAGCGCTGCCGTTAAATTTATTCAAAAATGAAGCAGCAGCCAAAAGCGTTTTAATTGTTCAAAAGAAAAAAGAGGGCATTCAGCAGCCAAAACAGGCACTGTTGGCTCAATTACCTCATTTTTCAAATGCAAAAGCGATGAATCAAATGCTGCAACAGATGGATGAATGGTTTAAAGCAGAAAAAAACAGTTAAAAACGAGCAGATTTTAGTTTGTGCTAAAAGATAAGCGTTATAAACAGGAAGAGACATGATCCAAAAAGCATTTAAAGGCTTTTTGAGGTGATGTCTCTTTATTATTTTGTGAATATAATAACGAAAACTGTATTATTTATAAAAATTAAAAAAGTGATACAGTTTTATTGCTTGTCGAAAAAAGTATATTTTTCCTTATAAATTTTCATAGAAAACCTTGAAAAAGCAGAAATTCAATGCTTAAATGAGAAGGAGATAATTATAAAACAGAAGTTTTAAGAATATATATAACAAAAAAGACGGATTTGCAAAAGGAGACGAAGAAACAGATGTGCAAGGTTATCGCAATTAATGCAGGCAGCTCTTCATTAAAATTCCAATTATTTGAGATGCCATCAGAAACAGTTATCACTAAAGGTTTAGTTGAAAGAATCGGTCTGCCGGATTCTATTTTCTCAATTACAGTTAATGATGAAAAAGTAACGGAAGTAACAGATATTCCTAACCATGAAGTAGCTGTAAAAATGCTATTGGATAAATTAATAAAACATGAAATTATCTCTTCGTTCGAAGAAATCAATGCAGTAGGTCACCGTGTGGTTCATGGTGGAGAAATCTTCACAGATTCAGTTGTCATCACTCCGGATGTGTTAAAACAAATTGAAGGGCTTTCTCACTTGGCTCCATTGCATAACCCTGCAAACATTATAGGTATTAAAGCATTCCAAAAAGTATTAGATGTTCCTGCAGTAGCAGTATTTGATACAGCGTTCCACCAAACAATGCCTGAAAACTCATTCCTATATAGCCTTCCATACGATTACTACAAAGAATTCGGTATTCGTAAATATGGCTTCCATGGTACATCACATAAATATGTATCTGAAAGAGCAGCTGATATTCTTGGCCGTCCGCTTGAAGAACTGCGCTTAATCTCTTGCCACTTAGGTAACGGTGCAAGTATCGCAGCAATCGAAGGTGGAAAATCAATCGATACATCAATGGGCTTCACACCGCTTGCAGGTGTAACAATGGGTACACGTTCAGGTAACATTGATCCAGCTTTACTTCCATACATTATGGAAAAAACGAATGCAACAGCTGAAGAAGTAATTGATGTATTAAACAAAAAGAGCGGTTTATTAGGTGTGTCCGGATTCTCAAGCGACCTTCGTGATATCGAATCAGCAGTAGAAGAAGGAAACAGCCGCGCTGAACTTGCATTAGATGTATTCGCTGGCAAAATTCACAAATACATCGGTTCTTATGCAGCGAAAATGTGCGGAGTTGATGCAATCATCTTCACAGCAGGAATCGGTGAAAACAGTGATGTTGTTCGTGCTCGTGTACTTGAAGGTCTTCAATTCATGGGTGTATACTTCGATGCGGACTTAAACAAACAAAGAGGAGATGAGCGTATAATCAGCGAATCTCATTCACCAGTTAAAGTTATTGTTATTCCGACAAACGAAGAAGTAATGATCGCACGCGACGTTACAAGACTGGCTGCTGTTTAATATAACAAATACAGTATGAACGATGGCTGCTTTGGATTTATCATCTGAAGCAGCCTTTTTGTATGACTTTCCGGTATGTTATACTAAAAGAAATAAACACGCTGGGAGTGATCGCTGTGGAGCTTACGAGTCGGGAGCTGAAATTATACAAGAGTGTCCGGGATTGGGAAGAGAAACTGTATAATTATGAAA
This sequence comes from Bacillus sp. (in: firmicutes), assembly GCA_051893475.1. Lineage (GTDB taxonomy): Bacteria > Bacillota > Bacilli > Bacillales > DSM-1321 > Bacillus_AD. The sequence goes on along the minus strand of JBJFHH010000272.1, from coordinate 8,387 downwards.
CGACAGATTTGGAAGTCGTGTATGATAAAGCCATTCGAAGCAGTTTTGAGCTATTACCTGAGGATATACAGAAGGAATTTTTCAATTCGTTGGATACAATGCTTTTTCATTTGCATGCGATTATTCAAGGAACGCAAATGCAGCACGATGCCAGTGAGCGAATCCTGGCAAGCGCCAGAGTGTTCAACAGTGAAGTGGATGATATTGAAGATTTGAAAATGCTGAGTATCGATCAGCTTCATTACATAGCGCAACAACAAATTAGCAGACATCGCCTTTACTCGTTTACGCAAGGCGGCATTAGCGGAATGGGAGGTCCCGTCTTGCTGGCGAGTGATTTGCCTGCCATTACAGTCATTAATCTGAGGCTTGTTCAGCTAATTGCGATGTCCTATGGTTACAATGTCAATACACCGCGAGAAATGATGATTTCGTTAAAGGTATTTCACGCAGGGACGTTGCCGGCCAGAATGCAAAGAATGGGTCTTGAAGAATTGAATGAATATACACGCAACTCGCATCAATCTTATTTCTATGAAGGTCCGGAAGAAATAACCGATATTTCTTGGATCGAGCAGCCGGTTAAGCAAATCATGAAGTACATTGCGATTACGATGTTCCGTAAGAAAAAAGCGCAGGGGATTCCGATATTGAGCATGATGATTGGCGCAAGCAGCAATTATTCATTGACGCGGCGTGTCAGTGAATTTGCCCATAACTATTATTTAAACCGTCATTTCCAAGAAACATATGGCGAGCAGGAGCTTTTATAGCTAGCTCATTTTAACCACTTTACAGCCTGTGAGCAGTAAAGTGGTTTTTTGTTTACAAATGACTTTTATGCTCGGACGAAACATCTTGACGAGTTCGATAATATAACCATAAATCATTTATAACAGAGGCTAAATCGGCAATTTCGCTGTTTAATGAGCAGGAACGCTCAAAGTTTTCTTCACGGTTAAGCTGTTCCTGCTTATCGTTGATTTGAATCTCTAATTGTTTAATCCTATCTGGGATATTGCCGCGAATGTTTTCCCATTCCAATAAGATATTTTGCTGCTGCTCTGCACTATAATATTCCCAATCGTGCGGAAGACAGGGGATTGGGATGCCAAGTCTTTGATTGAACACGAAACAACGATTTCTATTCCGCATGAAGACACCAACCTTTCTTACGTATTTTTAGTTTACTATATACATTGATTAACAAGATAAACTTACTGTAAATTTAATAAATACAAAACTTATTAAATATTATAAAAACTCCTTGCAAAAAGTAAAAAAAACTGTTAAAGTGATATCAAGATTTTGAATAAAAATTATCGAGCGTGTATTTTTATTCATCAACAGGAGGGTAATTAAAGTGGCAAATCAAAAAGTGGTTTTAGCTTATTCCGGAGGTTTGGATACTTCCGTTGCAATTAAATGGATTCAAAATCAAGGGTATGATGTCATCGCGTGCTGTTTAGATGTAGGAGAAGGAAAAGACCTTGAATTTATTAAAAATAAAGCACTAACTGTCGGTGCTGTCAAATCTTATGTAATCGATGCGAAGGATGAGTTCGCTAATGATTTTGCTTTAGCTGCATTGCAGGCGCATACGCTTTATGAAGGTAAATATCCACTAGTTTCTGCACTATCGCGTCCGTTAATTTCTAAAAAACTAGTTGAAGTTGCAGAGCTTGAGGGAGCAGTTGCGGTAGCACACGGTTGTACGGGTAAAGGAAATGACCAAGTTCGTTTTGAAGTTGCTATTTCAGCATTAAATCCGGATTTACAAGTATTGGCGCCTGTACGTGAGTGGAGCTGGTCTCGTGAAGAGGAAATCCAATATGCAATCAACAATGATATTCCGATTCCTATCAATCTTGACAGTCCGTTCTCGATTGACCAAAACTTATGGGGAAGAAGTAATGAGTGCGGCATTCTCGAAGATCCATGGGCAGCACCTCCGGCGGATGCATATGAACTGACTTCAAGCCTAGAAGATGCTCCGGATGTAGCAGACATTGTCGAAATCACATTTGAACAAGGTGTACCGGTTGCATTAAACGGAAAACACTACAAGTTGGCTGATTTAATTGTCGAATTGAATAGCTTGGCAGGGAAGCACGGAGTCGGACGTATTGACCATGTAGAAAATCGACTTGTCGGCATCAAGTCCCGTGAGGTTTATGAAGCCCCTGCAGCAATGACGTTGATTGCAGCGCATAAAGAGCTGGAAGATCTGACTTTAGTAAAAGAAGTGGCGCACTTTAAACCTGTCATTGAAAAGAAATTAACAGAGCTTATTTACGAAGGATTATGGTTCTCGCCTTTAAAAGATGCGTTGCTTGGATTCCTTAAAGAAACACAACAATATGTAAACGGCGTTGTACGTGTGAAATTATTTAAAGGGCATGCAATTGTAGAAGGAAGAAAATCGGAAAATTCCCTATACAATGAAAAGCTTGCAACTTATACAGTAGAAGATGAGTTCGATCACAGCGCTGCAGTCGGCTTTATTAAACTATTCGGTTTACCGACAAAAGTGAGCAGCATGGTTAATAAAAAGAAGGTGAATGTGTGAAAAAGCTTTGGGGAGGCAGATTTACCAAAACAGCAGAAGAATGGGTAGATGAATTTGGTGCTTCTATCTCTTTTGATCAGGAGCTTGTAATGGAGGATATTGAAGGCAGCGTGGCACATGTGCAAATGCTGGCCTCAACCGGTATCCTTTCGCAGGACGAAGCAGCAACGATTAAAGGCGGATTAGCCAAACTGCAGGAAAAAGCAGCGAATCACGAATTGCAATTTTCTGTAAGCAATGAAGATATTCACATGAATTTAGAGAGTATGCTGATTGCGGATATCGGTTCTGTCGGCGGCAAGCTTCATACAGGACGAAGCAGAAATGATCAGGTTGCGACGGATATGCATCTGTATTTGCGTAATCGTACCGAGGAAGTAATCGCTTTGATTGGAGAAATGCAAGCAGCGCTTCTTAAACAGGCGAGTGATCATGTCGAAACGATTTTTCCTGGATATACGCATTTGCAGCGCGCGCAGCCAGTTTCATTTGCTCATCACTTAATGGCTTATTTTTGGATGCTGGAAAGAGATAAAGAGCGTTTCAAAGAGAGTTTTAAACGAATCAATAAATCCCCTCTTGGAGCAGGTGCTCTGGCAGGGACAACATTCCCGATTGACCGCGAACTGTCTGCAGAGCTGCTCGGCTTCTCGAGCATTTATGAAAACAGTTTGGATGCGGTAAGTGATCGAGATTTCATTGTGGAATTTTTATCGAACAGCTCCATGCTGATGATGCATTTGTCGCGCTTAGGTGAAGAAATCATTTTATGGTGCAGCAGAGAATTCCAATTCATTGAACTTGATGATGCATTCTCAACAGGAAGCAGCATCATGCCGCAGAAAAAGAATCCGGACATGGCCGAGTTAATCAGAGGGAAAACAGGTCGTGTATACGGTAATTTATTTGGCTTATTGACAGTCCTGAAAGGTCTTCCGTTAGCGTATAATAAAGATATGCAGGAAGATAAGGAAGGGATGTTTGATACGGTTAAAACGGTTACCGGATCATTGAAGATTTTTGCCGGAATGATTTCTACCTTAAAGGTAAAATCAACGGAAATGAAAAAGGCTGTTACATCGGATTTCTCCAATGCGACAGAATTGGCGGATTATTTAGCGAGCAAAGGTATGCCATTTAGAGATGCGCATGCGGTAGTCGGACAGCTTGTGCTGACATGCATTCAGAAAGGCTGCTATTTGGCTGATTTATCATTGGACGAGTTCCAGGCAGCGAGCCAGCTGTTTGAGGAAGATATTTATAAAGCGCTTGATCCGTATGTTGCGGTTGCTCGAAGAAACAGCGCAGGCGGTACAGGTTTTGTGCAAGTGGAAGCGGCGATTGCGAAAGCGAAAACGCTACTCGAAGATTAAAAAAAGGAGCAAATGCGTATGTAATGGAATCGGCATTTGCTCCTTTTTGGTATGGCTTCTATTAAGCTTCTTTTTCTGTTCTTACAACTAATACATCGCATGGTGCATAGCGTGTAATATGCTCGGAAACGCTTCCAATTAAGAATCTTTCCACTGCATTTAAGCCGGTTGCACCACAGACGATTAGATCGATATTATGTTTTTTAGCTAAATCTTTAGGGATTTTCACTTTTGGAGAACCGTAATCCACTTCGATGTGAACTTTGTTGACTCCAGCTTTTTCAGCTAAATCCTTATATTCTTCTAACAATTCTTTTGCGTATGATTCAGAGCGTTCGGCCATTGTGCGGTCATACGCTTCGATTGTCGCAAAATTTCTTGTATCGATAATATGGGCAATAAATAAGTTTGCATCATTTCTTTTAGCGATCTCAATTGCTTTCTTGAAAGACCACTCAGCTTCACGAGAGCCGTCGACTGCAACCAGAATGTTATTATAGCTTAAACTCATTTTGATTCCCTCCTTTGATACAACTATTATACCAAATTAAATCGAGTAAAATTTCTAATAAATTGAATATTTATGTAAAATTTCGTGAATTTGTGAAATTGCTGTGAAAAAAACAGACTAAATCTGCAAGAGAAATAGTCTGTTTTTCTATATTATTTAATGATTTGTAAGTCTTTAGGGTAGTGTGTCAATATTTCACAGCCGTCAGCCGTTACATAGATATCATCTTCGATACGTACGCCTGCGATTTCCGGTACGTAAATACCCGGTTCAATTGTATAAACCATCCCTTCCTGTAATGGAAGTTCATTAGTCGATGTAAGTGAAGGGTATTCGTGAACACTGATGCCAAGACCGTGACCAAGACGGTGTGTGAAGTATTCGCCGTATCCTTTGTTTGCTATGTAATTTCTAGCTGCCAAATCTAAGTCTTTGCATAGTGCGCCTGGTTTGCTTGCTTCAATTGCCGCTAATTGCGCCTGCAATACTGTATCGTAAATTTCTTTTTGCTTCTCGTTAATATCATAGTAAGCAACTGTTCTTGTAATATCGGAGCAATAGCCTTCATAAACGACACCCAGGTCAAATAAGACAAGGTCGCCTTTTTGAATTTTAGTTAAACCTGGTATACCGTGTGGAGAAGCGGCATTTTTACCTGTCAGAACCATTGTCGAGAAGGCCATTTCGTTAATGCCTTTTCTTTTTAGTTCGTATTCGATGGCTGCCAGTACATCCATTTCTGTTTTTCCTTCTTTAATTTCGCTTACGCCTATTTCAATAGCAAAATCGGCAAGCTTACATGCTTCGCGAATGATGGCAAGTTCTTGTTCATCCTTAATCATGCGCAGCTGACGAAGTTTTTCTTCTGCAGATACAAGTGAAGGATTGTCGAAATGCGTTTGGATTTTTTCATAGCGCTCGACATTTAGATGCTCTTTTTCAATGGCGATCTTCGTAGCGCGAATATTACGCTCTTCAACCGCTTTTTGGATCATTGCCCATGGGTTCTCAATATCCGTATAGCCGATAATTTCAAATTCCCATCCGGCATTTTTTGCTTCAGGCGCTTCCATTTTAGGGCAAATTAAAATTGGCTCTGCATGTGGGAAAATTGCCAATGCAAGTAGTCTTTCATGAGGGTTGCTGTGAAAGCCGCTCAGGTGAAATACATTTTCTGTAGATGTGACAAAGGCAAATGGAATATCATTCGTATCCAGCCATTGTTTAAATAATGTTAATCGATTGTTCATGTAAATCCTCCTAAAAGAAAAATGGACCTTCTTAGAGATTAACAGTATAAAAGAGGAAAAGCAAACTGATATACTGGTAATTAGCAGGGTATATATGAATATGAAAGGGGTTTTTAAAATGAAAGTAAGCTTTCATGGACATGCAGTTGTAAAAGTTGAGACAAATGGAAAAACAATTTTATTTGATCCTTTTATTACAGGGAATGGTCAGACGGATTTAAAGCTTGACGATGTGAAGCCTGACGTAATCATCTTGACACACGGGCATAATGATCATGTAGGCGATACAGTTGAACTGGCGAAAAAACATGATGCGCTTGTTATTTCCAATTTCGAATTAAGCACGATTTTAAGCTGGCAAGGTGTTGAGAAAGTTCATGGCATGAGTATCGGCGGTGCTTATGAGTTTGATTTCGGAAAGGTGAAGCTGACGCCGGCATTCCATGGATCCGGCTATGAGACAGCCGACCAGCAATTGCTTTATGCAGGTCAACCAGCCGGAGTTTTGCTCACTGTTGAAGGAAAAACGATTTACCATGCCGGTGATACAGCACTGTTCTCCGATATGAAACTAATAGGCAGTCGTCATCCGATTGATCTAGCTTTTGTTCCAATCGGCGATAATTTTACAATGGGACCGGAGGATGCGGCATTGGCTGTTGAATTTTTAAATCCGAAAATCACTGTGCCGATTCACTATGATACGTTCCCTCCGATTAAGCAGGATCCGGAAAAATTTATTAATTTGCTGTCTAATCATGAGGGGAAAGTATTAAAAGCGGGCGAAAGCATCGAACTGTAAAGAAAACTGAATAAAATAGGTTATCCTTCCGTACATATCGGCATAAAGATGAATCAAGTATATGTAAGGAAGGATGTTTATTTATGCGCGAAAGATTGCTGTTTTGTTTATTGTTTATTGGGATCATGCTTTATTATGCGATTCCTCGTTTAAGCTTCACAGGCAGTTTGGAACAGACTATTTTCTCTGCAGCGTGGTTGTTATTTGCTGTTTTGGCAGCGGGAGGCAACATTGGCGCTGTTCTCTATATGCCGAAAAAAGCGGTTAAGAAAGCAAAAAAAGTACATCCGGAAAGAAAAAGATTGCATAATAACTAGCAACCATAATTGTGTATTAAGGCTCTTTACCTATATAATGAAAGAAAACGGTTTTGTAAAGGGTGAAGAGCTTTGGCTACAAAGCATGAACAAATTTTAAAATATATTGATGAATTGCCGGTAGGTGAAAAAATCTCAGTGCGCCAAATTGCAAAGGACCTTACTGTCAGCGAGGGTACGGCTTACCGGGCAATTAAAGAAGCTGAAAATAAAGGCTATGTAAGTACAATCGAACGTGTCGGAACAATTCGTATAGAGAGAAAAAAGAAAGAAAATATCGAAAAGTTAACGTTCGCTGAGGTTGTTAATATAGTAGACGGACAAGTTCTCGGCGGGAGAGCCGGTTTGCATAAAACATTGAATAAATTTGTCATCGGGGCTATGAAGCTAGAAGCAATGATGCGTTATACGGAAGCGGGCAATCTGCTAATTGTCGGAAATCGTACGAATGCACATGAATTGGCATTAAAAGCCGGCGCTGCTGTACTCGTTACAGGTGGTTTTGATACAGATGAAGCTGTGAAAAAGCTGGCGGATGAATTGCAGCTTCCAATCATTTCAAGCAGCTATGACACATTTACAGTAGCAACACTAATTAATCGGGCGATTTATGACCAATTAATTAAAAAGGAAATTTTGCTTGTCGAAGATATTTTAACACCGAGCGCTGAAACGGCTCAATTGAAATCGGGCGACCTAGTTGAGCGTTGGTTTGTATTGAACCAGGAAACGACTCACAGCCGTTTTCCGGTTGTGGACAGCCATAATAAAGTAATCGGTGTTGTAACAGCCAAAGATATTATGGGGGCAGATCCAAAGACCGTTATTGATAAGGTAATGACAAAGCAGCCGATGACAGTTAACGGTAAAATGAGTGTCGCTTCTTCAGCACGTACGATGGTATGGGAAGGAATCGAGATGCTGCCGGTTGTCGACAATCATCAAAGTCTGCTTGGAATCATTAGTCGTCAAGATGTATTGAAAGCTTTACAAATGATTCAAAGACAGCCGCAAGTCGGTGAAACAATCGATGATGTCATTGCTTCACAACTTGTAGTGGCAAACGGTAAAACGAAAGGCGAGGAAGTGTATCGCTGTGAGGTTACACCGCAAATGACGAACTATTTGGGGACGATTTCGTACGGCGTTTTTACGACAATCGTGACAGAAGCGGCCAATCGTGTGTTGCGGACATATAAACGCGGAGACTTAGTCGTTGAAAATATGTCTATTTACTTTATAAAGTCTGTCCAAATCGACAGCCAGCTTGAAATCGTACCGAAAGTATTAGAAGTCGGGCGCAAGTTTGGTAAAGTCGATATAGAGGTATTCAATGAGGGCAAGCTCGTCGGCAAGGCGATGATGATGTGCCAGCTGTTGGACCGTTCCTAATAAGAAAAGCGGAATCGGCCCGGCAAGTAAAGGTACAGCGACTAAGGGCGCTACGTCCTGTAGCAACGTCGCTGCGACTCTCATCCTGAGAGCCTCCGACCAGCATAAGACGAATCACGTAGGAAATTCTAAAATTTCCGGAATGATTTGGCTTATGACCTCGAGGGGCTGGC
>JBJFHH010000271.1:0-1702 GCA_051893475.1 Bacillus sp. (in: firmicutes) | reverse complement strand
CCGGCGTTATAGTCAATACCGGACTCAATACACATAATCTGTCGGGAACCGCTGCTGTCCTTAATCATCAGCTTGGTTCTTCTGTGGACTCCGCTCGCAGAATGAAGGCTCGTGTTACCATTCTCATCATAGGCAATATATTGATGACTTTCAGGAGAATAGTAATAGTCGCCGTTCGATCCGAAATAGCGGTCGCCGTAGTATGCGTCCACGGTTTTTCCTTCCTCTGCTGTAAAGGCAAAGGCAGAAAGCGGAAGGGACATAATGCACATAACGGCACACAGGAGCGCGGCAGTTATGCGCTTTCCTTTGGATTTTGCAAAATTTTTCATTTCGGTTTAACCGTCCTTTCTTGATTTGGGTATAAAAAAAGCCCTCTGTCTTTTTGGGCAGAGGGTGGTTCTCACGAACTCAGTACAGGAAATATATCCGGTAGCTGCCGCTTCCAAGCGGTTCAATATATATCGTGAAATATTCGATTGGTGCGCCGCCGTAAGCGGTGATAATATCCGGCATCGACTGCACATAGTCCGTAAGTTTTCTTTTCAGGCGTTCTCCCTGAAACGACTCGGAAGCCGTAACAGGTGTCGCCCACGAAGCATTGTCCGGTGTGATCGCCGTTCCGTCATCGGTAGTAATATGGGTAAGTCCCATAGAGCAGCCGAGAGAAATGAGGTCGCTTCGGATTGCTTCAATGTCAAACTCGTAGTCGTAAGCTGTTTTTGGCTTTACTTCTTCCGTAGGCTGTTCTGCCGGAGGTTCTTTTTCCGGCTGGACAGGCTTTTCCGGCTCTTTTGTTTCTTCGCTTGCGGTCGGTTTGGGTGCTTCGGGTTTTGGTGTTTCTGTTTCTGTCTTTGGTGCGGCTGGAATATCCGTTTTTTTGGTTTCAACGGGGTTCTTGCTCTCCGTTGGAGCAGTTTCAGGCTCGTTTGTTTCCGAAGCCGGCTCCGAAGTTGTTATTGCCGTTTCTGTTGCTTTTTCAGGTTCACTTTCTACGGTCGTATCCGTTTCATCGGAAGTTTCCGTATTACTCACCGAAGAAGAACAGTCGGCTATATCCGAGTTTTCCAAAACACCGGCTTTTTCTGCGTTGCATCCGCACATTGAGGCAAGGAAAATGAGAACCAAGCCAAAGCATAAGATTTTGTTTTTCATTTCGTTTCGCTCCTTTCGCCTTCATTGTAGAAAGTTCTCCGCAATTTGACAAAGGTGCGAACAGGGTAATCTTTAATTTTAGCAACCACCTCCTTCAAGTGGAAATGATGCGATTTGTTTGAGATAGCTTTAAGTTATGGAGATAGATATATATTGAGAGATAGTTATATATCTTTCTTCGGTAGGTTAGCTTGTACTTAGGGGTTAGAGTGTGAGGAAGGGGAAACGGAAAATGTTACTCCTGCTACCTTGCGTCACGCTCTGCCCGTTTTCTCAAATAGCTCGCATAATGCTCCAAAGCCTTGCAGACATAATCCTCCGTTTGGTTAAGGGGAATATTCTTCGGGATATACTGTCGTACCTTATCCCCACTCAGCACAATTCTCTCTCGCTGATTGGGTTTCTGCTCCGACATAATGGCTTGTATGGCTTCGGGCGTGAGCTTTCCTTCTTCAAACATCTTTCGCATACGGATTGTTTGGTCGTGGGACGGGGTGCAGTCGTTCAGGTCGATTTCGTCAACCAAGTCACGCTGGCAGTCCTCGTC
>JBJFHH010000270.1:0-6954 GCA_051893475.1 Bacillus sp. (in: firmicutes) | reverse complement strand
TTTTCTACATTTTAACATTTCAAAGCTTTAGTTTATCGATTATATGATTAGGGAAAATGATACTACATGCTTTATTCATGTGAAGGGGGAGATTTCAGGATGGCTTGCGCTGTAATACTTCCTTTAAAGCAAGTGACAGATTGGACGCTAACAACTATTCAATCGTTATTGCAAAAGAAGTTCTATCTTGTTCTGCTGCTGCAAAATACAAACCAGATTGACCGAAGACTAGTGAACATCGCGGAGCAAAACAAACGTTGCATGCTTTATTTCAATGAAAATCAAGAGAGTTATTTTAGTGCCATGAAAAATGTAATGAAACAACTGCAAGATCATCATCCTGAAATTAACGGTGTTGTGACCTTAAGCCATCATTTTGGGCTTAAGGATATCGAACGGGCTGCCGATACGTTATCGACGCACAAGCACAGCATCATCCTCGGAGTAAGAACAGGGAAACGCTGTAACCGATTCAGAAGCAATCTTAAAAGTCGATTGGCTTCTTTATTATTTAATGTCCTTTATGGAACGAGATTAACAGATATTCATTCGGGGCTGATCGCGATTCCATTGCATGAATTTCATGAAATCAGCGATGAAGGAATGGCTTTTTGGGATTTTGAAGTGTACGCCTTGATAAAAGCGAAACAGCTGCAGGCTGAAGTGGTGGAAGTACCGGTTTATAATTGGCAACAGACAAAATCGATGCACCATTCGTTTAACGAGAGTTTCCGTACATACTTAACGATTTTTTCCGGATTTATAGGATATTCCTTTTCAACAATTGTGGCAGCTATTGTTGATTTACTGCTTTTCACGATTTTAAGCAGCTATGTTTTTTTACATTTCCCGCTGCAATTGCGAATTTTTTCAGCAAATGCCATTGCCCGGGTCGCCTCTTCGTTTTGCGATTTTTCGATTAGCCGCAAATATGTTTTCGGCAAAAAAACAAATATAACCAAATCAATGATTAAATACTATATGCTTTGGCTCACTTTATTATCCGCCTCTTCCATGTTCGTTTATTTGAGCAAGCGCTATTTGGACACTAATTTAGTCATCGCCAAAATAGCCGCGGATTTATTTTTAGGCATCATCAGCTATCAAGTGCAGCTCAGATGGGTATTTAAAAATAAAGAGCAGTGAGGTGTACAAAGATGAAGGACCAATTTTACGGAAAATCATACCGCGTATTCCGGACAATCACACGACTTTTCTATCCAAGCTATCAGCCCGAAAATACGGACACTGACACCCATTCAGTCGTGTATGTCTCGCATCACGAGCATTTTCGCGGACCGTTGTCAATTATGCTGTGGACTGAGAAACCTATACATATTTGGGCGCTTTCCGCTTTTTATGAACAGCCGACATGCTGTAAGCAAATTGTCCAATATCCGTTCGTAAAGCGGTTCGGCTGGAACGAAAAAGCGGCGCTTATTATCTGTCTGCCGCTTTCCTATATTATTTCCGCACTCGTTCGATCGGCGAATGCGATTCCGGTTTATCGGGGCTCGCGCGAAATTGTGAAAACGTTCCGGCAAAGTGTCGATGCGTTGAGCAAGGGTGACAATATTTTAATCTTTCCGGATGTCCATTATGATAATCGTTCGCCTATTATTGGCGAGATTGACCCAGGTTTTTTGCATCTCGAAAAGTATTATTACCGAAAAACGAAAAAACACCTTACATTTATTCCTGTTTATGCAAGCAAGTCTCAGAAAAAAATTGTGCAAGGAAAGCCGATTGCATTTCAGGATGGCGTTGATTTTAAAATCGAACAAGAAAGAGTGAAAGAAGCTTTGCACAGCAGCTTAATACAATTAGCCACTGCTTGCGGTGACGGCTTATCTAACGATTGCAGGAAGGATGTTGCCAAATGAAAATTTTAATTATGACTATCAAGCTCGGCGGCGGACATTATTCTGCTTCCCTATCGTTGAGAGAGCAAATACAGTCACAATTTCCAGATGCCATCATTCAAATTAAAGATATTTGTGAATACATGCTGCCCAATTACTATCAGAAAATTTATCGTGCCTATGATCTTTTCGTGAATAAAGGAAGCAAGATTTATAACTTCCTATATAACTATAGCGAAAAAAAAGAAGTTGATTTCAAGCCTTTGGTGCCTGAAAGTTTTCTGACTAAGATGGATGAGCTGATTCGCGACTTTAAGCCAGATGTCATTATTTCAACTTGTTCAATCAGCTCGCAAATTGTTTCTACCTATAAAGCGACTTATAATCATTCGATTCCTTTTATAACATGCATTACCGATATTACTGACCATCCTTCATGGATTAATCCTTTTACCGACTATTATTTAGTCGCTACCCCTTCGGTAAAAAGAGAGCTGATTGAAAAAGGAATTAATCCTGCGATGATTTATATTAACGGCATTCCGGTCAGAGAAGAATTCAATGTTGAGTGCCGTCACTCTGATTCTGTAATCAAACATTTGCTTATTATGGGCGGAAGTTTGGGAATGCTTCCGAAAAGGCAATCATTTTATAAGCATTTGAATGAATTACATAATGTTGAAACGCTCATCCTTGCCGGTCATAATGAAAAACTGATCCATAAATTACAAGGAAAATATGAGCATATTCAAGTCATCGGTTACACAGATAAAGTGTATGAATATATGAAGGAGGCTGACTTAATCATTTCTAAGCCCGGCGGATTAACTTTATTCGAATCGATTTATTCCGAGGTTCCGATCCTCACGTTTGAGCCGGCTTTAGCCCAAGAAATGAAGAATCAGCATTTTATTATTGATCACCAAATCGGAGAAGTGCTTGATCAAAATTACGAAGAGAATATTGAGCATATCAGCAAGCTCTTACACGATGAGCAAACATTGAATACATTTCGCTACAACATGCATCAATTGAAAAACGAACTGAACAATAAGCAGGTGGAAGACATCTTATTGAGCATTCAGCACTCGGCACAAGAAGCAAAAGAGGCTTCTGAATGAAAACAGCACCTGATTACAGGCACTGTTCACTGACAATTAAAGGAGTATGATCTTATATGAGAAATAATAACGCTGCAGGAACGATTATCGGCGCTTTTGTATACGCTATTTTCAGCCTTTGCGGACTATATGCAACGATTATGAGCTCTATCTATACGTTTAGCGCCTACAAGCATGGTAATGAAGCGGGAATGATTATTTGGTTTGTGCTCGGGCTGTTCATGCTTTTCTGGTGCATCTATTTTTCCAGAGAGCTATTTCAGTTGATCAAAACGAAAGAATGACTATAAAAACTGTACATACTCCAGCACATTTCCGAAAGGATCTTTGAAACTGATAAACTTTCCTGGAGGGCAATCGGCCGGCTCTGCCACGATGAAATCTACTTTGTGTTCTGTCAGCTCGTTCACAGTCTGAAAGATATCATTTGTTTTCAAGGCTAAAACAACACCTGCCGGCTTGCTCTCCGGGTTGCATACAGAAGACACTGACTCCTCAAGAATCAATGGCAGCTCTCCATTATTCAACGCCGCAATCTTTTCACCGTACTGCTTTTCAACCGTAAAACCCAATACATTTTCATAAAAATCAATCGCCTTCGCAAGATTCGGTACATAAATACTGATGACACATACTTGATTCATTACTTCATCCTCCTTTATGACAGTTAGCTTCATTTATATATTCTTGCCAAAAATCAGAAAATCCTCCAAAAAGCATACCTTTTCGGAGGATTTTTATGAAACTTAATTCAATTTCGCCGGATTCGGTTTTTTCAGGAACAGCGATAAGATTACGTTAATTACCGCAAATACTAAACTGATTGTGAACACAAGCGACGAACCAGATGCCGCAGCTTGAGCCGAATCATCAGCCACTGTTGACATGTAGCTCGTTTGTTTTGCAGAAAAGATCGATACCATAACGGCAATACCAATTGCGCCAGCTACTTGCTGAATCGTTTGTGTTAAGGCAATTCCGTCCGGATAATATTGTTTTGGCAATGAGTTCAACGTATTCGTTTGAACAGATGCAAGCACCATACCGACACCAAGCATCATGATGACATGCGTCACAACCATAATCCATAGCGAAGTTTCCGTGCCGTACTGCGCATATAAAATATATCCTATTGCTGCTAAAATTGTACCAGGCGTTATAACCGCTTTCGGTCCGAAACGGTCAAACATGCGACCGATTGTCGGTGCCAATAAACAGTTAAGCAAGCTTCCCGGCAGTAAAATAAGACCTGTCGTAAATGATGCGATGACTAATGCAAATTGCATATACATCGGCAAAATAACAAGCATTGATAACATGTTGAAGAACGTGATGAAGTTCATTAAAACACCCAACACGAAAAGCGGATATTTAAATGCTTTCAAGTTCAGCATCGGATTGGCCATTTTCGTTTGGCGAACAGAGAAAAGAACAAGTGCAATCAAGCCGATAATGATCGCTACAAGCACAACTCCGCTTGTCCAGCCAAAATCACCCGCCACACTTACACCATAAACAACACCGCCGAAACCGATTGTCGAAAGAATAACCGATAAGACATCAATGCTGACTTTCCGAGTTTCATTAACATTCGGTAAATACTTGTAGCCGAAAATGAATGAGAATAATAAGAACGGGATTGTTACCCAGAAAATCCAATGCCATGATAATGTGTCAAGAATAAGTCCCGCAAGCGTCGGACCAAGCGCCGGACCAGCCAACATAACTAATCCCATAACACCCATTGCCGCGCCGCGCTTATTCGGCGGGAAGATGGTAAAAATAACGTTTTGCGTTAATGGCAATGTGATCGCAAGACCTGCTGCCTGAATAACACGCGCCGCCAATAAGACACTGAATACCGGCGCTACAGCTGCTAAAACAGTTCCGATAATAGCCAGTGATACTGCTGTAATAAACATTTGACGCGTTGTGAATTTCTGCATCAAAATACCTGTAACCGGCACTAATATACCTAAAGTTAAGAAATAACCTGTTGCCAGCCATTGAACTGTTGTCGGCTGTATACTAAAAATTTGGCTTAGTTGCCCTAAAGCGATATTCAGTGCCGTCTCACTGAATAAACCGACGAAGCCAGCTACCAGTAGTGCTGCCATTATCGGTCCTGTTTTAATATCTTTATTCAATTAATAAAACCCCTTTTAACTATTTAATAATTGCTCGGAAATAATCCGGAGCGGTTCTGCTTTATTTTCTGCCAGACAAAGCATGATGCCTCCTTCAATTGAGGCATTCATCATCACTGCCTTAGCATGAGCTTGATCGGCTGAAAAACCGTCTGCTATCAATTTATTAAAATAAATATCTTGTATTTGCTTATATAGCAGCGCACAGGCATTTCGCACCGGATCGCTTAACGAAGCCATTTCACTTACGACACTGCTGAATGTATATCCCGTAATCGTCCCCTCCGTTTCAAAACGGACAATCAACTTTTCCATCATTGCGTTCGTAGCTTCCTTCGTTGTCGGATATTTGTTAAAAATCCCTTCAATATCCGTTGTGATTACGTCACTCAAAGATTGAAGGCACGCAATCAATAATTCTTCTTTTCCATTCGGAAAGTGATGATAAAGCGCACCCTTTGTCACATTGCATGCTTTCAGGATTTCATTTAACCCGACACCTTTGTATCCTTTTTGCTGGAAAAGCTTTGTCGCGATTTCGATTATCAGCGATTTCGTATCCATTTTCCGTAGTACACCCCCACATACCAACCGGTCTGTTTGTCAGTATATCAATAGCATTTTAAAAAATTCAAGTTTTAAAACTTGAATTCTATATTTTTTCCAAAAGATAGAGATGCATACCAATAATGAAAGCCTTTTATCTCTATACCCTTTTAGTTTTGTTTTTCAACATACATACGAACACTTTCTAAAAGGACAAAAAAAACAACGGAATTTCTCCGTTGTTTTTTTAAATAATGGAATGATTTATGCTGCAGAGGATTGCCGTTTCGACTTATAACACTGCTCGTATTTCACCAATACTTTACTGAATAAGGAAGCCAGCACTTGCTGAAACAGCATTCCGAACACAACAGGCATGGCAACCTTAGCAGGAAAATAAGTAGTGGCGACAATGACACCGACGGAAATATTGCGCATGCCGCCGACAAATACGAATGTTGTAATCAGCTGCATATCCTTCCAAATAAAGTGGCCAAGCACTAACGCAAGCGCATAGCCTGTAGCTGCCAGCAAAAATACAACAGCAATAACCGCAGCCAGCTCCCATGTAATATTTTTCAAATAAGGTGCAATCGCGCTGCTATTGATCATCACCACACTAAACAAGCATAGCTTTGAAAATGGCGAAAGCTTCTTGCCGAGAGTTGTTTGGATTGTGCCCTTCGTCAGCTCATTTAACACGACCCCCAATACCGATGGCAGCACAATCATCCAAATTAAGTTCATAATCAATGAAGCTAAATCAATCGCAATCCTCTCACCGGCAACAATATGCAATAATGCCGGCATGATAATTGGTGACAGCAGCGTATCAATTAAGACAATTGATAAACCGAGCGGCAGATTTCCTTTACAAATGTTCAACCAAATGATGCTCGTAACACCCGTCGGAACAGCAACGGAAATAATATAGCCGATTGTCAGCAAGTGATCATCAAATATAACCGTTGATAAGAAATACGCCCAAATCGGCATAATAATATGTAAAAAAGCAATACAAAATAAAATGGTTTTCGGATATTTCGAAAAACTTTTCGCATCTTGAAAATTCATGCTTAAACTACTCGCAAACGTCATAAATGCAAATAACCATGGAACTAAAAACAGAAGCTGATGTCCGGCATCTTCAAGCAACACACCAATCACCAGACTTAGCGGTGTTAAAATCGGCATCCACCTTTGCAGAAACGCATTTAAATTATTTAGCACTTTCTTTTTCCTTCTCTCCGTTTCACTCATCTACTTAAAACTATACAC
>JBJFHH010000269.1:0-1712 GCA_051893475.1 Bacillus sp. (in: firmicutes) | reverse complement strand
TTTTCTTATAAATCCGTAACGAACAGTTGACTTCCAGTTCCGTTCGGGTTAAAAAAGGCGAGAAGCAGCTTATTTCCTTTTGCAGCATTTGGCTCGTTGCTGTCAAACTGCAGTGTTTCCAGAATAGTGTGCTTATGCAGCTCCTTCTGATTGAGCTGCAGGTCGGCGAATGCTTTTCCGAGTATGGACGGGTTTTCTTGAATGAGCTGATAATACTTCGACCGCTCTTCTTGTGACAATGCATCTTCCCACCAAGGTTTTCTAGGCTTATATTTATGCTGTGATAAATAATCGATTTTCATTAAATCGGTTATTTTTGCAAGCTCGGGCATTTCTTCTTGCTTCAAAAATTCATATAATCTTTTGAATAAGTCCTCTAATTGATGACCGATTTTGGACCAACTTCTTGCTTCCCAATATAAACCGAAATCTTGGAAGAAATCAAATGGTGTAGGGAAGACCTGCTCTGTCAAATAACCGATTGTTTTATCCATACGATGATCGTTCCAATATTTTTCGAGTACATCTTCCACTTGTTTAATTTTGATGATGTCATCGAACGTCAATACATTATTGGAGACGATTTCATAGGGTGCTGTGTCGCTGTAGACATATCCGTATTCATCGCTGTTAATGCGCAAGCCTGTCCCTCGCAGCATTTTCAGGAATCCAAGCTGGAGCTCTTCGGGTCCTAGAGCAAATACATCATTAAAGGTTTGTTTAAATGAATCGTAATTTTCCTCCGGTAAGCCAGCGATTAAATCAAGATGCTGATCAATTTTTCCGCCGTCTTTAACGAGCGTAACAGTGCGTGTCAGTTTTTCAAAGTTTTGCTTTCGTTTGACCAGTTCATTCGTATAGTCATTTGTTGACTGCACGCCGATTTCAAAACGGAATAAGCCGGCAGGGGCATTTGTGTTTAAAAATTCAATCACTTCAGGTCGCATAATATCAGCTGTTATCTCAAATTGAAAGACACTGCCCGGCAGATGCTCATCGATTAAAAATTGAAACATGTCCATGGCGTAGCTTCGGCTAATATTGAATGTACGATCGACGAATTTAATTGTTTTAGCGCCATTTTTCAATAAATAGCGAATATCTTCTTTAATCTGCTCACGATTAAAGTAGCGGACACCGATTTCAATAGACGATAAGCAGAATTGACAATTAAAAGGGCAACCTCGACTTGTTTCCATATAGACAACTCGTTTCGACAAATCTTGCTGATCTTCCGGGAAGCGATAAGGAGAAGGAATTTCCTTTAAGTTCAGTTTGCCGTTTTGCAGTTTGATGACGGGCTTGCCGTTATCTTTATAAGCAATGCCGCCTAATTGCTCGAAGCTTTCGTTGCCGGAGAGGTGAGCAAGGAGCTGTTTAAATGTTTTTTCGCCCTCACCGATTACGATGTAATCTGCGTCAGGGATGCGCTCCAGCCAATATTCTACATCATAGGAAACCTCAGGACCGCCGAGTACAATGGTAACATCCGGCTGCACCTTTTTAAGCAAGCTGACAATTTTAATCGTTTCTTCAATATTCCAAATATAGCAACTGAAGCCGATGACATCTGCTTTTCTTGTATATAAGTCAGTTACGATGTTAATTGTTGGATCTTTAATGGTGTATTCAGGAATTTCAATATCGAATTCGGGAGCGGCATACGCCTTTAAATAACGAATCGATAAGCTCGTATGGATGTATTTCGCATT
>JBJFHH010000268.1:2377-6987 GCA_051893475.1 Bacillus sp. (in: firmicutes) | reverse complement strand
CCTGTCTCACTCACAACCGCCTTTTCACCACTAATTTCTTCTATATAATCAATAATCTCCGCAACCGAAATCATCCCGTTACTGCACGCATTAATCGGTCCGCTGTAATCATTCTCACAGCACCATTCCAGAAATCTCGCTGCCTCAAGATCCAAGACAAAGCTAAGTTCCCCATCCTGCACATTGATTGGCTGCTTATTGATAATGCGCTCGCAATAGAAATGCAGACGCTTCGAATAGTCTTCTTTGCCAAGTACAACCGGGAAGCGCACGGCCACTACCGGAAAATTCGCCTCTTGAAAAAATACTGCCTCCGCCAATCGCTTTCCTTCACCATATAAATAATCATGGCGGCTTCCTTCTTTGACCGGATACTCATACGGATTAAAGTCTGCTTCAACTAACACTCCTTCATGTTCATACACCGCCATCGATGATGTGACAACATATTTTCCGACCTTGCCCGTAAGCACTTCGATGGCAATTTGCGCATCATCCGGACTATAGCAAATATTGTCGAGCACTACATCAAATTGCTGATTGCCTATAGCCGATGCCAAACTTTCTTTATTTTCCCGGTCAACAATCATTCGTTTTACAGCCGTGCCTAAGTCATCCTTGGCCTGCCCGCGTGTGGCAATCGTCACCTCATAGCCTTTTTGCAGCAAACGGTATACCAGTGCTTTTCCGAAAAAACGCGTTCCCCCAAATACTAATATTTTTTTCATCTTTGTCTCCCCCTTTAAAACAAAATATTCAATCTATTATACCCATAAAAATGCATAGTACAACTCAAACATCTTGCACACGTTACATACAATAGGGAAGAAAATCAGCAATGGAGGAAAAAGCATGCAAATTCATGTAGTTACACCGGGACAAAGCGTTTATGGCATTGCCAAGGCTTATAATACGACGCCCGATCAAATCATTTCAGCCAACGAACTAAGTACGCCGAATCAACTCGTTGTAGGCCAGGCGTTAGTCATCCCCATCACCGGGAGCTATTATTGGGTACAGCCCGGCGATACTTTGACGACCATTAGCCGCAAAGTTGGGGTATCTGTGCAACGAATTGCGGAGGTTAACCGCATTTCCGCCGATGCGCCACTAAATGTCGGCACACGATTATACATTCCGCCACGCCCTAAAACAAATGCAATGTTTAACGCATATATAGAACCGAGAGGGAGTAAAGTGTCTACCGCTCTTGAAAACAGCGCCAGACAAGCGGCACCGTCTTTAACCTATCTTGCTCCTTTCAGCTTTGAAATACTAAGGGATGGAGCCTTGACAGAGCCTCCATTAGGTAATTTAGCGTCCATTGCACAGCAGCAAAATGTGTTTTTGATGATGGTTATTACGAATTTAGAAAATGGAGCATTCAGCGAAGATCTCGGTCAACTCTTTCTAAACAATATGGGCGTGCAAGACACGCTGTTGAATAATATCATTGTGCTTGCCAAACAATACGGATTTGAAAATATTCATTTTGATATTGAACATTTGCGTGCTGAAGATAGGGAAACCTATATATCTTTTTTGCGGAAAGCACATAACCTATTTGCAGCGGAAGGTTTATCCACCTCTGTCGCGCTAGCTCCAAGAACAAGCGCGCAGCAAACGAGTCCATGGCTTGCTGCTCATGATTATGCGGCCATTGGTGCTGTCGTCGATTTCGTCATTATCATGACATACGAGTGGGGATACAGCGGCGGACCTGCACAGGCCGTGTCTCCGATTGGTCCAGTGCGCGATGTGCTCACGTATGCAACGAGTGTTATTCCGCCGCAAAAAATATTGATGGGACAAAATTTATACGGATATGATTGGACACTGCCATTTCGTCCGGGAACGACTGCTCGAGCAATCAGTCCGCAACAGGCCATCGCGATTGCCAGAGAAAATAACGCTGCCATCCAATATGATGAAGTAGCGCAGGCACCATTTTTTCGTTACAGAGATTCCAGCGGAAGAATGCATGAAGTGTGGTTTGAAGACGCCCGCTCCATCCAAGCCAAGTTCAACCTGCTGAAAGAACTGAATTTATTAGGGATGGCCTTTTGGAAGCTTGGCCTTTCATTCCCGCAAATTTGGCTTTTAATTCAGGAAAATTTTAATGTCACTAAATTATAATATGCACTATTCATGCCTGTTTATAATTTCGTAAAGCAACATGAGCGGCACTTCCTTATTTCCTTCCCAATCAGTTTGCAGACATGACAGGGGCGGATTGGTTTCTTCAACGCTTTCACACATTTCAATTGTAAAACCCGGCTTTTGAAACGTTGAAATGAACCAATCCGTGTATCCCCCGCCAACCGCTTCTTTTTCCGGAAAAGAGAGTGCATAGCCTGTCTTCTTAGCAATTTTGGCAGCGAGAGCAAAATCGCTTTCCACTGTATCACGGCTGTTTTTATAGTACCAATATACTTCTTGACCAGATGTATGATAGGCAATGGCCACATCCGGCTTAATCGCTTTTGTAAAATCAATCAGTGCCTGCACTTCAACAGCTTCAGCAGGTCGCTTTCCACGATATTGTTTAAAGGATGGCCAAGCTGGCAGCATCTTCAACTCTTCCCAGCCGGCCGGATATTGGCGATTCAAATCTATTCCGAATCCATTCGCCTTCCAGCGGCTAAAATCGCTGCGAAAATGATTCATGCTCAACAGCTTGAATTTCTCATTCAAATTTTGCACCGAATGCAAGCCCTTTTGCTGAATGATTGTACCATCCGGATTCAGCATCGGAACAATAACAATCGATATTTCATCAAGAAGAGATGCAGTGTAGTCGCCAATCTTCCCTTGCGCTTCATAAACATCTATATATTCATGTACAAGATGCATAAGAAATTGACTAGTGATCCATTCTCTAGCATGGTGGGTGCCAACGAGGAGCATCTGTTTTTTTCCCGTACCGATTTGAATAAACGGAATTGTTCTTCCTTGCTCGCTTTTTCCGATTGAACCGACAGCCAGATAGTCACTTGCTTCAATTTTCTCTACTGCCTGCATCATCCGTTCATATGTATATGGTTTCTCTTTTATCATTTCCATTTCAGCGCCCAAAATGAGTTGAAGCAGCAAAAAAGGTATAAGCACCTTCATAACAACACTCCAAATGCAGTGGTAATATATACTCGCCTAAAATCAAGCTTGTCCAAGTTTTGCAAGGTAATGATTCCGTCATAGTGCACAAAATACAAGTAACTCCTAATCAAGGAGGCAAGAGATGAGCAAAAACGATTATGATCGAGCGCTCTACTATTCGCATCGATCCGAGTGGGATAATTTATTGATTCTGATGGTGCGGACTAAAGATCAATTTTTATCCAAGAAAATAGAACATTTTTTACATGCCTATCACTTTGAAAATGACTACACGGCCATCCAACGCAATCTCTACACATTGCTTCGTTACATCGAGCATGCGACCACTATGACTGCTGACCAAAGCATGACTTGCGAAGTATACCATTAGTTTCACGTACCTTTTTAAAAATATACTTACTTTCTCCGGAATCGTTCAAATTGTTGTAACTTTTGTTAAAAAATTGAAACAAGCCGAATTTAACAGCAAACAGAGCTAAAATGGCTAGCTCTGTTTGCTTTTTATTATGCGTTTGAAAAGTTTTCGCAATAGACAGTTTTCGTTCCCCTATACTATAATTTGGTTGTAGTATCGAAAGCGGGGATTCAAATGAGAGAAAAAACAAAAGAAAACATATTGTTTATCGCTTGGGCAACTTCAATTATCGCAACATTCGGAAGTTTATATTTTTCAGAAATCAGAGAGCTCATACCTTGTACCCTCTGCTGGTATCAACGAATCGTCATGTATCCTTTTACAATTATTTTAGGAATTGCCGTCGTGAAAAAAGATTTTCAAATCAGCTTGTACACCACCATCCTGTCCGGCATCGGCATACTGATTTCAGCCTACCATTATAGTCTGCAAAAATTACCCTTCCTGCAGGATTCAGCTCCTAGCTGCGGAGCAGTTCCATGCACCGGTATATACATCAACTGGCTTGGCTTCATTACGATTCCATTCCTGGCACTGACTGCGTTTATCATTATTTTCATATGCAGCATAATCATATGGAAGAATACAAAGGGGAAAAATTAATTATGAAGAAAATCATCATCTTTTTGGTCATAATTGCGGGACTTTTCGCAGTCATTGCTTATATGACAAACATCCAAAACACGGAAAAATCCGCGGATAATCCATTCGGAAAAGATCGGCTTCATGCAGAAACAGTCGCTCAGCTTGACGATGAAAATTATCAAAACATCATTTTACCTGAAGAGCTTGAAACATCATTAGACAACAAAGAAGATGCTATCGTGTATTTTTACAGCCCGCTTTGCTCATACTGTAAGCAAGCAACACCGCACTTAATGGAAGCATCGAAAAACATGGACCTGTACGTCGGTCAATATAACTTGATTGAATTCCCGGAAGGAACAAAGGACTTCGATATCGAGAGCACACCTACTTTAATCGTCTTTGAAAACGGAAAAGAAAAAGATCGCTTAGTCGGTGCAGCAGATACAGCTACATTCGAGAAGTTTTTTGAAACATATGTAACGGAATAAAT
>JBJFHH010000268.1:0-2277 GCA_051893475.1 Bacillus sp. (in: firmicutes) | reverse complement strand
ATTCAACAAAAATCCCTAGTTTGAGCTCAAATCTTCTCATTTTCATCGAAAAACGGCACTCTGTCGGCATTTTTTACCTTGGATTAACAAAAAAACACCGACTGTGCGGTGTTTTCTTTTACATATAGTATTGCGCGGATAAATGAGTCTTGTCGTTGTTGTACAATGGCTGTGAACCCGTTTTTTTGAAGTGTTGAAATTTAAACGGAAAGAATAAGCCATAATAGTTCAAAAGATCAACATTAAAGTTGAATTTATCATTGTATTTTAAGTACTCTTCAGCATCGTAATTTTTCCCATTTTCAATAATGAAAGTTAATGTTTGCAGAGCTGTCATCACTTGAAACGCTTCCTTCAGCGTTCCATTGTACAGTTTTCTCTGACTGTCAAATTGCAGCAATCCCATACTGTCGTACATCGTCAGCTCTTCTTTTGCTGCATACAGCGGCAATATAGAGTGTCGTAAATACGCAAGCAGCTGATCGATTGCCTCTTCTTGCTCTTTTGTTGAACCGAAAACGATCTTCAATATTCCCCCCACCTTAACCGTCGTATTAAAATCTCCCTTCCCCACAATATAATAACACATTATTCGAGCAATTCTATAAACAACCTTCTGTTACTTTCTCCCTTCATGAAAATATGGTACATTTAGCAATTAGATGGATAAGCAGAGGAATGATAATGATGATAAAAACGAAACGAAAAGGCGACTATTTGGAAATCATTATTCCAGAAAAATGGGTGTGCCTGACGATAGAAGAAATATTGAAAAACATATATAAAGCGCCAAAAAAACTTGTGCACGAATGGCGGATGGCAAAGGATGTCTTGTTAAACGGCACAGCCGCGAAATGGACGGAGCCGCTCCAGCAAGGTGACCAGCTGTATTTGCCAATATACAAACAGGATTCTCAATTGCCGGAAGCTGCGTTCATTGATATTGGCATATTATATGAAGATGATGATTTGCTGATCGTCAATAAACCAGCAGGAATCGAGACACACCCGTCAGAACCAGGGCAAACTCAGTCGTTACTGAACGCAGTCGCTTATCATCTCTTACTAGAAGGTGAAACTTGCGAGCTGCGCCACATTCATCGTCTCGATCAAGATACGACCGGTGCGATTCTTTTTTCGAAAAATGCATTTGCCGGCGCTATTTTGCAGCGCATGCTTGATGAGCGCCATATTAAACGCACATATAAGGCTCTCGCGCATGGGAAACTCACGCAACGAAAAGGGACGATTTCCGCAAGCATCGGCCGTGACCGCCATCATGCAACAAGACGACGCGTTTCGCCGACCGGACAAAAGGCGGTTACCCACTTTGAAACGCTGCACTTTGACAAGAAGAACAATTTGACACTTGTCCAATGCACACTGGATACCGGGCGCACGCACCAAATCCGTGTTCATTTAAGCCATCTTGGCCATCCGCTTGCCGGCGATACACTTTATGGAGGAAAACCGATTTTTCCGCGCCAAGCATTGCATGCCTATAAAATTCAATTTAAGCATCCGATTACTGAGGAAAATATCGAGATTGAAGCGCCATTTATCGACAATCCCCCTATTTTCCAATAACTAACAGGACTCAATCGATACGATGGAGTCCTTTTGTAAATTTTATGTAACAAAGTTAATTTAGCAAATCTTGAAATATTAAGATTTTGTAAATTTGAACTGTTTTGCTTTATCTAATAATAATTTCAAAGTAAAATGATGAATGTTGGTCTTCAGACCGACGAAATTTTAGTTCTTGGGACATGGGGGAAAAATAATGGTTTTCAACGCAAAAAAGAAGGATAAGTTCTTTGTCCTTTTAAGTGACATCTCAATCAATCTAAAAGAAGGCGCTGATTATTTCGCAGACAGCAAAATGAATCACATTAGCGACCTTAAAGTGTATACGGAAAAAATGAAAGCCTATGAGCATAAAGCGGATTCTTACGTTCATGAAGTGATCAAAGAATTGAACAAAGTTTTCATTACACCGATTGAGCGCGAGGATATTCTTCTTCTTGCTATGACAATGGACGATGTCATGGACGGTCTTGAGCATTGCGCTGCCCTTTTCGAAATGTATTCTATCGTAGAAACAGATGACTATATTAAGAAATTCGTAGAAAACATTCGTAACAGCACATACGAAATCGGCAAAGCGATTGAATTGCTTTCTAATAAGAAGTTGCTGAATATTCGAGAGCACGCCATTAAAATAAAAGATTACGAATCAATTTGTGACGGTATTCAACGTCAAAGCATCAAAAACCT
>JBJFHH010000267.1:0-7049 GCA_051893475.1 Bacillus sp. (in: firmicutes) | reverse complement strand
AAAAGAGGTTGACCGGGAAGCGTAGCGCTTCGAAGTCAACCTCTTTACTATAACTGCTTATTCGTTTGCATGCACTGCTTCTTTTGCTACCGGCTCAGTTGTGTATGTTAAAATGCCTGCGTTAATTTCTTCTAATGCTTTACCGACACTTTTATATGAAACCGGCTTTGCAATTTTTTGATCGTTATTGATCTGCATTTTGCGGGCGCGTTTTGCCGCTACCGATACAAGTGAGTATTTTGAATCAATTTTTCCTAATAAAGAATCAATAGAAGGATATAACATCTATTATTCAACCTCCAACATTTTTAAATATCTTTTTGCAACATATTCTCGATTGCAGTGTCCTGCAACGACAATGGATTTTATTTTATCACAAGCTGACTCAACTGTGTCATTTTCTACGACATAATCGTATAAATCCATCATCTCTATTTCTTCGCGTGCCGTCTTTAAACGGTTAGCAATTACTTCGTCTGTTTCTGTTCCGCGTCCGATAATACGGCTTTCAAGCTCGGAAAGGCTTGGCGGCGCCAGGAAAATAAATAATGCTTCCGGGAATTTTTCGCGCACTTGGCGAGCTCCCTGCACTTCGATTTCCAAAAATACGTCTTTGCCCTTCGCAAGCGTCTCGCGGACGTAATCTACCGGAGTACCATAATAGTTGCCGACAAACTCCGCATATTCCAACAGCTTCCCTTGCTCGATTAAAGCTTCGAATTCTTCTCTTGTTTTAAAGAAATAATCAACACCATCGACTTCCCCCTCACGCGGTGCGCGTGTAGTCATGCTGATTGAGTATTCAAAGGCTGTATCATTTTGCGAAAACAACGCTTTTCGTACAGTCCCTTTACCAACACCAGACGGTCCTGATAATACAATAAGTAAACCTTTTTCTTTCATGTATCTTATCCTTCCTCTACACTATCATCTCTGCCATGCAATCTCGAAGCTACTGTTTCAGGTTGAACAGATGACAAAATCACATGCTCACTGTCTGTTACGATAACAGCTCTCGTTCTTCTGCCGTAGGTGGCATCAATCAGCGACCCTTTGTTCCTTGCTTCTTGAATGATTCTCTTAATAGGAGCAGATTCCGGACTTACGATGGAAATGATCCGATTAGCTGAAACAATATTTCCAAAGCCAATATTAATTAACTTAATGGTCATGACCGTCCCCCTGTTATCGTAATAGTAGTGTGACCTTTGCAGAGATGCTGTAAACAATGATTATTCTATATTTTGAACTTGTTCCTTTATTTTTTCAAGTAAACTTTTCATTTCGACTACTTGTGAAGCAATTTTTGCATCATTTGCCTTTGAGCCGACCGTATTTACTTCGCGGTTCATTTCTTGAACAAGAAAATCCATTTTTCTTCCGATTGCCGCATCGCTGTTAATCGCCGCAAACGCCTGCGATAAATGGCTGTTCAAACGGGTGATCTCTTCATTAATATCCGCCTTGTCGGTGAAAATCGCCACTTCATTCAGCATTCTTGTTTCATCTATGATACCGGAAGCGAATTCTGCCATTCTCGTCTGCAATCTTTGCTTATATTGCTCAAGCACTAACGGAGCATATTCTTTTACTTGATCAGCCGTTTCAGTAAGCTTCTTCAATTGCCCGGCAATGTCTTCCTGCAGGCGTTTTCCTTCTGCCTGCCGCATGGTCAGCAATTGTTCTCCCGCTTGCTTGACTGCCTCCAAAATCAGATCTTCCACTTCATTCGTATTTGTCTGCTCCTCATAAATGTGGAAAATCCCTTCGAGGTGGGTGATATTTTGAAGAGCATCGTTCGGATGCAGATGGTACTTATATGTAAACTCGTTTAAATGCGACATATACTGATCCAGCAGAGCCCAATCTACTTCCAATCGCTTTGTGAGCAAGCCTTCTCCATCAATGGAGATGAACACTTCCGCTCTTCCTCTTCTTATGTATGCAGCTAGTAATTTCTTAATCTTGTCTTCAAGCACAAGCAGCTGGCGAGGCATCCGTATATGAAACTCAGAAAAACGATGATTAACCGTTTTCACTTCCACTCTTACTTTCAGCCTTTCGTTTTCGCTCATACCAAGACCATATCCAGTCATACTGACAACCATTGCAATCACTCACTTCCAATTATACCAACATATTGCATTTTTTTGATATAAACAAATAAAAAGGCAATAGAGAACACTCTACCACCTATTACAGTATAACATAAACTATTTAGTTTTTCTTAATAAAAAAGAGCCAGCGAGTAAAAATGTTGGAAGTGCTGATAATGCAATGACAAGAAGCCAATCACGCGGATGAATCGGCAATGTTCCGAAAATCTCCTGTAAAGGCGGATAATAAATCACAATTAACGCCATAACAAGAGAAATAATAACGGCCCACACTAAATACATATTGCCGAAAGGATTTCTTGAGAAGATGCTGTTTCCACTGCGGCAGTCAAATACATGGATCAATTGTGCCAATACAAGTGTAATGAAAGCGACCGTTTGCGCATATTCCAAATCATTCGGATTATTATTTAACGCTGTCATAAACGCAATCAGTGTCACTCCGCCGATTAAGAAACCGCGCGAAACGATTTTCCAGCCTAAACCACGGGCAAAAATGCCTTCCTTCGCCTTTCGCGGTTTTCGTTTCATAACATTTTCCTCAGGCTGATCCAAACCAAGAGCCATAGCCGGCAAGCCGTCCGTCACCAAGTTGACCCAAAGAATTTGAATAGCGGTCAGCGGCAAAGGCAAACCAAGAATCATCGCGAACAGCATCACCAATATTTCCCCTACGTTAGAAGCAAGCAAATAACGGATGAACTTGCGGATATTCTCATAAATATTTCGTCCTTCTTTGATGGCGGCTTTGATTGTCGCAAAATTATCATCGAGCAACACGAGCGACGAAGCTTCCTTCGCTACATCTGTACCCGCTATCCCCATCGCAATCCCAATATCGGCTGATTTGATAGCCGGGGCATCATTGACACCGTCTCCGGTCATCGCGACAACATGTCCTTTATTTTGCAATGCCTTCACTATTTTTAACTTATGTTCCGGTGATACACGAGCAAAAACGGCTACATCCTCTACGATTTCCTCAAGCTCATCGACACCCATGTCATTGAGCGCCCGTCCCTCAACGACCAGCTCGTTACTCGTAATAATTCCGAGCTGTTTAGCAATAGCCTTCGCAGTCGAAGCATGATCTCCTGTAATCATAATCGTCTTAATACCTGCTTTTTTACATTCCGCCACCGCATCCTTTACTTCAGGGCGAGGCGGATCGATAATACCTTGCAGGCCAATAAAGGTCAGTCCTTTTTCCACTTCGCTTTCATGAACATTGCCTCCGGGAGCATTAATCGCTTTATAGCCAATGGCAATCGTCCGTAAAGCTTGTGACGCAAGACCGTTGATGGCATCCTGAATTTTTTCGCTAAAATTTCTGTTCAGCCCCTCGACTTTTTCATCCCATAAAATCGATGAACATTTGCCGACCAGAACATCAGGAGCGCCTTTCGTCACGACAAAATGTTTGTTATTGGCATCCTTGACGATAACACTCATCATCTTCCGGGTTGAATCAAACGGAAATTCCTTTATAACCGTGAATTGGTCTTTCAGCTGTTCCTTCGTTATGCCTGCTTTAATGGCTGCAACATGCATCGCACTTTCAGTTGGACTTCCTTCTATTAAAATATCTTCATTGTTTCTTTTCATTTCCGATGCATTGCAAAGCAGCCCGAATGTAAGCAACTGCTTAATCGATTTTGTCAGTTTGGCAGTATCACTGCCTTCTTCAAAAAATTCGCCGTCCCAATCTTTTTCTTTCCTCGTCACAGACCATGTTTTACCGCTATCCCATAGGGCGGTTACCGTCATTTTATTTTGCGTGAGCGTGCCTGTTTTGTCCGAGCAAATGACAGTCGCACATCCTAATGTCTCAACTGCCGGCAGCTTCCTGACAATCGCTCTTTGCTTAATCATCCGCTGAACGCCGAGCGAGAGCGCCACTGTCACAATTGCCGGCAAGCCTTCCGGAATCGCCGCTACCGCTAAGGAAACACCAGCCAGCACCATTGTATATACGTCATTCCCTTGAATAATTCCTAACCCGATTACAAGCACGGTTAAAATTAAGGCAACAAAAATTAAAACTTTCCCTAACTGCTCTAATTTATGTTGAAGCGGGGTTATCATTTGCCCTGCCGTTTGCAACAGATTGGCAATTTGCCCCATTTCCGTGTTCATCCCGGTAGCCGTAACAATACCGGTGCCCCGCCCTCTCGTCACCATCGTGCCCATGAAAGCCATATTGTCTTCATCACCGATACTGTTGACAACTTGAAAATTCGGCGCTGTCACTTTATTGACCGCTACCGATTCTCCTGTCAGTGCCGATTCCTCTATTTCCAATGATGCCTCTTCAATAATGCGGACATCCGCACCGATCCGATCGCCTGTCATGAAGCGGATTATATCACCAACGACCACTTCTTTGGATGAAATGCGTTCCCACTCGCCGTTTCGCAACGCCTGCACTTGTGGTGTCGACATCTCCTTTAAGGCATCCAATGATTTTTCCGCCTTCCATTCTTGCACAAAGCCCATTACGGCATTCATCACAAGAATGGCAATAATGGCAATCGCATCGACATATTCCCCGAGAAATCCGGAAATAAGCGTCGCTGCTAATAAAATCAGCATCATAAAGTCTTTAAATTGCGCAAAAAACATAAGAAGGGCTGATTTTTTCTCTCCTTCTTTCAGCTCATTCAGGCCATGTTGCTCAAGCCTCGTTACAACTTCTTCATTTGTTAAACCTTGTTTGATATTCGTTTTTAAGGCAGCTTCCAGCTGGGCTGTGTTCATTTCCCTGTATAACATGTACTCCTTCACTCCCCCAATCGTAAAACAACTGTTAGTTGTGCTTCTTAAACCATGCATATTCAGACAAGCCTCAAAAAATGCTATACTATTGAAAGAAATACATAAGTAAAGGAAGTTATATATGTCATTTGATGGACTGTTTACAAAAGCAATGTGCGAGGAGCTTGCCGCTGCATTAAACGGAGGGCGAATCAATAAAATACACCAGCCGTACCCGAACGAAATCATTTTAATTGTACGCGCGAACGGAAAAAACCAAAAACTGCTGCTTTCTGCGCACCCGAGTTACAGCCGCGCCCAATTAACGGAGGAATCATATGAGAATCCTCAGGAGCCGCCGATGTTTTGCATGCTGCTTCGCAAACATTTGGAAGGAGCCATCATCGAAAATATTACCCAGCATGAGCTTGATCGAATGATTATTTTTGATATTAAAGGTCGTGATGAGCTGGGCGATTTAAGTTACAAAAAGCTCATTGTCGAAATTATGGGCAGACACAGCAATATCGTCTTAGTGAACAAAGAGAATGATGTCATTCTTGACAGCATTAAGCACGTCTCTTATGCAGTGAACTCCCATCGGGCAATTTTGCCCGGACAAACATATAAATACCCGCCATCTCAACAAAAAATCAATCCTTTAACCGCATCTGACGAGGATGTATTAAAGGCGCTTGATTTTAATGCAGGTTCTTTGGATAAACAACTTGTATCTGCATTCGCCGGCATTTCGCCGCTTCTTGCAAAAGAAATCTTATTCGAAAGCAAGCTGCCGACGCAGGCAAATGTGCTCGCTGCTTTCAATCAACGAATGGCTCCTTTTAAAAACGAGCAGTACAATCCGGCGATTATGTTGAAGCAAAATAAAGAAATCTTCTATTGCATTCCGCTCGCTTCCGCTGATGAAACGGTTAAAACTTTCTCATCGTTAAGCGAGATGCTTGATCGCTTTTACTTCGGCAAAGCTGCCCGCGACCGCATAAAGCAGCAAGGGCAGGATTTGGAGCGTTTTATTACGAATGAAAAAGCGAAGAACGAGAAGAAAATTAAAAAACTGCAAGCAACATTAACAGAAAGCGAAAAAGGCGAGCAGTTCAAATTGTACGGAGAATTGCTGACAGCCAATATTTATCAGCTTCAAATAGGCATGAAGGAGATCGAAGTAATCAATTATTACGATGAAAATAGTGCGATGATCATCATCCCGCTTGATCCGCAAAAGACGCCATCTCAAAACGCGCAAAAATATTTTACGAAATACCAAAAAGCAAAAAATGCCATTGAATTTGTAACCGAGCAAATTCAGCTCGCTGCTGAAGAAGTCGCTTATTTTGACGGCTTACTGCAGCAGCTCGACTCTGCCGACCCGCGCGATATTGAGGAAATGCGCGAGGAGCTGCAGGAGGGCGGCTACTTAAAACAAAGGAATAAAAAAGGCTTCAAAAAACCGAAAGATAAAAAGCCCATTTTAGATGAATATGTTTCATCGGACGGCGACACTATTTTTGTCGGAAAAAATAATAAGCAAAACGAATATTTAACGAATAAATTCAGCCGCCGTGACGACATTTGGCTTCATACGAAAGATATCCCGGGATCTCATGTCGTAATCCGCAACAGCGCACCATCTGAAACAACGCTTCACGAAGCGGCTGTGCTGGCTGCCTTTTACAGTAAAGCGAAAAGTTCCAGCCGTGTTCCGGTTGACTATACAATGATTCGCCACGTTAAAAAACCGAACGGATCCAAACCTGGATTTGTCATTTATGATAATCAAACAACCCTCTTTGTCACACCGGATGCCGACGAAGTGCTGCGCATGAAAAAATAAAGATTTGATTCAAAAGCCCCCTGTATTTAAAGGGGCTTTTGTTCATTTACTCCAAATAACCTTCTACCTATTCGATATCGTTAGGGCTATAATAGAAATAAATGCTATCTGATGGGGAGTGCTGGAATGGAGATTGCTCAAATATACGGCGACTTGCCGATAATCGAAACAGAGCGCCTGCTTTTGCGCAAGATTACCTTCAATGATGCCGATGATATATACGAATATACATCCGATCAACTGGTCAGCCAATATGTCACATGGGACCACCATGAAACGATTATGGATACGAAAGGCTTCATCCACTTTGTCAATCAGCAATACAC
>JBJFHH010000266.1:0-1733 GCA_051893475.1 Bacillus sp. (in: firmicutes) | reverse complement strand
ATAGCTTGCTATCTATTAAGGGGGAGGAATATGGAATATCCAAAAATTTTACCGCAGATTAAAATGATTGATAATTTGGCGTATAAGCATGCGGAACAGGATTTTAAAGGGACCGAGCTGACGCCGGTGCAAGGCCAGGTACTTATGTACTTAGCGATGAATCCGCATAAAACGATTAATCAAAAAGACATTGAACGGGAGCTTTCGCTCAGCAATCCGACGGTCAGTGGCCTGTTAAATCGTTTGGAAAAAAAGGGGTTCATCCAGAAGGTGATTGCACCGAATGACAATCGCTATAAAATCATCACCTTGACTGAAAAATCCATGATGTATACAGAAGAGATTTTTCACAAAATGAATCGCACCGAAAACCTGCTATTGAAAGGTTTTTCGAGCGAAGAAATTCAGCAATTAAACCATTTTTTAAACCGCATCGCACAAAATATTTCCGAGAACCAATAGATGGTTCTTTCCTTTCTGTATATATAGCAAGCTATGTAGTTAGAAAAGGAGAGTCATTTATGCAACAAAAATATTTGAAGAAATCCGGCTTGATTGCACTTATCACGCTTTTGTCGATGATTGCACCTTTATCGACGGATTTGTATATGCCGGCATTGCCGGAAATGGCTGTGTACTTTGATGTATCGACATCATTGACGAGCTTTACGATGACGATTTTCTTCATTTTCATGGCAATCGGCATCTTGATTTTAGGTCCTTTGAGCGATAAATATGGACGTAGACCAATCTTGATCATCAGTGTTATCATGTCGCTTGTTTTCAGTTTGGCGTGCGCATTTGCACCGACGATTTCACTGCTGATTGTGGCACGTGCTTTACAAGCAGCCGGAGCCGGCGGGATGGTGGCAATCGCCACGGCCTTGATTCGCGATAGCTTTGAAGGTAAGCAAATGTCACTTGTGTTGGCGGTTACGCAATCATTAGGGTTGCTTGCGCCAATGCTTGCGCCGATTTTGGGGGCGGTTATTTTACAATTCGCTTCATGGAAAATGACATTCGTCGCATTAGCGATTTTGATGGGTGTTTCGCTCATCGGTGCCTTGCTGCTGCAAGAAACATTGCCGAAATCCGCACGCACGGACCAAAATACGCTACAATCCATCTTGCAATTGCGCCATGTGGCAAAAAACAAAAACTTCTCAAGCTTGCTTTTATTGGGCGGACTTATCAGTGCACCATATATGGGCTATTTGGCGATTGCGTCCTACATTTACATTAATGATTTCGGCTTGTCGGAAACGATGTTCAGCGTGTTCTTCGCCATCAATTCCGCCTTCGCCATCCTTGGACCGGTTCTGTATATGCGTCTAGGGCATCTTCCGAAAAAAATGCTCATCAATACAGTTTTTGTTTTATCGACAATCAGTGCATTATTGCTGTATTTCGTCGGAGATGTTGGTCCGGTCGCATTTTTATTCAGCTATGTGCCGTTCACGATTGTGTCTTGCTTTGTGCGCCCATTCGTCTCGGATATGCTATTAAGTGCACAAAAAACGGATATCGGCGCAGCATCTTCACTGATGAACTTAGGTTTTACGGTTATCGGAAGCATTGGGATGATTGTCGGTTCATTGGCTTGGTCGAGTTATATTGACGGGTTAAGCATCACCATTATGATTTTCACAGCACTAGCTTTACTTGTATGGTTCATCATTTTACGAGTAAAATCGATTCAGTTTGACTGGAAATAATCACATCTAAGAAAGAGG
>JBJFHH010000265.1:0-1738 GCA_051893475.1 Bacillus sp. (in: firmicutes) | reverse complement strand
TCTGTCTTATCGCTCTCCGTTCTGTAAGTCTCCTCTCCGTTTGAAATTTCCTCTGAACAGAGGGAAGAAGGGGAATTATTAGGTGAAGTCATATTCATGTCAGATGGGACACTTACGACATTCTCCTGTCTTGTCGTTGCCAATGGTCTGTGGTAATATGGATTCCTCGCCATATTGCCTTCAATAAGCCATCCCGATAGATAGAGCAGTGTAAAGACGGTTGCACGGTTGGTACTGTTGGTTGAGACAAGTTGCAACGCTCTCATGCTCTCCACAAGCCTCTGTATGGTCTTGCGTTCACATCCGAAAAGTCTTGCCAGTTCTCCCTCTGCGAATGCCACCTGTCCAACCTGCAAACCGACCGTATAGCCTTTCACCTTGCAGACCTTTTGCTCCATGACTGCGTGTCTCGCAAGAAAATGAATGAAACGGTATCTGTCCACCCCCGACTTGGCACTGTCCAGAAATTCCTCCTGCTGTTGTGAAAGGACTATACAGTAATGAATGTTTCTGTTTTCCATTTTTGAAGACTGTTATGTAATGATATGTGTCTCATCCGTAAACCCTACCTACCCATTCTCCAGCCTCTTTCAGGAAGGTAATAATTGCGGTCATAGGATATGTGGTCAAGCACATCTTGCAAACGATTTTGTTGTTCCCAGTCAAGCAGACGTATGGCATTGATGGTGATTCGTTGTGAAGCGATTTTTCTGTGTTCGCAGTTCTCTCTCGACATCGTTCCGTCACCATCTGCCATTACTGAATGAAGGTATCTGTTCACAGCCTCTGTCTGTTCCTTGTTCGGATATGCAGCCGGATATTTGTCAGTCACATAGTCCACCATATGGCTGACTGCATCGGCAAGAAGAGGATTACGTTCCCTGATGATGCTGATTAGTTCTTCCTTCTTCATGCTTCTCTCTATACCTTATTTAAGTGAATGATGTATGGTGCAAGCCTGTACTTCCATACCTGCAATCAGCCGTTCAGCCTCCTTTGAAATCTGAGTCTTCGACTGCATCTTGTTCTGTCGGATCCATGCGATGAGTTCCGACTTCTCAAAATAAATAAGCTTGCCGTTAGGCTTCCAATAAGGGATAGCCTGTTCGTGGGTCAGCTTGTAGAGCGTGCTCTTCTTCATACCCATGAAGGCTGCAGCTTCTTCCAAGGTAAGCACATCCTTGGCATTGTCGAGAAGATGCTCCACGGCATCCAACCTGTTTTTCAGTTCGGCAACGTCTCTCTTGATTTCGTTGTCGTGTCGTGAGTTTGAAAACAATTCTTTCATACCTTATAACTTTGTTGGTTAATATTTGCCACCTTTGCTATATATATTGTTATCCTGAGTGGCGTTAGCGATTCTCTGTGCCTTTGTTGTCAAAAGCGATGCAAAGTTACGGCTGGTAGTCTCCAGTATAAGAATTTTTCCTTTCTGTCAAGTCAAAATACAACAATACTTAACTTTTGAGTATGATTTTCGGGCAAAAATCGTACTTAAACGCTCTCTATTTTGTGTTTTTGGAATAATATCCAAGAATATGTTATGATAGAAGTAAAAGGTATGGATTTGTCACGCATCAGTCTCATTTCTGTGATTTGAGTTCGCAGTCGCAGTTAAAGTTACTTAAAAGTGTAGCTTGTTGGAAATATTTGTGACTTATCCGTGACTTGCTAAGTGGCAGATGTTGCAAATCACTGAAATTAAGCTATTTATCACAAGCAATCACAATGTCAAGAA
>JBJFHH010000264.1:0-1740 GCA_051893475.1 Bacillus sp. (in: firmicutes) | reverse complement strand
AAGCATTCCAATGGTTATACTTCGCATACCTTGCAGCAATCAAAGAACAAAACGGAGCTGCAATGAGCTTAGGTCGTACTTCTTCGTTCCTTGACATTTACATCGAGCGTGACCTTCAAGAAGGTACATTAACTGAAAAAGAAGCACAAGAAATCGTTGACCACTTCGTAATGAAGTTACGTCTTGTTAAATTCGCTCGTACACCTGATTACAACGAATTATTCAGTGGTGACCCAACATGGGTAACAGAATCAATCGGTGGTGTGTCTCTTGACGGAACTCCTTTAGTAACGAAGAACTCATTCCGTTTCTTACACACATTATCAAACCTTGGACCAGCTCCAGAACCAAACTTAACTGTACTTTGGTCGACAAAATTCCCACAAGGGTTCAAAAACTTCTGTGCGAAAATGTCTATCCAAACAAGTGCAATCCAATACGAAAACGACGACTTAATGCGTCTTGAGTATGGCGATGACTATGCAATTGCTTGCTGTGTATCTGCTATGCGTGTTGGTAAACAAATGCAATTCTTCGGAGCACGTGCTAACTTAGCGAAAACTTTACTATACGCTATCAACGGTGGTGTAGACGAAAAACTAAAAGTTCAAGTATCACCTAAATTTGCACCTATCACTTCTGAAATCCTAGATTTCGACGAAGTAATGGACAAATTCGATACAATGATGGATTGGATCGCTGAACTTTACATCAACACGCTAAACGTTATTCACTACATGCACGATAAATACAGCTACGAAAGAATTGAAATGGCTCTACATGACACTCACATTCTTCGTACAATGGCAACTGGTATCGCTGGTCTTTCAGTAGTAGCTGACTCTTTATCAGCAATCAAATACGGTCAAGTTAAAACAATCCGTGACGAAAACGGTATCGTTGTTGACTTCGAAACAACTGGCGAATATCCAAAATACGGTAACAACGATGACCGTGTAGACCAACTGGCTGTTGATTTAGTTGAAAACTTCATGACTAAATTGAAAAAACACGCTACTTACCGCAACTCATTAACTACAATGTCAATCTTAACGATTACATCTAACGTAGTATACGGTAAGAAAACTGGTAATACTCCAGACGGACGTCGCGCTGGCGAACCATTCGCTCCAGGTGCTAACCCAATGCACGGACGTGATACAAAAGGTGCTCTAGCATCATTAGCTTCAGTAGCTAAATTGCCATACAAATATGCATTAGACGGAATCTCTAATACATTCTCTATGGTACCAAAAGCACTTGGTAAAGAAGAAATGAGCCAAGAAGCAAACTTAGCAGCGATCCTTGATGGTTATGCATCTAAGAAAGGTCACCACTTAAATATCAACGTATTTAACCGTGAAACTTTACTTGATGCAATGGAACATCCAGAAGAGTACCCACAATTAACAATTCGTGTATCTGGATACGCAGTAAACTTCATCAAGTTAACTCGCGAACAACAAATCGACGTAATCAACCGTACTTTCCACCAAAGTATGTAATTACAAAAGCGGAAGCACCCCGTTCAGCGGCGTATGGACTGGAGCTCTCCGACTGAGATAAAGAAAACACGAAGAGCGCAGCGATTCGATGTTGACTTATCGCAGGGAGGATAGCGAAGTACACTAGCCGTTGGGGTGCTGCAGCTGGATAATTCAAAAGCAGAAGTGACTTTCACTTCTCTGGACAAAAGCAAAAGTGAACTCCCCTCCTGACCCCACTCAGCGGGGAGTCAGG
>JBJFHH010000263.1:0-1742 GCA_051893475.1 Bacillus sp. (in: firmicutes) | reverse complement strand
CAAGATGAAGATCAGCTGATGAAGCTGGTCTTTTTTTGTCATTTAAAAAAGTTGAAATCGACTTAGTTTAGGCTAAATTTCATTTTAATTCTATTTATTTCTAATCAACCTTTATCCATATATAGATTTTTCGCCATAAATAGACGCATTAATGTAACTTAGCATAAATAGGGTATGCCAAGACAAGCTTTGGCATACCTTATCCATATAATTATTTAAACTGCTTTTTGTGATGCAATTCCGGGAACTTTTGTTTTTTGCCTTTTTTAGATTTTGATTTTGGCCCTTTTTGATCGAGTTTTGCATAATCATAAACGGCAGTGCCGACTATTTTTGTTACATCCAGTAATTTCTCTTTGCTAATTTTATCAATAGAATCTTCAGGAGTATGATACCAAGGCTCCGTAGGACTATGAATAAAGCTGGCAGATGGTATACCTGCTTCGAAGAATGAAACGTGATCACTGCGACCTCCTTCTTGATAAGGAGTTGCTGAACCATTCAAACGTAAACTAGATGCTTGTGCAAGCTCTGTGACAAAGTTTGCGGATCCGTCAACCGTATTTAAGACCAAGTCTCCAGCATCTCTACTGCCAACCATATCAAGATTAAAATAACCTGCAATTCGGTTTAGCGTATCTTGAGGAAGAGAATTAACATAATAATCGGATCCAATCAAGCCAAGTTCTTCAGCGCCGTATGTCAGAAAGTGAAGTTCAGTATCTGTAGGGAGATTTTTAAATACTCGTGCAAGTTCAAGAACAACGGCAGTACCTGAAGCGTTATCATTTGCTCCAGGAGCAAGAGCTACTGAATCGTGGTGTGCCCCGATGGCGATTATATCACCTGTTGCTTTCTTTTTATTTGAAGGAGATTTAGTTGCGATAACATTATGAGAGGTTTGTTCCCCGGAGAAAGAGCCTTCAACCAATACATTAGCAGTTAAAACTTGTCCACCTTCAAGCTCGGCAACTAATGCCTCTCCTTCAGCTTTTGTAATTGAAACAGCAGGAACATAATTATCGTGCGCACCGCCTAATGTTCCGTTAACATCTCCGTCAACGTTGTTATAGATAATAACAGCAAGCGCTCCTTTTTCTGCTGCATTCAGTACCTTTTCTTGGAAATTGATGCTGCCACGTTGAATGAGAGCGATCTTGCCACTTAAATCCATATTTTGTAGTTCAGCTTTTGTTCCTAGACCAGTGTAAATAAGTTCACCGGTTACATTTCCATCGATTGTATAGGAAAATGAACGCGGCTTCAGTTCTTCTGAATAACCATCGACTGAAAGTTGGACTGTTGATGGATCTCTATAACCGATATACGTGAATTCTTGTATTTC
This sequence comes from Bacillus sp. (in: firmicutes), assembly GCA_051893475.1. Classification (GTDB taxonomy): domain Bacteria; phylum Bacillota; class Bacilli; order Bacillales; family DSM-1321; genus Bacillus_AD. Next base: position 397 of record JBJFHH010000263.1, on the reverse strand, counting down.
GGTCTTGTATCCGTATGATTCTAATTGGTTTTTAATATATTGAACGGCCTGATATTCAGCCTCTGTTCCGGCAACGCGCGGAACTGCAGAAAGGTACTCAATATGTTGATAGATTTGATCGACATTGATTTTATTTATTATTTGTTTGTCTGAGTTGGTGAGGAGTGAGTTTTCCGATGTTACGATGGGCTTCGCAAAGGTTGTTTCGGCTGGTCCAGTTATACTACTGAAAAGTAGTCCTGTTGTGAGGATCGATAATGGTATCAATTTTTTCTTTTTCATATTTGGCCCCCTAGTTTATATATTAATTAAGCTACCTTTAATACTAGGTTATGAGGAATACTGGAATTAAGAGAAAATGTACCTGAAATGCATTAGGGATAAAGTTTTAAAACCT
>JBJFHH010000262.1:0-28787 GCA_051893475.1 Bacillus sp. (in: firmicutes) | reverse complement strand
TCATCGTCTTCACCATTCCTTTTTATCATTAATGGTTTCTAATTCTGCATCCTATCCGGAAATTCCTTTTTTATCGTTTCACTATGGCTTTTCACTCCTCTAATTAAATAAAAACAAGCGATAATGACGATTGAATCAATAATGTAATTGCCAATTAAAGTGATAAAAATGATTGGCGGATAAAAAAGCAAAAACCAAATCGGAAAAATGACATTATATGTATGAAGATCTTTCAATGTTATTCCCCTTTCTCAGATAAACTCCATTTATTTAATTCTTCTAAACGAATGAATGCTTCTTCCTGATCAAATGAGCTGAACCAGCGATAATGATGTTCGTCTAAAATACGATAATGCTGGCTGATGAGATTTTGCTGGAGCACGAAATCCCCCTTTCTCTCTACCTCCCTCCACCATACTTTGCCGCCCATTGTCCGTTCTTTCGGCAGTCCGGTATCGTGACGGCCAATCAACTGAACAAAATAAATCGGATCATCTCCAAGTACCGAAACCAGCAGTTCACTATGGTTAAATAACGTACAAAACGCAACTACTGTTGTCCAATTGGCCAAAACCCTTCCTTTTTCAATTTGAATAAGCGTTTTTTTAGAAACGCCCAATAATTCAGACATTTTCTCTTGAGAAAAACCTTGTTCTGTTCGCACCAATTTCATTTTCCCGGAAATCAGTTCAATAAATTCTTCTTTCAACATATTTACCAACACTCCTTTAGTGTAATTTTACACTAAAGATGAAATTTTTCAATCATATTCCGCAAAAAAAGAAACTGCCGATTAAGCAGTTTCTTTTCTACGTGAATTACATCACTTCATTTTCTTTTGAAGGTACTTTTTTATTCTCAGCGCTTGAAGTAAACCAAGCAATGACAACAATCAGCAATAACACGATCCAGAACGTGATTTTCCATGGAGCTGATTCGGCAAAGCCGTGCGGCAGCAATCCTACTTTATCATGTGATGCTGCAAGAACAGCCAATTTAACACCTACCCAGCCGACAATAATGAATGCCGCTGTTTCCAAACTTGGTCTCTTTTGCAGAAGGCTGACAAATTTATGAGCAGCGAAACGCATAATGATTACACCGATGAATCCTCCAAGGAACATAACGATGAATTGTCCGCCGTCAATATCACCTACATTGAACCAGCCAGTTGCAGGCAATGTTTTTGCCAAAACTACCGCAGCAAGCATTGAATCGATCGCAAATGCGATATCCGCCAATTCGACTTTAACAACTGTCATCCAGAAGCCCGAGCCTTTTTTATCAGCTTTCGGCATTTCAGGCAGCTCATTGCCTTTCGACTTGTAGTGTTTGTAAATATGATGAAGAGCAATAAAGATCAAGTACGCTGCACCAATCGCTTGGATTTGCCAAATGTTAACCAAATACGAAATGATGAATAAGCTTCCGATTCGGAATACGAACGCTCCTAACAGTCCGTAAAACAATGCTTTCTTTCTTTCAGCAGGCGGAAGATGTTTGACCATTACCGCTAAAACAACTGCATTATCTGCAGCTAACAGGCCTTCTAAGCCTATTAGTACAAGGAGAACCCAAAAGTACTCAAGAAAAAGTGTTGCTTCCATTTATACTACCTCCATTTAAATTGTGTTCTTCCTTTATACCCATTCGACCATAGTCTTTTAACCTAGCATAATTACAAAAATAAAAAGACCTTTGCCGTATGATGGCAAAGGTCTTGCTAAGCACAATTAAGTCAAATTGATGCCAACAAAGCCGGAGGAAGAACTCTTCCACGAATTGACGACTTTGTTTTAGGGCGAACCCTAACGCTACTCCCCTTTGAAAAGGAACACTATTAATTTATAAACATATTATATAAAATTCAACTTGCAAATGCAATATAAATTTCATCATTTACTTTTCTTTAACAAATGAAGAAAACTTTTCAAAAAGGTCGGATAATTTTTGGATTGACCATAAAACGATTGAATCAAGCTTTTAAAATCATCATATTTCCCTTCATACGGATACCATTGCAACTCGCTTTTTTTCTTGCCAGAGTCTTTCATAACTGCTTTTTCATAACAAAACATACGCAAACCTTGTTCACCGTGGTAACTGCCGATGCCGCTCTGTTTAGCACCTCCGAACGGAAGATGATGATTGGCCACCGAAATAAGAACATCATTGATAATCACAGCACCTGAGACAAGCTCAGAAGCAATTCGCTCTGCTCTATCCCGATCACTCGACCAAACGCTGGCATTCAAGCCGTAAATCGACGCATTTGCTTTAGCAACCGCTTCTTTTTCATCACGGAAAGGAATAATCGGCAAAATCGGTCCAAATGACTCCTCTTGAATCAGTTTCATATCATCTGTCACCGATGTCAGCACCATCGGTTCAATAAACATCGTTTCATCCGTCCATGTATCCGGTGCTTTTCCTGTTTCAAGCACCGCTCCCTTATTCAACGCATCCTGAACATGCTCTTTCACAAGGCTCACTTGCTTCTTAAAGGTCATGCTACCGACGTCATCCCTCACATCCACACCTTGCTTCAGAAGCGCCACTTCCCTCTTGACAGCGGCCAGAAACGGCTCAAAAACGCGCTCATTAACGTACAGACGCTCCACACTCATACATACTTGACCGCTGTTCGTAAATGCTCCCCAAACCGCTCCCTTCGCTGCCCGTTCAATATTAGCGTCATGACAAACAATCATCGGATCCTTACCGCCAAGCTCCAGCGTCACCGGGATGAGATGCTTCGCCGCCTCAGCAGCGATAATTTTTCCTGTTGCAACCGAGCCTGTAAAGAAAATATAATTCGGACGCTGTTCAATGATTGCTGCTCCTGCATCTTTACCGCCGTGAGCAAATTGGATAACACCTTTCGGGAAACCCGCTCTTTCAAACAGATTTTCCATATAAGACCCGACAAAAGGCGTAATTTCTGAAGGCTTGGCCACGACCGTATTGCCTCCAATCAACGCACTCAAGACCGGAACCATTGTGAGCTGAAACGGATAATTCCACGGAGAAATAACCGCCACGACTCCTCTTGGCATGTAGTCGACATACGACTGTTTGCCGAAAAACACAATTGGCGTCTTTGCTTTTTGCCGCTTCAAAATAGCTGCCGCATCCTTCTTCAAAAACGCAATAAAATCCAGAACCGGCATAATGTCAGCCACTAATGCATCTACTTTTACCTTGCCGTTGCTGCTGGAGATTACATCTGTCGCTTTCTCAAGCTCACTAAGCAATACATCGCGGAGCTTTTCGACAAATGACATCCGCTCGCCTACCGTCAACTTTCTCCACATCTCAAAAGCTTGCCTAGCCTCATCATACATTACAGCAATCTGCTCAGAAGTTGTTTCCTTCATCGTTCCTAAATGCTGCTTCGTTGAGGGAGAATACACCTCCCAGCTTTCATTGGCCATCATTGTTAACCTCCCTGCCCTTTCTCTTCGTGAACAATAGTTCTCAGTTCATTTAACGTATCAGTTCGCTCATCATCTATTTCCTCTAATACTGAATCGCGATTAATAGCTCGTCTGATTTTATTTTTCTTTCTCGTTTCTTTTTCAAAGAAGCTGTAAATGACCGGGATAATATACAATGTTAAAAATGTGCTGCTGATTAGTCCTCCGATGACCGTGATACCCATCGGCTGATTAAATTCCGTTCCTTCACCAATACCTAAAGCCAATGGAACAAGCCCTAAAATCGTTGTCAGCGCCGTCATGAAAATTGGCCGCGCTCTGTCAACCACCGAGCTGACAATCGCTTCATATGTTGTTTCTCCCTGTCTTTTACGCTGATTGATATAGTCGACAAGAACAATCGCATTATTGACGACTATACCGGCAAGAACGATAAAGCCGATTAAGGCCGTTATGCCGATTGGCGTATTCGTGACGGTTAAAGCAATCCCTGTACCGATGACAAATAACGGCACAGTAAACATAATCACAAACGGATATTTCAATGACTCAAATTGAGCAGCCATTACTAAGTATACAAACAAGACGGCTAACAGAAAGGCTAGCGTCATTTGATTGATTGCCGTATTCAGCAGTTCTCTGTCGCCGCTGTATTGCAGCTGCGTTTCAGCAGGCAACACCTCTTCTGCTATCTTCTCCACTTCATCTGTTATATCACCGAGATTTGTATTTGATTGATATTGCAATGTAAATTGAACAGCATCCTGATTATTGATTCGCTGAATTTTTGTCGGGCTGTCTTCTGTTTCAAAGCTTGCCACCTGCTCTAACGGCACAAATGTTCCGTCATTTTTGCGGAGCATCAGCTGTTTCAATTGCTCGATATTTCCCACTACATCTTCATCATATTGGACGATGACAGACATGACTTCATCATTATCCGTCACAATTTGTGTAGCAAACGATCCGCGCGTCACATCATTTACTGTCGAAGCAATTTGAGCCGGCATAAAGCCATGCTTTAACGCTTCCTCGCGATTGACGACAATATTGATTTCCTTTACTGTATCACTTATATCCGTTTGCACCTGCGAAATATTGTCTATTGCCGACAAATCTTTTTCCAGTGTTTCCACACTGCTTAACAAACGCTGCTTATCGCTGTCTCTGACGTTAAAGGTTAACGTATTCGGACTGTTTCCCTGAGACGATTGCAGGGAGAACGTCACCTCAGCCGATTCATTTTGCTCAATTGCTACTTGTTCGACCTCCGCTTTTAAATCGTCAGCCACTTCAAAAACAGAGCGTTCGCGTTCCGATAAATCTTTTAAATTGACGGTAATTTCAGCTCTATTCCCTTGCGCACTGCCTCCGAAGGAATTTTGCTGAGTAGAGCCGATGAAGCTGACGTAAACATCGACCTCATCAACATTTTGCAATTGCTGTTCAATCGCGCTTACGACTTTTTCCGTTTCCGAAAGCGCTGTTCCGTTTTCCAATTCTACTTTAATCGTAAAATACCCTTCATCTGCACTTGGCAAAAATTCCGTTCCTACCTTTGTCATGCCATATCCGCTGACAACAACTAAAATAAGTGTAATCAGCAAGACGGCCCATCTGTGAAGAAGCGCCCATTGCACACTTCTGCGCAAAAATCGCATCGAAGTCGACTTTTTGCGCTTCTCTTCCACATCATCAGGTAGCTTTTTCAGCCAGCGACTAGCAAGCATCGGCACAACCGACAGAGCCACAAAAAGCGATGCAAATAAACTAAACGAAATCGTTAAAGCAAACTCTTTGAATAAATCTCCGATAATACCGCTTATAAAGGCGATAGGCAAAAAGACAACGACAGTCGTCAGTGTCGAAGCAATAATCGCCGAACCAACCTCGCCGGCCCCTTCTCGCGCTGCCGTTTTCGGATCTTTTCCCATTGATAAATGGCGGTATATATTTTCAATAACGACAATCGAGTTATCGACCAGCATCCCCACACCGAGCGCAAGTCCGCCAAGCGTCATCACATTCAATGAAAAATCAGAGAAATACATCAGTACAAATGTGACAATGACGGAATATGGAATCGCAATTCCAACTATGATCGGACTTTTTAGGCTTCGCAAAAAGAAAAACAGTACAACCATCGCCAAAAGCGCACCGATGATTAGCGAATTAGAGATATTACTGATTGACAGACGAATGAAGTCGCCTTGATCGAATAAAATATCGGTCTTGATATCATTATATGTATCTTCTTGAAGGATTTCTTCCAATTGCGACTGTATGTTTTTTGAAAGCGCCGCAGTATTGGCGTCTGACTGTTGCAGAATGCTAAGCAAAACAGCAGGGGAATTGTTCGTTCTCGTAATCGTTCCCTCATCCTGCTGAACGGTTTCAACTGCCGCAACATCCACAATCTTAATATTTTCATTCGTTAGCGGATTAACGGCAACGGTCAGTTGTTCGATATCCTCTTGTGACTGCAACGTACTAATAATTCTTGTCGTCAATTCCTGACCTTCCGTCAAAACTTGCTCGCCGGGAAGCGAGATATTATTAGCGGCAATCGTGTTGACGATGTCACTTTGACTGAGCTGATTGGCAACCAGCTTGTCCTCATCAAGGGTCACTTTGATTTGCTCGACAAACGTTCCGGAAGTATTGACGCTTGCAACCCCTTCTATTTTTAATAGTTGCTGCTCCAGCTGCTCTGCCATTTTTTGCAGTTCTTCCGTCCCTGTTTCCGAGCTCAGCGACATTTGCAAAATCGGGAACTGCGACGGATCAAATTTCATAAACCTCGGCTTGCCCGCATCACTTGACAGCGCAGCTGAGTCGATTGCCCGCATAATATCGTTTTCCACCTCAGAAAGCTTTGTCGTCCATGAAAACTCTAATAAGACGAGACTGGCCCCTTCCTGAGAGGTGGATGATATATTCTTTAGACCGGGCAAAGTGGAAAGACTCTGTTCTAACGGCTTTGATACCTTTTCAGACACCTCAGTCGGACTCGCCCCGTCATACGAAGTGACGACTACCGCAACCGGAGGATCAATGTCCGGAATGAGCTTTAACGGGATATTGAATAATGATACAGCCCCTAATACGAGCACAAAAATCATTGATACAAACGTAAATATCGGTCTTTTGATCGAGAATGCACTTAATTTCATTAACTACTCCTCTTTCATCCATTGTATTTGCTCTATACTATCACTATACTTGACAGCAATGTCCATTTCAATTACAAAAACGGAAGCGCCCATTTAGCTAGACGCTGATTCACTTGTACTTGTACAATACGGAATTATAACAAGCAAAAAAACCGCTATACACGACGTATAACGGTTTTGAATATTAAGCAGCTTGCTGACGCTTCTCTTGCTTCGTTATTCCAATCTGCGTAAGCCCGCTAAAAATAGTCAGAACTGGACATAGCAGACAGAAGAACGCAAAAGGCAAGTATTCGATTGTCGGAACACCAAGTATACCGGCAATGAAGACTCCGGCAACCCCCCAAGGAACTAGCGGGTTAATGACGGTTCCGCAATCTTCCAATGCACGTGACAATGTTTTGCGATCATAGCCGTGCTTTACATACTGTCCTTCGAAAGTTTTTCCTGTTAAAAGAATCGATAAATACTGTTCACCGACAAACACATTGATTCCGATTGCTGTGCAGGCAGTCGCCAAAATAAGGCGAAACACCGATGTCAACGAACTTTCAATCGCACGGAGCAATGACGGAATAATGCCAAGCAGAAACAGTAATCCGCCCATTCCTAATGCCAGTAAAATAAGAGAAATCGAACTCATCATGCTTTCAATTCCGCCTCTTGATAGTACAGCATTTAATTGCTCAACCGGACTTTCCAGCACAAAACCTGAAAACAAAATATTCGCCATTCCTGAGAATGTAAGGCTGCTGTCATGAATGAAAGCTATAATAACACTGCTGATAATCCCGGCTGATAGAGTAGGAATCGCAGAAACTTTGAAAACAGCAAGTCCAACAACAATCAAAAATGGAATCATTGCCATCAAACCGATATAGCTGTGCTCCTGCAGGGCATCTAGAAATACAGTTACCTCTGACGTCTTCTCAGCGGCGCTCGGCGAAAGGATAAAGAAGAAAATAGCCGTTAATATAAAGCCGGGAACCGTTGTCCACATCATATTTTTAATATGCTCGAATAACGGTACACCTACTGTTCCTGATGCCAAGTTCGTTGTATCGGATAACGGCGACATTTTATCACCTAGAAAGGCTCCCGATACGATGGCTCCCGCTGTCATAGCAAGAGAGGCATCCATTGCCGTTGCCATCCCGATAAACGCCACCCCAATCGATGCTGCTGTAGTAAACGCACTGCCGATACACGTTCCGACAATCGCGCATACAACAAACACCGAGAAATATAACGGCAAATCAGAGAACCATTCAAATCCGTAAAACATCAATGTCGGAATCGTACCGCTAGCCATCCAACTGCTGATCAGCATTCCGATAAAAAAGAAAATGTACACGGCGCCAAGTCCCGAGGCAGCTCCATTAATCATACCTTTCTCAATCTCTGAAATGGAAACACCCTTTACACGCCCATATACCATCAGCAACATAATCGAAAAAACAATCGGCAAATGAGGGGTTAAGCCAAGTATAATAATGCTGACGCTAATGAGCGCCACGATTGAAATTAAAATAATTGCGGCTTCCATAACCGGAAGCTTCAGTTTTGAATCTTGAAGCATTCTTCTTCCTCCTAGTTGTACATGTTGTCTTAGGAGCCTGCTTTTTTGCATACAAAAAAACCTCTGCTCCACATAGGGACGAAGAAGCTTCGCGGTACCACCCTATTTGACAAGAAATTACTCCTGCCCACTCATTCAAACATCTGCATAAATCATGACGGCTGTAATTCACAATTGCTGCTGCTCAGACTTTCACCACCCGTCTGATCTCTTCTTGCTGCTTGTAACAATGCTACTCCGGCTGTCTACAGATAACTTTTTCACTTAAACGCTTTTATGCACTAAATCAATTTTAATATACGTATACTTTACGCAAAATCGCACTTATTGTCAATCAACCAATTTTTTCTTTCTAAAAACACTCTAAGCAAACAGCAACCTCAAAAAGAGATGCTTGAAGGTGTTTTTTATTTCAAATGGAAAAAGCCTCTGAAACTAAGTCATTGAAAGACTTGTCAGAGGCTCTTCTCCTTGGTTCAAATTATTACTTTCCGTCCATCGGATTGTATAATTTCACATCCGGATTTTTATCTTGGAACCAGCGCAATGCGAATTCATTTTCGAATAGGAACGCATATTGGTCATAGCGGTCTTTCACTAAGATGCTGCGAGAGCTGTTCAGTTTCTCGTCAACCTCATTGCCTTCAACCCAGCGTGCCATTTTATTTCCTACACGTTCCATGATTACGTCTGTATTGTATTCATTCTTCATACGGTTTTCGAATACCTCGAATTGAAGCTGACCGACAGCGCCCAATAAATATTCTTCCATCGTAACCGTTTTGAAAAGCTGAATCGCGCCTTCCTGCACAAGCTGGTTAATGCCTTTATGGAAGTGTTTTTGCTTCAAGACGTTTTTAGCGGAAACCTTCATGAAAATTTCCGGTGTGAACTGAGGCAGCTTCTCGAATTGAAACATATCTCGGCTCACTGTCAGCGTATCGCCAATTTGATAGTTACCCGTATCATAAAGACCGATAATATCACCGCTTACAGCCGTATTAACTGTTTCACGCTCATCCGCCATAAATTGCGTCGATGAAGACAAATTAATTGATTTGCCTGTTCTGCTTAAATTCACGCTCATGCCGCGTTCGAATTTACCAGAGCAAATACGTAAGAACGCAATACGGTCACGGTGCTTCGGATTCATGTTCGCTTGGATTTTGAAAATAAAGCCAGAGAATTCTTCGCTTAACGGATCGATGTCACCCTTTGAAGATTCGCGCGGCTGCGGAGACGGCGCAAAATCAAGGAAAGCATCTAAAAATGTTTGAACACCGAATGTTGTTAATGCACTTCCGAAAAATACAGGCGTTAATTCGCCATCAGCGATTCTGTCGACACTATATTCGTTGCCCGCTTCATTCAGCAGCATAATTTCATCCAATGTTTGCTCATATAAAGGAGAATCCATTAACGGATGACTGCCTTCAAGCTCACCATCTTCATTAAGCGGAATATAGCGGTCTTCACCCTCTACTTTGAATTGTTCAATACGGTTATTATAGCGATCGTAAATACCTTCGAAGTCCTTACCCATACCAATTGGCCAGTTCATCGGATAAGATTCGATGCCAAGCACTTCTTCAAGCTCAGCTAATAACTCCAAAGGCTCCTTCCCTTGACGGTCCATTTTATTAATGAACGTAAAGATCGGAATACCGCGCATGCGACAAACCTTGAATAGTTTCATCGTTTGATCCTCGATACCTTTGGCAGCATCGACAACCATCACAGCACTGTCTACAGCCATAAGCGTACGATACGTATCTTCACTGAAGTCTTGGTGACCAGGTGTGTCAACGATATTCACCTTACAATCCTTATAATCAAATTGCATAACGGAAGAAGTAACCGAAATACCACGTTGCTTCTCGATTTCCATCCAGTCAGATGTCGCGAATTTACCTGTTTTGCGGGCCTTTACAGTACCGGCATCACGAATCGCGCCTCCGAATAATAATAGTTTTTCTGTAATTGTTGTTTTACCGGCATCCGGGTGAGAGATGATGGCAAATGTTTTTCTTGATTGGACTTCTTTTTGAAAAGAGTTCATTTTCTACATCCTTATCTATATTAAAAAATGCTTTATTAATTTTCCTTAACTTAAAAAATATATCATATAGTAAGCGTGATTGGCTATATTTTAACAGTAAAAAGTCCTCGCTGCTTTGCTAGGGATTTTTCACCATAGGAATTCTGCACGTTACGAGGTAAAATATAGCATGAAAACGCCAAAGGGAGAGGAATCATGATTACACTTGAGCCGATGTCGGCTGAAACACTTTATATTGCCAAAGAAATTTTAAATTCAAACAAAGCGTATAATATGATGGAAAACGGGAATGATACTCGTTCAGATAAGGAAGTGGCTGAAGAATTTCTTCATAACAAAAGTGAATCCTACTTTTTAAAGGCTGATGACACGTATATCGGCATTGTTGATTTTATGCTCAACAACCCAAAAGATAATACGCCTTGGATCGGCTTGTTCATGATTCACCATGATTACCAAGGATATGGCTACGGTTCGATTGCTTATGACAATCTCGAGCAGCATTTAAAGGAACGCGGGTTGTCCAAGCTGCGTCTTGGTGTACTGCAGGAAAATGAAGGTGCCAAACATTTCTGGGAAGGCTTCGGATATAACTTTTATAAAACAGGCGAGGCAAACGGCCGCATGGTTGATTGCTATGAGAAAAACCTGTAACTGAATAAATTAAACTAGATTAATCCGGCACCAACTAACCTATCAGTTGGTGCCAATCCAGCAATTCCCACATCTCAAAAAAGAGTGAATTATGTTATGATATACATAAATTAAAACGCTTTCTTACTAGCATTTATATACTTCGTGCAAATATGAAGTTTCTGATTTTTTCTTTAAGTCATCTTGTTATTTAAAAAAATATCATGTATAATAAAGCTAATCAACTTACTAACAATTTGCATATTATCAAGTATCAAACATTTTTGATTTTTGATAATGTGTGAATTTATACTCTCAATCGGGAAGTAATAAAGTTGCATATTAATTTTTTTTTAACTTTTAGGAGGATTTATCGTATGACAGTAACAGGTAAAGTAAAATGGTTTAATAGCGAAAAAGGTTTCGGTTTCATCGAAGTACCAGGCGGAAACGATGTATTCGTACACTTCTCAGCAATCCAAGGTGATGGCTACAAAACTCTTGACGAAGGCCAAGATGTTGAATTCGAAATCGAAGACGGCAGCCGCGGACCTCAAGCTAAAAACGTAGTAAAACTTTAATTTTAACTTTCACTTACGTTTATTTAGACGCTACTATATAATAGTAGCGTCTTTTATCTTTTATTGAATTGTTAAAACCTCCCGTCACTCTTTCGCGACATGAGATTTTTAAATAATCAGTTACTTATTTGTTTTTACAAATAAACTGTATATTTATATATATCCGACAAATAATCCCCTTTAACGAGCAGAAAATCATGTCCGCTCTAAAAGGAGATCCTATCTCTACTAAATCTATCTCATTCGTTCCTCCCTTATTCGCTGCGGAAGGCTTTGCAGCGATTCAATCAGCACATTCAGCTTCGTTTCAATCCGATACAGTAAATAAAGCGTCACGACAATCGGAAAACCTACTTCGCTTATAAGCGGAATTAACGCATCCAAAGCTTTCACCTCCTTAGAAAAGCTCCAGAAGGCTGAAGAAAATACCTCCTGAAGCTTTTTTTAGCCATTATTACAGTTCATATTCCTCCACAGAGCGCTCTACTAAGCGCACATGTTTTTTAGACGCTAACTTACCGTTTACGGTCGTGATAGCTTCTTGTGCAATAATGGTATCCATCGCCTGCTTTGCTGTTTCAACATCAACCGGTTCTTTCGGCGCATCAATCATAATCGTTGCCGTTTTGCCATTGTCTGTCGTAAAGGCTAACTCCAATGTTTTCACTGTCGACATAGCTGCACCTCCTTTCTTCTTCTAAAATCATGATTGTCTTTACTCAATAATGTTTACAATCTCTTGCTGTTCTACCCTCAACAAAGGCATCGTTTGCAGGCTGGAGATTGCTTCCGCTGTCGCGTATAGCTGGTCTGCTGTCGCGCCGATTTCAATGTTATTAAACGTTTTGCGCTTTTCGATCGGCTCGCCTTTGTCATTCATGCCCATTTGATAAATGATGCGAAGCTGCTTGGAATCTACTACTACAGTTGCCATTCGTATCACCTCCTTCATACTTGTTATACAAATTTCGAGTAAAAAAGGGACAAGTCTATACAATTTTTTCCGATAAATTTTTTCAGCTTAAAATACACAAATTATAATTGAGGTGATTCTATGAAAGATGATATTCAAGAAATGAATGATTTTTTACAGGGGCTGTATATGGGCGTTCACGCCTATGATTCCTATATTGAGAATTGCGAAGATCCCGCTGTCAAAAAAACGCTTCAGGACATTCAAAAAGAACATAAATTAAGCACAATTCAAGTTGCCGAACGCATTCAAAATTTAGGTGGAAAACCTGCAAAGGATGAAGGAACTTTCGCTTCCATCGTCGGCAAAATAAATCAATGGACAGCTCCGACCAATACTGATGACATCATTAAGGAAGCGCTAAGAAACGAAGAAAAATATGCAATTCATGTAGCTGGAGAAAATATTAAAGGAGCTATTTCCGAGAAGCAAAAACAGTTGATTGATGAAATTTTCGAAAGAAATTCAAAACACATAAAAAAATTGCAGCATTTGCTCCATTAATGCACAAAACAGCCTTCCTGAAAACGTACTTTCAGGAAGGCTGTTTTGAAGCTTATACTTTAGATTGAACCCGATCTATTTCCCAAGCAAATTGAAACAATGGCAGCAGCATTTGAGCTGTTTTTTTATGACTCTCATCTGAAGCTACATCACTAAGCACACTGACTGTCAGCAGTTCCAGCGACTTCGTCTGTTGATGAAATTCCAATTCCAATTTTGTTTTCAAGGAAGTAATTTGAAGCGACAAATTCATTAAATCAACATCAGAAAGCTGCATTTTTGCAATCATACTTATATAAAGCGCATCATTATTAGGACAAAACAGCAATAATACATGCCAATTCGTTTTCTCCAGCTCATCCGGATGGACAGAAAAGCATTCATCATAATTGGCATCATACGCATAAATTTTTGCCGTACCAACAAGCGTCTGTTGCTGGTTACAGCAATCATTCAGCTGAAATTTTCGAATATGCCATTCATTTTCCCATGTGATGCCTTTCCCGTTAGCGCCTACAGACAGTGTCCTCATCGGCTCAGATACTTGCAGCTGAAACCCCTCTCTATCCCTTTGAATGGTCGCAACAGGTCCGCCTGCCGGTTCATCTGGATATTGCGGAAGGACAAAAACTTGATTTTTCGCTAATTTCGGATGTGCCTGAAAATGCATATCCACTCCATAGACGGACGAAAATGACTGTTCATCCTGTTTATTGAAACTATCATATGTTCCCTGCAAATCACCGCAGCATAAGAGACCGATTTGGTCAGCATAAAGGGATGCGATGTTTAAATCATGCAATATCGCCAAAATGGTCAACTGATTCGTCAGCTGTAATTGCTTCAATAAGTCCAGTAATTCTATCGTGTGGCGAACATCCAAATGATTCGTCGGTTCATCAAGCAGCAATATGCTTGGTTCCTGAGCGAGCGCCTTTGCCAGCAGAACACGCTGCTTTTCTCCGCCGCTTAGCGATGAGAAAGGCTGATCCTTCATATACCATACATTTGTTTGTTTCATCACCCGATCAACAACCATTTCATCGTGCTCGTTATTTTCTTTAAATAGAATGGAGGATTGATGCGGGTAACGACCTAAATTCACGATTTCGCGGACAGTAAAATCCAAACCAATCTCATTTTCCTGCGTCATGACAGCGACTTTCTTTGCCAATTCTTTCGCTTTATAATGAGTGACATTTTTTCCGTCAATCATTATTTCTCCGCTATGCAGTGACAGCGCACCCATAATCAGACGAATGATCGTTGTTTTGCCGCTCCCATTCGGTCCGAGCAAGGCAAAGAAATCGCCCTGATCAACAGTGAATGAAAGTTCACGCACAATCGCTGTTTGTTTCGTATATCCGCCTGTAACATTGCGTAATGTAATCATCTTCAATCCTCCAAACTTACCTTGCACCTTTATTCTTCATTCTTTGCCTGATCAGCAGTATTGCAAAAATAGGCGATCCTATTAATGCGGTTACTACTCCAATCGGCAACTCCTTTGGTGCAATAATTGTCCTCGCCAACAAATCGGCAAGTACTAAATAAGCCCCGCCATACACCAATGAAAACGGAAGCACATATCGGTGATTCGCTCCGACTATTAACCGGATCAAATGCGGAATGACGAGACCGACGAAGCCGATTGCACCGGATACAGCAACAGCTGAACCAGTTAGAATGGAAGCACCGATTAAGATTATCGTCTTCTTCTTTTTAACATCCATTCCGATAAATTGAGCAGACTGTTCTCCAAGAGCCATCGCATTCAGCTCACGATAATGATACAAAACCATCACCGTGCCGATTATGAAAAACGGCAAAATCAGCTGAACATGCCCCCAACCTCTCATTGCAACGCTTCCCATCGTCCAATTCAATATATTCGCGATGTCCTCCCTCGGCGTTAAAGCAATCAATAGCGAGATGATCGCGCTAAAGAAGGAGGAAATTATGATTCCCGCTAGTATGATGGTTTCATTGCCGGTTTTGCCCGTTGTCATGTTCGTAATGACCAATACAATAATCAAAGTCAAAATACCGCATACAATTGCCACAATCGGCTGGGTATAGCCCCACAGCAAGCTGCTCGGTATTTGAAAGAAAAGCACCATTACCGCCCCTAAAGATGCACCTGATGAAACACCAAGCGTATACGGATCTGCGAGAGTATTGCGCAGCAACCCTTGAAAAACAGCTCCTGCCAACGCTAACGAAGCGCCGACAAGGAAGGCCAGCACAACACGCGAGAAGCGAATCTCCCAAATAATCAGCTCCGTTCCTTTTTCGCCATCAAAAAGCGACAATCCGAACATTTTGCCGACAATAATTTTGACCGTATCAAAAACAGAAATCGAAACAGCTCCGACTAATATGCCCAATAATAAAGAAATAATAACGATGCCGACAGTCACAACTGTCAGCACCGCCCATTTTTTATTTGAAAATTTCCGGATAAATCGCTTTTCCAAGCTCTTCAACTCCATCAACGAGACGAGGTCCCGTTCTTGTCGTCATATCGCTGTCAACAGAGTAGACAGCTTCGTTTTTCACAGCTGTAACCTCTTGCCAGCCAGCGCGGCTTGTCACTTGCTCCACCGCATTTTCTACATAATCTCCGTATGTTACGATAATGACATCCGGATTCAACTGAACAGCTTCCTCTTCATTCACACTGTACCAGCCTTCCCCAGTTG
The DNA here is from genome assembly GCA_051893475.1 of Bacillus sp. (in: firmicutes). GTDB lineage: Bacteria > Bacillota > Bacilli > Bacillales > DSM-1321 > Bacillus_AD. The sequence goes on along the minus strand of JBJFHH010000262.1, from coordinate 13,146 downwards.
CTGCATTTTCTGCCCCAAGTAAGTTCAGCATTTCATTCATGAATGTGTTCTGTCCGGCTGTATAAATGTCCGGTTGCGGAGATACTTCCACCCACACTTTTTTCTTTTCTGTTATTTGACTTGCTTTCTCTTCAATTTCCGCAATTTTCTCTTTCATTGAGGAAACAACTTCTTCCGCTTCTTCCGTTTGACCGGTAATTGTTCCGATTAACTCAATGCTTTTATAAGTTGCCTCAAACGATTCTTCTGTGTCAATGATTACTACTTCTATTCCCAACTCTTCAAATTGTTTAATCGTATCCGCATGATTTTCATAGTTATATTTAGAAAGGAACGCCACATCCGGATTCAATGAAATAATTTTTTCCGCATTCATTTCCATGTCACCGATTTTATCTTTTTCCAATGCCGCTTCCGGGTAATTATCATAATCGGATACGCCGATGATTTCTTCATCCAAACCTAAAGCAAATAATGTTTCTGTAACGCTCGGCAAAATTGAGACAACCGTCTCCGGCTTTTCCTCAATCGTCACTTCATTTCCTAGATCATCGACGATTGTTACCGGAAAGGCATCTGACTGAGTTGTTTGTGTTTGATCCTTATCTGCCGATTCATTGTTTGGATCAGCCGAACCGCAGGCTGCCAATAAAAATACGGATAAGACAAAAATAATGGCGAAGAAACCTGTTTTTCTCCAAAGTTGCTTATTCATCTTCTAACCCCCAATTAATATTCAATTCCATAGATGGCATCAACGCCATCCTTGTAATAATGCTTTTCTTCTTCAATGACGGATACTAAGTCGGCAATCTCTTTAATTTCAGCCTTCGCATCCCTTCCTGTCACGACAATATGTGTGCCGTCAGGTTTGTTTTTTAAAGTTTCTACCACATCAGCTAGAGGCAAAACGTCGTCAATCGGAAAAGCATCTATGCTTAAGGCATTGTTCAATTCGTCAAGGACAATTAAATCGTACTGACCGCTTTTCACCGTTTCCTTCGCTTTTTCCCAAGCAGCTTTCAGTGCAGCACGATGCTCCTCTGGCGTTTTTGTCCAAGTAAAACCGACTCCTAACTGTTCTACTTGCGCACCAAGCTTCTCAAGGGCAATTTTTTCTCCATAAGTAAACTCCGGAGATTTAATGAATTGCAAGATAATTACTTTCATATCTCGACCTAAAGCGCGAGCTGCCAGCCCGAAGGAAGCTGTTGTCTTCCCTTTGCCGTTTCCCGTGTAAACGAGAATCTTCCCTTCTTCGTTTCGATTTCCCATTACATTCCCCTCCAATTGCATAAATAAAGCCTTGACCGAAAAAATCAGTCAAGGCTTATAATATCCGTACCATACAGGCTCCCTGACTTTCTTTTCCCGCCGAAAAAAAAGTAAACGACATTAAAAAGCAGGTTTCCTGGCTTCGCATCCGTATTGCCTGCACCTTCCCGAACAAATCGTTCAGTGGCGAATCGAGACAACGTAGAAATGCTTACAGTAGCGGGGGCTGCACCGGATTTTCACCGGTTTCCCTATTACCCTTTATTAAAGGCACTTTTTAATGAAATATGAAACTGTTAATTTTCTGACTTTTCAAAGAATTTTATCATAGTAAAGCATAATTGTCATTCTTTACATACAAATCGATTTAAAAAGCCCAATTGCCGTTTCGGAAAATCGGTTCTGCTTTGCCGTCTTCTGTAATGCCGTCAATATCCATTTGGTCTGAACCAATCATGAAGTCAACGTGCGTAATGCTTTGGTTCGCACCGTTTTCGCTCAATTCCTCGCGTGACATCGTTTTACCGCCATCAAGGTTGAAAGCATACGCACTTCCGATTGCTAAATGGTTAGAGGCATTTTCATCAAATAACGTATTGTAAAATAAAATATTTGACTCGGAAATCGGCGAGTGATGCGGCACTAATGCGATTTCGCCTAAGTAGTGCGAACCTTCATCCGTTTCAATCAGATGCTTCAGAATTTCTTCGCCAACCTCAGCTTTTGCATCAATAATTCGGCCATTTTCGAAAGTCAGTGTGAAGTTATCGATAATGTTACCACCATAGCTTAACGGCTTCGTGCTGGACACATAACCATTAACACCCGTTTTAAGCGGCATAGAGAATACTTCCTCCGTCGGCATATTGGCCATGAATTCCGTACCGTCTTCGCTGACGCTTCCTGCTCCGCACCAAAGATTTTTTTCCGGAAGTTCGATTGTTAAATCCGTTCCAGGTGCACGGTAGTGAAGCTTTTTATAATGTTTTTCATTTAAATATTCTACTTTTGTATGTAGGTTTTCATTATGCTTCTTCCATGCTTCCACCGGATTTTCCTGATCGATGCGAGTCGCTTTGAAAATAGCGTCCCAAAGCAATCCGATACGCTCAGATTCAGGCGCGTCCGGGAACACCATGTTTGCCCATGCTTGTGAAGGTACTGCTACAATCGACCAAGGCAGTTTATCCGCTTGCATCAGCTGACGGAATTTGCTTAACGCTTGACCGGATGCTTTTTGATTATTGGCAATGCGCTCAGGATTAATTCCTTTCAATAAATCAGGAGAAGAAGAAATAACTGATAAATAAGAAGCTCCTTGCTCAGCCAGCTCATTTGTTTCTGCCGCGCGATGCTTCGGATATTCTTTAAATACTGAATCATCGGCATGCTCAAATTTCAGACGATTTACTGTATCGTCGCTCCAATTGACAATAACATTTTTCGCTCCCGCTTCATAAGCTTTTCTTACGATTAGGCGAACGAGCTCAGCTCCTTCGAGCATTGTATTAATGACAAGTGTTTGTCCTTTTTGAACATTAACGCCCACTCTTACAGCAAGCTCTGCATATTTTTCTAAGTTTTGTTGGAAGTTCTCCATAAAACCACTCCTTACAATTAAGTTCACTATTATTGTAACACTTCTCTCTAAATGTTCATAACGTTTATGCAATTTGCTTTGTTGCTATAATTTTATTCTATGAAAACAATCATATTTTTTGGTTCTGTTCGTAAGGATTATTGCTAATCGCTTTAAAAAGAACACTCGCCTTTTAGCCAGAGGCGTTAGTTGCACTTATACTATAAACCTAAAATTGGCCACTACGTCGAACCACTTCGTTTGCTACCAATTTATATTTTCCTACTATTATAAGAATGACTAGTATTCTCCAAGTTTCAATTCAAAATTTTTCAAGATTGTTTGTTGTAACATTTGTGTATCCATATGTTCCATTTCCACAATGTACTGAACCTCCCCCTCCAGATGAAAAGGGTACGTCGCCTCAGAATCTGTTCCAAATGTGGCTCTTTCTATTGGGTAATAACATACATTCACTTCCATTGAGTTGCCTCCATTTATATCGTAACTGTCGTAACCAGGTAAACCTGCTCTTATTGAAAAATCAAGCTACATTTAGTATGGTGAATAAGCAAGTTTTTTTCACTAAACTGCGCCATTAATCGAATAAAAAATGGAATTCAAAAGCAACAATACCTACCAACCAAACTATTTTTCATACAAATATCTTCATAGCAAAATAAATAGCCCCCTCTTTTTAGAGCAAGGCTATTTAAAGATTGTCTATGAATTTGTTCGCGGATGTATTTTCACCTTTATGTTGCCGCTTTCCGTCATTGTTTCTTTGTGCAAGTGACATTTCACATAGTGACCTTTGCCGATTTCCTGCCATTCCGGTATTTCACTGGCACACTGCTCCATCGCAAACCGGCAGCGCGTCCGAAATACACAGCCGCTCGGCGGATTGATTGGACTCGGCAGTTCCCCTTTTAAAATGATGCGTTCACGCTTGTCCTCTATATCAGGATCTGGAATCGGAATCGCGGATAAGAGCGCCTGCGTATAGGGATGAAGCGGATTTTCATATAACTGGTCGCTATCCGTCATTTCTATTAAATGACCTAAATACATCACACCGATGCGATTGCTTATTTGCTTAACCATCGATAAATCATGTGCAATAAACAAATACGTCAATCCCTTTTGTTCCTGAAGTTTTTTCAACAAATTGACCACCTGTGCCTGTACAGAAACATCAAGCGCTGAAATCGGCTCATCGCAAATGATGAATTCCGGATCCAACGCTAAAGCACGAGCAATACCGATTCGCTGCCTTTGCCCACCGGAAAATTCATGCGGATAACGGTTTGCATGGTCGCGGCTCAGCCCGACATCTTCAAGTAAACTGTAAACCCGCTTTACTCTTTCTTCCTTGGATCCGTACAGATTATGTACCTCCATCGGTTCCAAAATAATTTCCGCAACCGTCGAGCGGGGATTTAAGGATGCATATGGATCCTGGAAAATCATTTGCATATTGCGATGAAAGGAAAATCTCTCTTTTTCACTCATCTTATGAACATTTCGCCCTTTGTATATGACTTCTCCATCCGTCACATCATACAAGCCGATAATGGTCCGTCCGATTGTCGACTTGCCGCAGCCTGATTCCCCTACAATGCCGAATGTTTCACCCTTCATGATATGTAAACTGACCTGATCAACCGCCTTCAATACCTCGCCTTTACCCAATTCGAAATACTTTTTGACTTCGTTTAGCTTTAATAAAATTTCTGCCGTCATACTAGTTCCCCCGCATATCGTCTTACTTTACACAGCTCTTTTTCATAGATGGTCCCGTTCAATTCGATCATTTCAATCGACTTACCCGTTTTCGGCGAGTGAAGCATCCTGCCTTCGCCGGCATACAAACCGACATGATGTAAAGCGCCCTTTCCTTCTTCATAAGCAAAAAACAACACATCTCCCGGTTCCATTTCCGAAAATGGAATCTCCTTGCCGACTTCCGATTGATCGCCGGCATCGCGCGGAATCAGATAGCCATTCGCTCTGCACATGCTGTAAACAAATCCCGAGCAGTCATAACCGAAACTGCTGTTTCCTGCCCATAAATAAGGCAATCCGAGAAATTGCTTGCCTGTTTCTACTAAACTATTTCCATCAGCCTTTTGATCATCATTCCACTTCATATACTTCCGATCAATTCTTCCGCTTCCTGTCGGTGTCTGTACATAAATCACGTCTTCTTCCATTTTGTTCAAAAATAAAACGGTTCCGTACGATAACTGAAGAACAGACTCCTCAATGACCAACTCGGCGCGATGAACGTTCACAAAGACAGACTGCAGATAGTCTGACCAATTTTGCGGCTGTTCAACAAGCTGTGCGGAAGGGATATAGCCCGGGTATCCTTGGCTATTTTTCTTGGAAGTTTGACTTGGTATAAGGCAGGCTGACCAGCCATTCTTCTCCTCCGTCACAATAACCTCTTCCCCATATAGCACCTGTGTCTGCACCAAGTTGCGGTCATGAAGCTCTATTAAACGGTCATAATCCATTTCCTTAATCCAAGCTTCCATATCGGCTGTTGCGGTCAACACCTTGCAATCACTATCTCTGGCACTCTCAGCTGTTGTCCATACTGTCGCAACAGGAACATTCACTAATTTTTTCATCCGATTCCCTCCTCTAACAAGCTGCTAATCTTCTTTCCCACCAACTGTATGAAACGAATTCCATCCTGCTCCGATTGCAGCTGTTGGCACAATACAGCTGCATAAACAGTCCGGTCGCCTATTTGGAATATCCCGCAATCATTTTCAACCCCGGTTATACTTCCTGTTTTATTCATAACAATCAACTTTTGCTCATCCATATAAAACGGAAGCTTATGCTGAAACTGCTGAGCCTTCATTATTTCACAAAACACACGCTTACTATCCTCACTGAGTAAGGCTGTTTCATTCACCAGTTTCAGGCAGTGATGCAAATCATTCGCTGTCGTCACGTTATCAATTCCGTGATGAAGTTTTTCTAAATCCATCATCTTCCGCTTCAAGGCGGTTGATGTCAAACCGATTTGACGAAAGCCTACATTGAGCTGCTCCATTCCAATTAAATCAATCACAATATTGGTAGCCGTATTATCAGAAACAACAATCATGAGTGTCAGCAGGTCCCGTAAAGTCAGTGAAGTGAGATCCATCCCTTTCAAAACACCGGAACCGCCAACCCGATCGGAAACTTTTATTTCTACTTGTTGTTTCAAGGAAAGTCGACCTTGATCACAAAGACGTAAAGCTTCTACCATAATCGGCACCTTAATCGTACTTGCCGGAGAAGTTAAAGCATGCTCATGGAAGCGGACTTCTTCTTCATCAAAGCTGATGAAGTAAGAAATCCGCCCATCAATATCGGCAATTTCCTCTATTAACTGTTGATGCAGCTTCTGCAATGACACTTTCGCTCACTTCCTTTACAAATCATCAGAAATCATTTCCTCTACACCCGTTATACCTAATCCGGCTGCGTCAGAGAATGTAATCATTCTGCCCTCATACTTAATTCCCCCTTGAATGACGTCCTTCGCCAACATAAGAGGCGCATCAAAATCGTAACGGGTAATATTTTTTTGACTGGCTGCAAAATGAGCAGCTGCCGATATTCCGAGCTTTGTTTCAATCATGCTGCCGACCATGCATTCAACTCCGCATAGCTCTGCGATTTTATTAATAATCGAAGCTTTATAAATGCCACCGGATTTCATCAGCTTTATATTGATCAAATCAGCACTTCTTGTTCTCAGCACTTCAAATGCTTCCTGCTCGGAAAAGACACTTTCATCTGCCATAATAAGCGTATCCACATGATCCGTTACCTGCTTAAGCCCTCGAATATCTCCGCGATGAACAGGCTGCTCGATTAATTCAATATTTAAATCAAGGTCCTCGAGCTTATGTATGATTGATACAGCTTCCTTTGGCGTCCATCCTTGATTGGCATCTAAGCGAAGCTTCACCTGTTTTCCTACCGTTTCGCGAATTCTCGTAATCCTAGCAATATCGTCTGCCAAACAATCTTTTCCGACTTTAATTTTCAGAACTTGAAAGCCTTGCGCCACATAATTTAAAGCATCTTCTCCCATTTCCTCAGGGCTGTTTACGCTGACAGTAAAATCCGTTTCAAGACTGTCTCTGTAACCACCTAAATATTGATAGAGCGGGAGATTGTTAGATTTCGCCAAGCAATCATACAAGGCCATATCAATTGCTGCTTTAGCCGAAGTATTGCCGATCACTAAACTGTGAAGACCTTGGAACACTTTCTCAAACAGCCGCACATCTTTCCCTATCAGAAACGGCTTAAAAATGTGCTGAATCGTCGTTTCAATGCTGTAAAGACTGTCACCGGTGATGACATGTGTAGGCGGAGCCTCACCAAACCCGGTTATGCCGTTTTCACATATAACTTTTACAATGATGGTCTCTGCTGTTTCAACGGTTCGCAGTGCTGTCTTAAATGGTTTAATTAACGGAACTGACAAGCGATACGTTTCTATTTGTTTTATCATCATCTGTATCATCCTTTTTCTGAATACTTTGCTGTTCTTCTTCCTTAACTTATGCCGCTCTCAATGACAAGTCGCTTCTGATCAGCATCAAGAATCGCCGTTGTTCCTAGAGGTACCGCAACATGCGGCTGGCAATGCCCGATTTTCAACCCTTTTAAAGTCGGTTTATTTATACGATTTATATAATCATTCAATACTTCTTCAAGCGTTAATGTTTGCTTACGTTCTCCTGGTCCGCAATCATGAAAATCACCTATAGCTAATCCAGTAATATGCTGCAGTTTGCCTGCCATCCACAATTGGTTGAGCATCCGATCGATTGAACGAGGCTCCTCATGTATATCTTCTATAAATAAAATTTTATTCTTCGTATCAATTTCATAAGGTGTACCGAGCGTTGTAACAAGCAAACATAAGTTGCCGCCGACCAGTTCCCCCTGCGCCCCACCAATTATCGGCGTCTCAATCGGAGCGATACGTTCATCATAAACAACAGCTTCATTACGAAAGAGCTGACCGATATATTCAGCTGAAACATCACTCCATGTTTCTTTACCCATATCTGATGAAAGCATTGGTCCGTGAAACGTCACCAAACCACTTTTTTGACGAATGCTAGTATGCAGAAACGTAATATCGCTATAGCCCCAAAATATTTTCGGGTGGCGTCGAATGAGGTCATAATCAATCTGCTCTGCTATTCGCGCTGTACCATATCCGCCATTTGAACAAATAATCGCCTTTACATCAGAATCAGCAAACATTTCATGGAGATCTGACAGCCGCTCGGCATCTGTTCCTGCCAAATAGCCGTTATCTTTATACACATTGCCTCCGACTTTCACTCGTAAGCCAAGTGATTCCAAAAAAACGATTCCCTTCTGCAAATATTCCCGGTTTGTTGGACTTGCAGGAGCGATTACACCGACACAATCACCTTTTTGAAGCTTTTGCGGTTTCACTAACATATTCGTCCCTCCATTTATATAAAGAGCTGTCTCAGCCGAGAAATGTCCGAAACTGCCTATTTCCCGCAGATTTCAACCTCTCTCTTGTGAGACAGCCTTCTAGTCTTGCAAAGCGCTATCTTTACAAATTACTGATGCGCTTGTTTAATTATTCCATTTTCTTATCAGCCCATTTCAGCTCCAGGAAGCCTACCGGATGATAAACGAGACCAGTCACCTTATCATTCACTAAATAAGATTGATTGTAGAAATGGACTGGGATAATCGGCGCCTCATCCATTAATATTTTCTCAGCTTCATATAATGCGGCAAAACGTTTCGCTTCGTCTGCTTCCGCTTTTGCTGCCTTAATTAATTCGTCATATTTTGCATTGCTCCAGCCGGTACGGTTCATAGAATGTCCAGTTTGGAAGCTTTCCAAGTAGTTAATCGGATCTGCATAATCAGCCAGGAATGAGCTTCTGAAGAATTGGAATTCCAGCGCCTTCGCTTTTTCACCGAACACACCGCTTTCCATATTTTCCAAAGTAACATCTACGCCAATATTTTGTTTAAGCATTTGCTGAATCGCTTCTGCCATCTTTTGATGCGTATCATCTGTGTTATACGTTAAAGTAACAGGAGGCAACGTTGTATAGCCTTCTTCCTTCATCCCTTCTGCTAACAGCTTTTTCGCTTCTTCCACATCCGTTTTTAACAAATCGCCGTTTGTTTTACGAAAATCTTTGTCTTGATTGTCCACTAAACCAGTTGAAACAAAACCATATGCCGGCTCCTCTTGCTTCTTTGTTACATAATCGACAATTTCCTGCTGATTGACTGCCATCGCAAAAGCTTTACGAATTTTTTCGTTTTGGAATGGTTCCTTCGTGACATTCAAACGATAAAAGTACAAACCTGCCTGCGGATCGACTGTCACTTTGCCATCTGTATGCAACTGCTCACTTAATTCAGCCGGTACATCAGACTTATCTAGCTCACCATTTTGGAACATTTGGTATTCCGTATTTGTATCATTGACGATTGCCCAATGTACTTCATCAATTTTGACTGTATCAGCATCCCAATACTCCGCATACTTTTCAAATGTAAACGAACTTGCCTTATCCCAAGAAGTCAGCTTGTAAGGACCGTTGGATACGAATGTTTCCGCAGAATTGAACCATTCCGGATTTTCCTTGTCCACTTTTTCATTAACCGGGAAAAAGGCAGGACTTGTAATAACATTTAAAAAGTACGCTTGCGGACTAGTTAACGTTACTTCAAGCGTTTTTTCGTCAATCGCCTTCAATCCTAATTGATCGGCTGCACCTGTACCGGCATTAAATTCCTCTGCTCCCTTAATTAAATACCCAAGAAACGCAGAAGGATAAGCTCTTTCCGGCTCCAATAGACGAGTCCATGAATAAACAAAATCACTTGCTGTCACATCATCGCCGTTAGACCATTTTGCATCCGGACGAATATTGAAGGTGTACACCAAACCGTCGTCAGAAACCGTCCAATCTTCAGCAATCGCCGCTTCAGCAACATTTTCCTGATTCAAACGCAATAAGCCTTCCATCAAGTTGTTTAACGCATTGTAGGAAACTGCGTCAAAACCTTTCGGCGGATCAAATGATGTCGGAACATCACCATTGTTCAAATACAATACTTTTTTCTCTTCCGTCTGTTCTTTTTTGTCGCCATCGTTATCTGATTCTTTCGAGCTTTCTGTCGTTGTGCAGGCTGCCAGAACGAAAGCCATCATTGCCAGCAATAAAATGGACCAAAACTTTTTCATACGAAACCCCCTATTTTGATTTATATATGTTGTAGTGCATTACTACCTCGTTTTAGCTCGCTCATCCAGCAGCCAGCAATCGGCATGATGCTGTTCATCAATTGATGTTCGCAGCGGATAGATTTTCTCGCAGACAATCATCGCCTGCGGACAGCGCGCTGCAAAAGCACAGCCGATGGGCGGAGAAAATAAATCAGGCGGTGTGCCCGGAATCGGCTCCAATTCTTTATTCACCGTATCCAAACGAGGAACGGAATTCAGCAATCCCTTCGTATAAGGATGTTGAGGTCTATAAAATATTTCCCTTCTGCCGCCCTGTTCAACAATCTTGCCCCCATACATAACGGCCACACGGTCTGCAACCGATGCAACCACGCCCAAATCATGTGTAATCAAAATGATGCTGACACCCGTTTTTTGCTGAATTTCCTTAAACAATTCCAATATTTGCGCCTGAATCGTTACATCAAGTGCTGTTGTCGGCTCATCGGCAATCAGCACCTTCGGCTCGCAAATAAGCGCCATCGCAATGACAATACGTTGTCTCATTCCGCCACTGAATTCATGCGGATATTGCTTCAAACGCATTTCTGGGCTCGGAATACCTACAAGTTTCAGCATTTCTAATGCCTTTTTCTTCGCTTCCTGCTTGGGAATGCCTTTATGTTCGATAATTCCCTCGCATAATTGCGTACCGATTGTCAAAGTCGGATTCAGCGCCGTCATCGGATCTTGGAAGATCATCGATATATCGGCTCCGCGCACTGAACGCATACCCTTATCCGACAGTTTCGTCAAATCTCTCTCATTAAAAAGAATCGAACCTTGATGAACTTTGCCTACATGCTCAGGGATCAGCCCCATAATCGCTTGCGAAGTCACACTTTTACCGCAGCCTGACTCACCGACGATCGCTAAAGTTTCACCTTCGTATAAATCAAAGCTGACACCGCGGACAGCCTTCACCTCACCGCCGTATGTCCGAAAAGAAACGTGGATATTCTGCACTTGTAATATTTTCTTCATCGTTGCTTACCTCCTCAGCTTCGGATCAAATGCATCTTGCAATCCATCACCCAATACGTTAAATGAAAACATCGTTAATGAGATGAAAAATGCCGGGAAAAACAATCTCCACCAATCACCCGACAAAATGACAGGCAATGCGGCATTCGCCATAGAACCCCAGCTTGCTAGAGGCGGTTCGATCCCTAATCCTAAAAAGCTCAGAAAGGCTTCAGCAAAAATTGCAGAAGGCACCGATAATGTCATTTGTACAATGATGACCCCCATTGTATTCGGAAGCAAGTTTTTGCGGATAATCCGCCCTGTGCCGGCTCCAAAAGTCTTTGATGCCAACACAAATTCATAGTTTTTAATTTGCAGTACTTGTCCGCGGACAATTCTTGCCATGCCGAGCCAGCCGGTCACCGTCAGGGCGATAATGATTGTCCAAAGTCCCGGTCCTAATACAACCATCAACAAAATAACAATCAGCAAATACGGCAACCCGTACAGAACTTCCACTAAACGCATCATGGCTGCATCCGTCTTGCCGCCTCTATAACCGGCAATACCGCCGTAAGTGGCTCCGACTATTAAATCAATCAAAGCAGCCATAAAACCTACAAATAAAGAGATGCGTGCACCTTCCCATGTTCTTGCAAACACATCGCGCCCGAGTTCATCCGTTCCGAACCAATGCTCAGCAGACGGTGGCTGATTTTGATTGGCAAGCACTTGCTCGTTATAGCTGTGAGACGAAATGATCGGTCCGAATATCGCCATGAATACCAAGAAAATCAAAAATATCAGTCCGGCCATCGCCAGCTTGTTTTTTCGCAATCTTCTCCATGAATCTTGCCAATAGGATTGACTCGGTCTTACAACAAGCTCCGCAGCCATATCCTTCTTTTCGGCAGGAGCAAACCAGTCATCTGAAATATTTTGCTGAGGGGCTTGTTTTTGCTGATTAACAATCATGCTTTCCCCTCCTTTTTATGTAATTTAATCCGTGGATCTAAAATGCCATATATGATATCGACGATGAAAAGCATGATGATGAGAATGGCTCCGTAAAAGACAGTTGTTGCCATAATGACTGGATAATCGCGGGTGTTGATGCTTTCGATGAAGTACTTCCCCATTCCAGGGATTGCAAATATTTTTTCAATAACAAATGTTCCGGTTAAAATGCTGGCAGCCAATGAACCGAGCACGGTCACAACCGGCAGCAAGGCATTGCGGAGTGCATGCTTGCAAATAATTTTCACTGGAGACAGCCCCTTTGCTTTGGCTGTTTTAATATAATCCTGCGTCAGCACCTCCAACATGCTGGCGCGTGTCAAACGGGCAATGATCGCCATTGGTCCGGTTGCAAGAGCTAGCGTCGGCAATACCATATGCATCGGCGTACTCCAAGTTGCTGTCGGAAATAACCCCCAATCTACGGATAATTTCTCAATCAGCAGGGTAGCAAGAATAAAGTTGGGAACGGATATACCAAGTACAGCGATGGTCATCGCAAAATAATCAATGATGCTGTTGTGGCGCAGAGCCGCAAGCACTCCTAAAGCAATACCGGATATCGTTGCGACAATCAATGTGAGTGCTCCGAGCTCAAAGGAAATCGGGAAGCCACCGCCAAGCATTTCATTTACTGTTTGAGTAGATTTAACAAGAGAAGGTCCAAAATCGAATGTGACAATTGATTTTAAATAGCTTATATATTGTACCGGCAACGGCTGATCCAATTTATAGAATTTCTCTAAATTGGCCTGAACCGCCTCATTTGTTTGCCGTTCTTGGTCAAAAGGTGAGCCGGGTATCGCATTCATGAGGAAAAAAGTGAGTGTAATGATAACCCATAAAGTAATCACCATGGCGGCAAAGCGTTTCAAAATATACTTCCCCATCGTGTTCACTTCCTAGCAAAATGTAGTGTTTGTCGCTAATTCAGTCATAACCAGCATGGCTTTGTAGGCCTCCAAAATATCCTTCGCCTGATATT
>JBJFHH010000261.1:0-1764 GCA_051893475.1 Bacillus sp. (in: firmicutes) | reverse complement strand
TCACAGGGAAGCATGACAGCGGGGGTAGATGGAAAGAGTCTGGACGGGATGAGCGAAAAGAGAATCAATGAACTGATCGACTCCCTGAAGGATTTCAGTTATCAGCCAAACCCGGCGCGGCGCGTGTATATCGAAAAGAAGAACAGCACGAAAAAACGCCCGCTTGGAATTCCGTCTACAGAGGATAAGTTAGTTCAGGAAGTGGTGAGGATGATCCTCGAAAGCATCTACGAACCGACTTTCTCTAAATCCTCGCATGGGTTCCGCCCGAAAAGGAGCTGTCACACGGCACTGCAACAGATACAAAAGCAGTTCACGGGAGTCGCATGGTTCGTCGAAGGAGACATTCATGCCTGCTTCGACAGCTTTGATCACCATGTGTTGATCGCTATCCTCAGAGAGCGGATCGAGGACGAGAACTTTATCGCCCTCATGTGGAAGATGCTGAAAGCGGGCTATATGGAGCAGTGGATATATCATTGCACATACTCCGGTACCCCACAGGGTTCAGGAGTCAGCCCAATACTTGCCAACATTTATCTCTCAAAAATGGATGATTTTGCAGAATCCCTGAAGAGTGTATTCGATAGGGGAAACAGCGAGACAAACCATGCATATGGGAGGGCGGCGAGTAAACTCTTCTATATCAGGCAGAGGAACCGCAAGAACTGGCAGTCATGGGGCAAAGAGGAAAGGAGAGACGCCCTAAAACTGCAAAAAGCCGCCATAGCGAAACTACACGATGTGCCGAGCATGACAGCGAGCAACCAGAATTACAAAAGATTATTTTACTGCAGATACGCTGACGATTTTCTGATCGGAGTAATCGGTTCACATGAGGATGCACAGCAGATAAAGGAGCAATTTAAAGTGTTCCTTGAAGCAACACTGCATCTGGAGATGTCTGACGCCAAAACCAAGATTACACATGGAACCGACAAAGCACGGTTCCTCGGCTACGACATCACGACATCGAAGAATTCTGCACTGATGTACGACAAGAAGCACCAGCTGCGGAAAACTCACACAGGGGTCATTAAGCTATATGTGCCAAAAGACAAGTGGCAAGGCAAGCTGATGGAATACGGGGCACTCGGTATACGTCGTGGTGAGGACGGTAAAGAAATATGGGACTCTAAACACAGAGGCAACATGGTTCACATGACCGATGTGGAGATCGTATCTACGGTAAATGCTGAAATCCGGGGAATGTACAACTATTACTCTATGGCGAATAATGCTACAGTGATTAAGAATTTCGCGTTCATCCTGGAATACAGCATGTATAAAACGTTTGGTTTGAAATACCGCAAGAGCGTCTATAAGATACAGCGCAAGTACAGAAGGAACGGAATTTTCAGCGTTCCCTATAACACGAAGGCTGGTCTGAAATACTGCGAATTCTACCATGACGGCTTTAAGCGTAAGACAGATGTTTGCAGATTTGACCCTGATCTTTTGCCGCCATATGTGAAATACGATAACCCTAACTATCTGCGCACCCGGATCAAAAATGGCGTCTGCGAACTGTGCGGCGATGCCGCCAACGACATCCGCATGCATCATGTCAGGAAGCTGAAAGATCTGAAGCCAGACAGCGAATGGAACAGAATTATGTTGGCAAGGCGCCGAAAGACGCTTGCAGTCTGCCCGGACTGTTTCGCCAAAATCATCGAAAACTGAAAGACTATGATAGATGGGAAGCCGTATACACTGAGAGGTGTACGTACGGTTTCGAGGCGAGGCAATGGAAACCTGCGGTAG
>JBJFHH010000260.1:0-1765 GCA_051893475.1 Bacillus sp. (in: firmicutes) | reverse complement strand
CAGCCAAATTAAAATTGAAGCTTACATTTTCCATTTTTGCATATGCTACCTTTATAATGACAGTAACAGTACTATTTTAGGAAAGGCTTGTTCAATAATGACTCATTCGATTTTGCCAAAGGAATTTTATGAGGCGCCGACACTTGAATTAGCAAAGAACCTGCTCGGTTGCCTGCTCGTAAAGGGAAGCAAGGATGGTGTGACATCCGGTTATATTGTCGAAACGGAAGCTTATAAAGGTCCGATTGACCGTGCCGCTCACAGCTTCAACTATCGCCGAACGAAACGGACGGAGATTATGTTTCATTCTCCCGGTCATATTTATACATATGTGATGCACACCCATTGCTTGGTGAACGTTGTATGTGAGGAAGTCGATCAGCCGGAAGCTGTACTGATTCGCGCGCTTGAGCCGGTCGAAGGAATTGATTTAATGAAACAAAGACGAGGCACGGACAATGTAAAGAATTTAACGAATGGGCCGGGCAAACTGACGAAGGCGATGAATATTACAATGAAAGATTACGGCCACACATTCTACAACTCCTCCCTTTATATCGCGGAAGGCTTCAAACCTGAACACATCTCATCCGGACCGCGCATCGGAATCCAAAACTCAGGAGAGGCAGTACATTATCCTTGGCGGTATTGGGTGACGGGGAATGCCTTTGTTTCGAGATGAAAAAACAGCTTGAAATCACCTCCAAGCTGTTTTCCCCCTCTATTATTGTACTTTCAAATGAAGATCGCCAACTTGTACTTTCCCCATCATTTTCAGAACGCGATGTAGACCAAGAGTTATGATAGCCGGTAAAATCATGCCGACTGCTACATAAATAAAAAACACTGAAAATCCTTGCGTTGTCACGACACTGATAGGTGCAATCAATGAGCTTAAGCCCATGCCTCCAAGCTCATATGGCACTTGGAAATCAAACATAATGGTTGCAATTGGCGCACAAATCGCTGCCGCAACGAATGGTGGAATGATGTAAATCGGCTTTTTGATTAAGTTCGGGAATTGAACCTTTGGTGTTACGACAAATTGTGCTAAGAAGCCGCCTAGGTCATTATCCTTATGAGACATAACCGTAAATCCGACGAATTGTACAGTACAGCCGATTAAAGCCGCCGCGCTGGAAACCGGGTCAAGCTGCAACGCAATCGCCAAAGCCGCTGACGATGCCGGCGTCATTAGCAGTGTACTCCACACAAGCGCAATGACAATCGATCCAAGCACCGGCGAACCTTGCACTGACGCTGTAATTTGTGCACTTAACCATGTTAATAACGGTGTCGTTACCGCCGCTAATCCTACTCCGGACACGCCCCCGACTAACACTGCCCCTAAAGGAATCGCCATAATATCAAGCTTCGTTTTACCAGTCAGCTTCATCCCGACATATGTAGCAATGATTGCGGCTAATACAGCCGAAATCGGTTGTCCCGTCACGATTGTAAAATAACCTTCTGCCGTTTTCTGAATCGCTGCACCTCCGACAGTACTGGATGCCATGGCACTGAAAATTACTAGTGAATTACCACCGAGCTGATAGGCAATTCCTGCACCTAAGGCCGGTGCCAAAAGCACTTTCGCTGCTCCGCCGATTGTCAAAAACATCTCCCAACCAAGATAACCGCCGATTGATTCGAATAATAAACCAATCCCAAGAGTGACCAATACCGCATTCGCTATACCGGTAGATGCCTTATACATAAGTTCGATGAAATGTTCTTTTTTACTCATACCTTCACTCTCCTAAAA
>JBJFHH010000259.1:0-1768 GCA_051893475.1 Bacillus sp. (in: firmicutes) | reverse complement strand
CTGCTATAATAAGGCTGGATAGTGAGAATACTGTAAACGAGGAGGTAGTCGTTTATGCTTATACAGTTTACGATTGAAAACCACAGATCAATCAAGCGCAGTGCTGTGGTTAGCTTTGCAGCTTCCAAGGATAAGTCTTTGGAGGAATACTTGCTTCATCCTGATACAAAAAAGGCACTGCTTCCTGCGATTGCAATCTATGGAGCAAATGCTGCAGGAAAGAGCAATGTACTGCACGCGATGCGCACGATGAGAGAAATGATTGTCGGAGATGCGGCAAAGTCGTTGAAGGGCCAGAAGTTACCATGGGAGCCGTTTGGAGGAAATGCGGAGCCTACTTCCTTCGAAATCGTATTCATTTATCATGGAGTACGTTATGCCTATGGTTTTTCTTTTGATGAAAAGAAGATTTACACCGAATATCTTTATC
This sequence comes from Bacillus sp. (in: firmicutes), assembly GCA_051893475.1. Taxonomy (GTDB): domain Bacteria; phylum Bacillota; class Bacilli; order Bacillales; family DSM-1321; genus Bacillus_AD. The sequence continues at coordinate 1,338 of JBJFHH010000259.1, read as the reverse complement.
ATTGGCCCAATGGACGCGAGGCATTGATTTTTTCCAGAGATAACGGGGTATATGAATTTCGAGAGAATGTCAACGAGCAGACAACTCTGAGCAATCGAACCCCGGATAACAAGCTTTATCTGGTATCTTCTAATGACTGGAATCTGCCGCAGACAGAAAATGCGTATAAATGGTTTCTTGAAAAGCTGACATTTTTGATGGAGGAAGAACCGGCGACCTCGGAAACGATTGCACAGATCGTAAGTGGGGACGATAAGAAAGCCCGTATTCTGAAAGAGCTGATGCTGGCTGATCTCGGGATCTCCGATGTGAGCATCAAAGATATTACAGGGAAAGCACCTGTTATCACCACAACGCATCGAATCATCCACGAAGATGGGAGTGTAGAACATTTTCAACTTCTGATGGATCAGGAGTCAGCCGGTACACAGCATTTCTTTGCCCGTATCGGCGGTTGGCTGCAGGCACTCGAAAACGGTGCCCTTTTGGTGGTTGATGAAATTGAAGATAGCCTGCATCCCCTCCTGACCAAGAGATTGATTGAAATGGTACAGGATAAGAATGTAAATACCAAGGGAGCGCAGCTTCTGTTCACAACCCATGACGCAATGCTTCTTGACCTGAATTTCTTCCGTAGAGACCAGATCTGGTTTGCTGAAAAAGACGATAAGTCCTGTGCAACAGAATTGTATTCGCTTTCTTCCTTCTCTCCGAGAAAGGGAGAAAATGTACGCAAGGGATATCTCCAGGGACGGTTTGGGGCAATCCCCTTTATCGGAGGTGACGGCGTGTGGCAAAGATGAGAAAAGAGTACGACCCCAACAAAGCGGCACGGCGTAAACGCAGACCGATCATCTACATCATCTGCGAGGGCAAGGAAACAGAAACCTTATACTTTAAGCATTTCCGATCTCGGAATTGTCTGGTGGACATTATTCCGATCTCATCGAAGCATAAGGCAGCAGAGCATCTGGTAAAGCACGCAAAATCCTTGATTTCTCAGGCAGATTACTATCCCAAGGATGGTGACCAGCTTTGGTGCGTGTTTGACTGTGATGACAATAAGGATCAGGAGCTTTATTCTGCTACAGAGTACGCAGAAAAGCATGGCTATCAGATTGCCTACTCAAATCCCTCTTTTGAGTATTGGTATCTGCTTCATTTCGAGAAACGGACCGGATATTTGCGGGATTGTGATACGGTCATCAATATCCTGAAAAGCAGAGGTTATCTGGAAAACTACGAAAAGAGCGTTGATGTTTTCGATGAATTACTGCCTTATCAGGCGGATGCGGTCATGAGGGCCAAAGAGCGTGTTGACCAACTGGATGCGGATCA
>JBJFHH010000258.1:0-1774 GCA_051893475.1 Bacillus sp. (in: firmicutes) | reverse complement strand
CTTTCCACCATTAAGATGGTCGCTTCATCTCTTGTAAGGTCAACTACCTCACATCTGAGCGTTTCAAAGCCTGCAAGCTCACACGCTCGTTTTCGTCTGTGTCCCGATACAAGCTCATATCTGCCGTCCTCTTTCTGACGGACTGTTGCCGGGGTGATAACCCCACGCTCCTTGACGCTCTCAACAAGCTGCATCATATCTTCATCGTCACGCACCTTAAAAGGGTGGTCGGGAAAATCATCTATCAGCTCCAAGGGAATATCCCGGATTTTTGCGAGTTTCGCATCGTCTCTCATTTCCTGTGTTGAGAACAGGTCATCGAGCGTCGGCAGAGTGAAGTCGCTCTTTCTTCCTGCCATCGGCTAACACCTCCTTTGTCAATTCAGCGTAAGCCTTCGCCGCAGGACTGTTCGGTTCATACTTATATATGCTGACACCTTTCGACGCTACCTCTGCGGCTTTTACTGCCATAGGAATGGCTGAGTGATATATCTTAATCACGCTTCCGTAGTTTTTCCGCAGTGCGTCCGCCGTGCTTTTCGCAAGGTTTGTTCGGTTATCTACAATATTCAGTAAGATACCGTCAATCTTCAGGCTTGGGTTGATATGCTGCTTGACCTTCCCGATGGTCTGCATAAGCTGTGTCATTCCTTTTGCGGGAAGATACTGAGCCTGAACGGGAATGATTACGCTGTCTGCCGCCGCTAAAGCGTTCAGAGTTACCATACCGAGGGAAGGCATACAGTCGATCAGGATATATTCGTAATCGTTCTTTACCTTATTCAGATAGGTTCTCAAAACGGTTTCACGGCTCATAGTCGTTACAAGCATCATTTCCATAGCGGACAGTTCAAGGTTTGCGGGAAGCAAATCAACATTTTCCTCGTGATGGAGAATACCGAAATTCGGGTTTCCGTTTTCTTCACGCATTATCTCGGATAACTTAGTGGTAATGGTAGTCGGCAGACTGTCATTATCTTTCCATCCAAGACAGGTCGTGAGGTCGCCCTGCGGATCGGCATCTACAAGGAGTACCTTTTTACCTTGCTTTGCAAGCCCTATCCCTAAATTGACCGTTGTGGTCGTTTTGCCTGTGCCGCCCTTCTGATTGCAGATAGCAATGGTTTTACAGTTAGGCATTGGCTTTCCTCCTTTCGTTTGATTTGAATCTTTCGATCCACTTAAACGCAAAGAGTATTTATCCCTTTGCGCTTAAGTCGTTGCATTTAATTCGATCTCATCCCCCAAATGCATAAAAGGAAATCAACAAGCGTTCAGTTGCTAACCGAACTCATAGGAATTTCACCTCTGCCGGGTTCTCCGCCAGCTCCGTAGAGAAGTATCATTATCCCTGAATCGTTTCATCGCCTTATCCGTAGCAATCGGATATTTCAGAATAGTTCGGAATCGCTACCCACCTTGCTTTCCGTAATAACCCTTACGGGCAGGAGGTTCTTGGCGCACCTTCATCCGGCTGAGCATTATACTCCGATCAGGAATGTACTTGTTGAATGTGTATTCAGTTGTCAAGGTGCTTGGACAAACTGAACATTTCAACTTGCCCTCAAGGAGTAGCCAGCGAGAAGGGCAAAAATAAAACCATTTTTCAAAAAAATTTGAAAAAAATAAAAAAAGTCCATTCAAGGCGAATGGACTGCAAAATAAAAAAAGGCTCTAACCTCTACAAATTGTAGCGATTAGAGCCAAAAAGAAACGCCCACACCATCTTTCGATAATGTGGGCGAATACTATTTACTTGTCGTGTTATTCGCTA
>JBJFHH010000257.1:0-7274 GCA_051893475.1 Bacillus sp. (in: firmicutes) | reverse complement strand
CTCAATTTTCTCAGCGTCGCATATATTTGGTCGCGCACGAGCGCCAAAATTCGAAATGCGATGTAATGCGTGCAATATTGCTCACTTAAACGAAATATTGCACGTAACACTCCGGCAGCGACTATTCCGCTGATTAGAATCGAGAAAGTTTGATAGTGAGCAAATCCACTCCATTGAAGAACCGCCATCCCTCCTAAAACGGTAATCGCTGTGATGGCCAAATAGCCTAGTGTTCCAAGCATAATCGTCAAAATCATATGAGGAATCAGCGGCTTCAATATATGCATTAATTGTTTTAACTCTTTAAAACTGATCGTCTTCTTCATGCGCTTACGCTCCAATCTCAAATTGCAATGTTTCAAGAGATTGCTGCTCTTCATACAGATGAGCATACTTTCCTTTTTGCTGCATTAACTGTTCATGTGTGCCTTGTTCAATCAACTCGCCGCGCTCAAGCATTAGAATCGAATCACTGTTAATGACATTATGCAGTCGATGGGTAATGACAATTAACGTCTTGCCTTCCATCTTCAATTCTTTCATCATATGGAAAATATCATTTTCGCTTTGCTGATCGATATTGGCTGTCGCTTCATCAAAAATCATAATTTGCGGATCTTTCAGAAGCATGCGCGCGATTGCCAGCTTTTGACGCTGACCGCTTGATAAATTCACACCCTCACTGCTCACCGGCGCATAAAGATTCGAACTGAATTCATCTAATCTGACAAATTTCAAAACTTCGCTGGCCACATCTTCCGTTAATGAATCTGAAGCAATTTGTAAGTTAGAAAAAATCGTCCCTTCAAACAGATGCGCCGTATGACTGACACTGCCGATAATTTCATGCACTTGATTTGTGGAAAGCTCGCTCAAATCCGTCGAACCGATCCTCACTTTTCCGTTTGTCGGCTCTAAAAAGCGTTGCAGCAAATGGCTGAGTGTTGTTTTTCCTGAACCGGATTCACCGACAACACCGATGAATTGCCCGCTCTTGATCTTTATATCAAGACTGCTTAATGCCGGTTCCTCCGTTTTTTCCGGATAAGCAAACGAAACAGTATCAATATGTAACTCTCCTTTTACAGAAGCAACATTCTTCTGTTCCTTTAACTCGACTTCCGCTTCCAAAACAGAAGACAGTAATTGAACCGCACTGACGCCGTTTAAACCGACATGAAAATACGAACCTAGTAAACGAAGCGGCACGAAAAATTCAATCGATAATAAAGCGAAGCAAATAAATCCGAAGAATGAAATCTCACCTGACATGAATGAAACAACAGACAGCACGATCCCTGCCGCTGTCCCGCCGTACGCAACTAAATCCATAATCGTAATTGACTGGAGTTGCATACGTAATACGCGCATCGTCATGACACGGAATTCCTCCGCTTCGTCATTCATCACATCATGGAATTTTTGATCGCTGTTATATAGCTTCAATATATGTAAACCTTGTACACCTTCAACGAAACGCTTGCCGACGTTCAAATATTTATTCCAGTACATATTAAAAATTCTTTTTCCAAGCTTAACCGCAGAAACAATCGAAACTGGAATCAGAAATACACTAATTAATAAAACAAGTGCAATTTTCCACTGAATAAATAATAATGTAGCAAATAAAATAAGCGGCGCCAGCAGACTATAAAATAATTGAGGCAAATAACGACTGAAGTATGTTTCGATATTCTCGATTCCCTCAACGCTCAATTGGCTCATTTTACTGATTTGCAGCGATGTAATTTGCTGCGGTGTGAATGATAATAATTTCTGAAATAATTCCTTGCGCAAAGCGTGCTTCAGTTCATGCGATGTATAATGAGTCAGCTTTGTGCTGTAGTAATGACAAGTTGCTTTTAGAGCCAATAGCAAGATGACAACTGTTACTAACCCAATCGTCAACCCAACCGTTTCACCTTGAAGCATTTTTGAAAAAATATCAGCAATCCCAAAGGCAATGACGATATTTGCACATAAATTCAGTACTTGAAGCACCGTAATTAAGCTCAGCACTTTACTCATACGGTACCGCTTCGTATAAGCAATCATTTCCTTTTGAATCATAAAACCATCTCCCCTTGTTTAGCAGTCGGCAGCTTGATTAAAACAATCAATTTCACAAAGGCCACGACAGCTAATGCAATTCTTGCATGCACATGCGGCACCAGCAGAGCGCTAATGAACAACACTGTATAGACAAGCAATAATATCTCAAGCTTTTTCTTGAGCGTTAAACCGCCCTGCTGCTTGAATGGTGTTACATATCGTTTATACACTTTGCTGGATACAAGCCATGCCTCGCATCTTTTCGAGCTTTTTGCAAAAAGCGCTGCCGTAACGAGCAAAAAAGGCGTTGTCGGCAATAGAGGAATCACCACTCCGATTATACCAATGAAAAAACAGAGCCAGCCGATTACCAACAATATCGTTCTCTTCATACTTTAATCCTCCTTAAATGATATGAACCAGCACTAACCAAACAATCGATAACGACACGATACCTGTATGAATCAGGATTGTTCTGCTTTTCCTGAACAATTTCGGACTGAAGAAAGCAAGCAACAGCAGCAATCCATACAGTACATAACCAGCACTTGCAAAAGATGTCTGAAATACATATATAAATATAGAAACTACTAAAACAATTCCGCTTATGTAATGGATATTCCGCATTATTTTACTCTCTTTAAACAGCATAAAAATACCTGCTATTAACGTTAACAGCAATGCGAATTTATGTATCATCAAAAATATATTCAACTTTATCCACCAACCTAAAATATTATATTAATATAATATTGACATTGAGAATCATTGTCAATATAAAAAAGTGCCTGAAGCAGATCCGATTTTACTCGAAATGCTCCAGGCACTTTTTAAATATGAAAATTGTAATCTTCCGGCAAAACCCTTTTCAAAAATTGCTTTGTCCGTTCTTCTTTTGGCTTAACAAAGATTTCATGAGGTGTACCCTCTTCTACAATGACACCTCCATCCATGAAAATTACGCGGTTGGCTACATCCTTCGCGAAGGACATTTCATGTGTTACAACAAGCATGGTCGTTCCATCCTTAGCAATATCCTTCATAACAGCCAACACTTCTCCAACCAGTTCCGGGTCAAGCGCCGATGTCGGCTCATCAAAAAGGATAATATCCGGATTCAAGGCAACAGCCCTCGCAATGCCGACACGCTGCTGCTGTCCTCCGGAGAGCTGTGAGGGATAAGCATTGTACTTGTCGGAAAGTCCAACCTTATCTAGTGCTTTACGTCCTATTTCAAGTGCTTCTGCTTTTGGAACCTTCCTGCCAATAATCAGCCCTTCCGTCACATTTTCCAATGCCGTCTTATTATTGAACAAATTATAGTTTTGAAACACAAAGGCTGTTTTTTGTCTGATTTGATGAATATCTTTCTTTGAAGCGGTATGCAAATCTACACTTATATCACCGAAGTTCGCATGACCTTTATTGGCTTTTTCCAAAAAGTTGATGCATCGAAGCAAGGTCGTTTTTCCAGATCCGCTTGGACCAAGAATGACAACAACATCCCCTTTAGCAATGGAAATATCCACCCCTTTTAAAATTTCATTTGTACCGAATGATTTATGAATATCTTTAATTTTCAGCATCAAGCTTGCCTCCCCTATTTAAGCGCCTGCATATTTATATTTGCGCAAATGCAGCTCGTAACGTTTAAATAAAAATTCCACGACCATACACAAAATCATGTAAACAATGAAAATATCAATATAAGCCTCTAAATAGTTATAACCGACATTTGCAGCAACCTTTGCCTTTAGCGTGATTTCCTGCAAGGAAAATGCATAGCCCAAAGATGTCGCTTTAATTAAATTGACTGTTGCTGTACATAAATTGGGAATTGCCACAACAGCCGCCTGCGGGATAATGATACGGCGATATGCCTGCGCATTCGTCAAACCAACCGATTGAGCTGCCTCAAGCTGGCCTTTATTGACTGTACCTAATGCCGAGCGGAAAACTTCTATTAAGATGGCTGTCGTATTGAAAGAGAAAATAATAAAACCATACCAAACCGGATTAATATCGTATACTTTTACATCGATATTGTATTTTTCAAAAAAGCTTGTAAGAATCAATGGAATACTGCTATATAAAACAAATATTTGAATAATGATGGGCGTTCCGCGCACAAAAGAGACATACACTTGGGCGATACGATGAAGCACCGGAATTTTATAAACCCTTGTTAATGCCAAAGAAAAGCCAAACGGAATGGCAATCAGCAATGACACGGCTGTAACAAGAAGCACGACTGGAACACCTGATAATGCCACAAAAAATGTATCCACTAAAAACTCAAAGTTAAATGACATAAAATCGCCTCCTTACGTTATTTTCACTGATTGATTTCCTTTGCTGAAGATTTTTTCCAGCTTCCCAAAAAACTTCTCAATCGCAATTGCCAATATCCAATAGATCAATGCCAACGCCAGGAAAATCTCCAAAGTGTGTGTACCATAATTGCTGGCGATAATCAGATTGGCTTTTCCGACAATATCAATAAAACCAATTGTATAGGCCAAGGCTCCCTCTTGAAGAATGGCGATTAAACCATTACCGAAGTTCGGTAATGCGACAACAAACGCCTGCGGAAAAATAATTCTTCTATATGCTTGAAAGGGGCTGAGTCCAACACTGACAGCCGCTTCATATTGCCCTTTATCAATCGATTCATAAGCCGAGCGAATCACTTCTGACATAATAGCAGCAAATTGCAAAGTGAAGGTAATCACGACAAAAACACCGGCATGAACACCCTGCAAATCGCCCCCAAACCCTTCAAACAGAATTGGGATTCCGTAATAAACAAGGAATAGAAGCACGATTGAAGGGGTACAGCGCATCACCGTTGTATAACCGTTTGCCAGTCGACGGCCCCATCTGTTAGAACCAATCTTGGCTGCAGCCAATAGAAGTCCGATCACTGAACCGAATAATACGGATAAACCGGCCACTGCAAAAGTAATCCATAAGTATGGGAGTAATTCCGGCAATGCATTCCATATATAGGTCGCATCGAAATATTTCTCCATTTCTCTCACCGCTTTTCTTTAAAATGTATAAGAAAGACTGTTGAGAGAACGTGCACTCAACAGTCCAGTTTCATTACCTTTTATCGATTTACTGAGTCCAATACTTCGAATAAATCTCGGCCGTAAAACTCTTTGCTTAGTTCTCTCAATTTCCCGGATTCGTAAATCTCCTCAAGAGCACGATCATAAGCATCTGCAAATTCCTGTTCTTTTTTGTTGAACAGCGGCCACGTTTTTATTACCGCGAACTCATTGTAAACAATTTCATCCTTCAAGTTATAATATGGTCCGTTTTCATCCAACACTTGACCTTTGAATGAACCTTCAATAGCAATGCCGCCGTCAACACGACCTTCATTTACCCATTGCGGCACATCAACGCTGAATTCTTCTCCGGCTACAAGTTTCACCGGGTTATCAGGATTCGCCTTATTATATTCATCAACAATCGTATACTGCGCATTATTAGCAGCTATTGGAGCTAAAGTAAAGCCTGCTGATGCAAAATCAGACAGATTTTTAATATTTGCATTTTCTTTCTTCAATACAAGACCGGCACTACTTAAACCCGAGAAGTTTTCTGGAAAAATATATTTATGGGTACGCTCCTCTGTCCAAAAAGCATTTTTAACGCCAACCTGATATTTCCCTTGTTCCACTCCAATCAGTAAATCATCATTGGATGTTCCGACATATTCAAATTCATATTCCGGAAGAGCCTCATCAACCAGCTTCATCACTTCCACATCATAGCCGGTAGGATTGCCGTTTTCATCTGTGTACGTAATCGGTTTGCCCGCTTGATCAAATGCTACTTTTACTTTTCTTACCTCTACCGTTTCTCCTTCTTCATTCGTTACCGTTTTTGTTTGTTCTCCTCCGCAAGCAGTCAGAATCGATGTAACAGTGATAGCTGCTGCAGCAAGTTTAAGTGATCGTTTTATATTCATGACTATTCCCCTTTTCTCTATTTACTCTACAAATATATATTTCCCTTATATGTTTAGTTGGTTTAAGAGCAGAAAATTTTATTTAATTCGCTAATGTCAACAACTCTCACTATTTCCATTCTTTTGGCGAAATTGAACCTGTGAAAGTGCTCGATTGCTTCCTACGTATTTTTTGTTCATTTGCATCATCCCCTTTACTGCACACAAGTTATTCCCGAGTATTCAAATGTGATTAATTATTTCTACCCCCACTTTATACCCTTTAGAATTAATTGTCAATATTTTTATAATTTTCTATTAATTAGTTTTCTGTTTTTCAAATTGTCAAAAAACTGAAGGTAGAGAACGTACCTGATTCGATATAATAAAAGTAAGTGAAAACCTGAACAATAGATGCCATTATTTGCATTGAAAGAGAGGATCAGATGGAGAAGACTGCAGTATTACTCATTAATTTAGGAACACCTGATGCACCTGATGCATCCTCAGTCCGAACTTATTTAAAGCAATTTTTAAGCGACCGGCGCGTGATTGATTTGCCGCGCTGGAAGTGGCTGCCGATCTTGCACGGCATTATTTTGCAAGTCCGGCCGGCAAAATCCGCACAATTATATCAATCAATTTGGACGGAAGAAGGCTCGCCATTATTGACGTACTGCGAAAAACAAACAGAAAAACTACAGGAAAGAATCGAAAACGACCAATTGAAGGTGGCATTTGCTATGAATTACGGTCAGCCGTCGATTAAAGATGAATTGGAAAAGCTTCATGAATGGGGTGTGCGGAAACTAATCATAGTCCCTTTATTTCCCCAATATTCATCGACAACGACCGCTTCGATTTGGGATTCTGTCCAAAGAACTCTTTCAGAATGGCGAGATATTCCTGAAGTTTGTTTCATCAGGGACTTTGCCGATCATCCAAAATGGATTGAACTGTTGTCAAAACGAATTGAAGATGCTATCGATGCTTTCGGAGAACCGGACACCATTGTGCTTTCCTATCACGGAATTCCTGAGCGCTATGCGCAAACAGGAGATGATTATCCGAACCGCTGCCGGATAACGAGCGATGCGCTCCGCAAAAAATTTCCGAATCTTGAATTCGTCGAATCATTTCAATCAAAGTTCGGAAAAGAGCCTTGGCTGGAGCCGGCAACGAGCGACGTGCTCACAAAGCTTGCAGAGGAAGGCAAAACTAACGTATGGATTATGGCTCCCGCTTTTACAGCAGAATGCTT
>JBJFHH010000256.1:0-29471 GCA_051893475.1 Bacillus sp. (in: firmicutes) | reverse complement strand
GACAAGTAAATTTATCTACTGATATAATTTTATATTTTGTTTGACGGTTTATCTTAATATGTGATATACTAAACGAAGTGAGGTGGACCGAGCATGCCAAAAACTTTAGCTGATATTAAAAAGGCCTTAGATTCAAATTTAGGAAAAAGGCTCGTTTTAAAAGCGAATGGCGGCAGAAGAAAAACGGTTGAACGATTCGGTACGTTATCAGAAACCTATCCTTCTGTATTCGTAATTGAGCTTGATCAGGATGAAAATGCTTTTGAAAGAGTCTCCTACAGTTATGCGGATGTTTTAACAGAAACTGTACAACTTACCTTCTTTGACGAAACAGCAGGGAAAGTAGCTTTAAGCGGGCAGTAAACATTATGTTTACTGTCTTTTTAATGTTTTAGGAAATTATAAAAATCTACATTGTATAAAAATTTAAAGAAGTGTATCGATACCAGCTCCAGCGCCCGACACCTAATGTACTTCGGCAATATCCAGTCCATCCGGTGCTAAACAGGATGCTTGCGCTTTTATGCTTATAAAGAAAGCATAAAAGACAAAGACTAAGATTGTTGCAGCGTGAGAAAAGGAGTTGTTGTCTTTTGGCCAGAAGAGGGATCATGTCAGAAAGATTCAAGGAAGAGCTTGCGAAGGAGCTAGGATTTTATGATGTTGTCCAAAAAGAAGGCTGGGGAGGCATTAAGGCTCGTGATGCGGGAAACATGGTCAAGAGGGCGATTGAAATCGCTCAATCGAATCTTGCCGAACAAAGCAGCAGAAAATAAAGCCTGAAACGATCAATCATGTACTGCAACAAAATGAAAGACCAAGGCTTAATGCTTTGGTCTTTCATTGCATTCAGGTTCGGGTAAAATCAAACCGGTGATTACAAGACTTTATAGAAGGAAGATGGTAAACTATGCTTTTAACCATCTGTTCATTTTCATAATTTCCGAATAGTATTCGAATTATAGTATGCATCGTAAAAAACGACGCTTTCAAAATAGAGATATGGTAAAATAGGACAAGAACTTGTTAAGAACGTAAAGTAGGTGGATTGAAGTGAAACTAATGGAGAAAGCGCCGGCAAAGATTAATCTTGCTCTTGATGTGCTTTTCAAGAGACCTGATCAGTATCATGAAGTGGAAATGATTATGACTACTGTAGATTTGGCGGATCGTATAGAAATTGAAGAAAAGAAACAAAACAGTATAACAATTTTTTCGCATAACCGCTATGTTCCGGATGATGATCGAAATTTAGCCTATCAGGCAGCGGCTCTGCTGAAAGAACGTTTTCATATAAAGCAAGGTGTTTCGATTAAAATCGAGAAGAATATTCCTGTTGCAGCCGGTCTGGCAGGCGGAAGCAGCGATGCGGCAGCGACATTAAGAGGATTGAACCGTCTATGGAATCTTGGACTCAGCATGGATGAACTGGCCAAATTAGGCGCGGAAATCGGATCGGATGTGTCTTTCTGCGTGTACGGAGGCACAGCTTTGGCGACAGGAAGAGGAGAGCGCATAAAGCATTTGCCAAGTCCGCCGAAATGTTGGGTTGTGTTGGCGAAACCGCTCAAAGGCGTTTCGACTGCGGATGTATATAAACGATTGGATTTGCAAAATGTGAAGCATCCTAATATTCCGGCGATGATTCATGCAATCGAAACAAATGACTATCAAGGAGTATGTGACAACATCGGGAACGTACTGGAGAATGTAACTTTATCGCTCCATCCGGAAGTGTTACATATTAAAAACCAGATGAAAAGATTCGGTGCCGACGCTGTTTTAATGAGCGGCAGCGGTCCGACAGTGTTCGGCTTAGTCGAGTATGATTCACGGATGAATCGCGTCTATAACGGATTGCGAGGATTTTGTGAACAAGTGCATGCAGTAAGAATGCTCGGAGAATGAAAGGAACTTGAATAGACACGTATGTTAATGTAATATAATTATATTAATATTCGGATTTTGGAGGGATGACATTGAAATTTCGTAGAAGTGAAAGGCTTGTCGATATGACTAATTATTTATTAGACAATCCAAGCACGCTTGTCCCGCTCACCTTTTTTGCAGAAAGATACGGATCGGCAAAATCTTCAATCAGTGAAGATTTAACGATTATTAAAGAAACATTTGAACAACGAGGAATCGGTATGCTGATTACAGTGCCCGGAGCAGCTGGCGGCGTAAAATATATCGTAAAATCAAATGAAGAAGAATCATCGTTATTTTTGAACGAAATGTGCGACATCATGGCAAAGCCAGATCGAATTTTGCCTGGCGGCTATTTGTATATGAATGATGTGCTCGGGAATCCACAGCTAATGAAAAAGGTTGGACGCGTGATTGCGTCGGCTTATGCCGATCAAGAGATAAATGTTGTCATGACAATGGCAACGAAAGGGATTCCGATTGCCAACGCAGTGGCAAGTTACTTGAATGTACCGGTCGTGATTGTGCGACGCGATAATAAAGTAACAGAGGGACCTACAGTCAGCATCAATTATATTTCCGGATCGTCTAAACGCATCCAGACAATGCTGCTATCGAAGAGGAGCCTAGAAGAAGGCTCGAAGGTATTAGTTGTTGATGATTTCATGAAAGCAGGCGGGACGATTAAAGGGATGACGGATTTGCTTGCAGAATTCAATGCAACGGTAGCCGGTATCACCGTGTTGATTGAATCCGAAGAAACGGAAGAACGTTTGGTCGATAACTATTTATCTTTATTGAAGCTGTCTGAGGTGGATGTAAAAGATAAAAAGATTAACGTGACAAAAGGCAATTATTTTGATGTAATTAACAAAAATAAGTAAAAGAATCAAAGGGGAGGTTTTTTTATGAAAGCTGTTTTTACTACAGGGGCTCCGGCAGCAATTGGGCCGTATTCTCAAGGGATCGTAGTCAATAATTTGTTTTTTAGTTCTGGTCAAATTCCGTTAACTGCTGAGGGGCAATTGGTTGAAGGCGGTGTGCAGGAACAAACGCATCAAGTATTCCGGAATTTAAAGGCTGTTTTGGAGGCCGCAGGCGCTTCGCTTGAAACAGTTGTGAAAGCAACAGTCTTTATTAAAGATATGAATGATTTTGCGGCAGTAAACGAAGTATACGGAGAATATTTCTCGGAGCATAAGCCGGCACGATCTTGCGTGGAAGTAGCTAGATTGCCGAAAGATGTATTAATAGAGATAGAAGTGATAGCACTCGTTAAATAATAACGGGTGTTTTTTTATTTTCCGTTGAAAAATGATTCTAGAGACACATAAAAATATAGAAAAACCTTCATTATTTAGTATTTTCCCAAAAAACAGAAAAAAATTTACAAGTTTAGAAGGATTATGAATAGTTTATGTGGAATTCATAGTCATAAGCTTTTCTAATAATTGAAGGTGGTGAACACGATGGAAGTAACAGACGTAAGATTGCGCCGCGTTAATACGGATGGCCGCATGAGAGCAATTGCATCAATTACTTTAGACAATGAATTTGTAATTCATGACATCCGTGTAATTGACGGTAATAATGGATTATTTGTTGCAATGCCGAGCAAACGTACTCCTGATGGAGAGTTCCGCGATATTGCACATCCAATCAATTCTTCTACACGAGGAAAGATTCAAGATTCTGTTTTAGCAGAATATCATCGTTTAGGTGAAGTTGAAGGGTTAGAAGAAGCTGAATTAGAGGAAGCAGGCGCTTAATCTTTTGAGCCGATCACTACCCTTAGTAACCGAAACAAGCATCAGGAGCCTACTTCTTAGTATGGCTCTTTTTCTTTGCCCTCAAGATTAATTCCCCTTTTACTTTATGATTCCCCATTCGTATTTATTCCATTAAATTCTCCATTAAACGCATTTCATAAAGCGGTATCGTCCACAATAATAAAATAGGTTGTTGCCTTTTCATAGGGCTATTGGTAATGGGACAATGATACCTCAATACATTTAGAAAATATAATAAATTAAAGGAAATCAGTATCGATTGTTGAAAACAACTCCTTTTTGATATATATTTTATAAGGATAATTGTGAAGTGAACTATTAAAAATTTATATAAAGTGCAGGGAGGGTGTCATGAATAATCGTTATGCCATTGTATTAGCAGCTGGGCAAGGCACGAGAATGAAGTCTAAATTGTATAAGGTATTGCATTCAGTTTGCGGAAAGCCTATGGTACTTCATGTACTGGATCAGGTATCAGCTCTTGATGTGCAGGAGATTGTAACAATTGTAGGACACGGAGCGGAGAAAGTTCAATCTCAATTGGGTGACAGAACCCAATTTGCGCTTCAAAGCGAGCAATTAGGCACTGCGCACGCTGTTATGCAAGCAGAAGAGCTTTTACAGGGAAAGCAAGGTACAACGTTTGTCATTTGTGGTGATACTCCACTCATCAGAACGGAAACAATGGACGCTTTAATGAAACAGCATGAAGAATTAGGTGCGAAGGCAACTATTCTGACAGCGAAGCTAGATGATCCGACTGGATATGGTCGCATCATTCGCAATAGCGAAGGTTTCGTAGAGAAAATTGTTGAACACAAGGATGCCAGCGATAAAGAGAAATGTGTGAATGAAATCAACACAGGCACTTATTGCTTCGACAATGAAGCGCTATTCAATGCCTTGAAAAAGGTTTCTAACGATAACGTTCAAGGTGAATACTACTTGCCGGACGTTATTGAGATTTTGAAAGCTGAGGGAGAAGTTGTATCTGCGTATCAAACAGACAACTTTGATGAAACTCTTGGTGTAAATGATCGCGTTGCGCTTTCTCAAGCAGAAAAAATCATGAGAAAACGCATTAACGAAGCACATATGCGTAATGGAGTCACTTTAATCGATCCGGAACAAACATATATCGAAGCAGATGTTGAAATTGGTCAGGATACCATCATTTATCCGGGTACAGTTCTCAAGAGTGGAACTAAAGTCGGCTCCGGGTGTATACTTGGACCATATACTGAAATTGATAAATGTGAAATTGGTAACGAGACAACTATTCGCCAATCTGTAGCAAGTGATAGCTCTATTGGTTCAAATGTAGCGATTGGTCCTTTCGCCCACATCCGCCCTCAATCAGAGATTGCAGATGAAGTGAAGGTCGGCAACTTTGTCGAAATCAAAAAGTCAGTCTTTGGCAAAGGAAGCAAGGCTTCGCATTTAAGTTACATTGGAGATGCTGAAGTAGGAAACGATGTTAACTTAGGTTGCGGTTCCATCACAGTCAACTATGATGGCAAGAATAAATTCAAAACTGTAATTGGTGATCATGTTTTTGTCGGTTGCAATTCAAACTTGGTTGCTCCAGTCAATATCGGCGACGGCGCATACATTGCTGCCGGTTCGACGATTACTTCTGATGTGCCAAAAGAGGCGTTGTCAATTGCCCGAGCTAGACAAGTCAACAAAGATAACTATGTTAGTAAATTAAATATTAATAAATAATTATTGGAGGTTCATCATGTCAAATCAGTATCTTGACCCGAATTTAAAAGTGTTTTCTCTTAACTCAAATAAAGGATTAGCCACAGAAATTGCAGACGCAATTGGCGTTGAACTTGGTAAATGTTCAGTAACTCGTTTCAGCGACGGCGAAGTTCAAATTAAAATTGAAGAAAGCATTCGTGGTTGTGATGTATTCGTAATTCAATCAACTAGTCAGCCAGTAAACGAAAATCTTATGGAGCTACTAATCATGATTGATGCTCTTAAACGTGCATCAGCAAGAACAATTAACGTAGTAATGCCATATTACGGATATGCACGTCAAGACCGTAAAGCTCATGCGCGCGAACCGATTACAGCGAAGTTGGTAGCAAATCTTTTAGAAACAGCTGGAGCAATGCGCGTCATTACTTTAGATCTTCACGCACCACAAATTCAGGGCTTTTTCGACATACTGATTGATCATTTAATAGCTGTTCCGATTCTTTCTGATTACTTCGCGAACAAAAACCTGGACGATATCGTTATTGTTTCACCGGATCACGGTGGTGTAACTCGCGCTCGTAAAATGGCGGATCGCTTAAAAGCGCCAATTGCAATCATCGACAAGCGTCGTCCTAAGCCGAATGTTGCTGAAATCATGAATATCGTTGGTAATATCGAAGGTAAAACAGCAATCCTGATTGATGATATCATTGATACTGCAGGTACAATTACATTAGCCGCTAATGCGTTAGTGGAAAACGGCGCTGCAGAAGTGTATGCTTGCTGTTCGCACCCAGTACTATCTGGTCCGGCTATTGAACGTATCCAGAACTCGAAAATTAAAGAATTGGTTGTAACAAACTCTATTGAACTTCCTGAAGAGAAGAAAATTGATAAAGTAGTGGAACTTTCTGTTGCACCATTACTTGCTGAAGCAATTATTCGCGTTCATGAAGAGCAATCTGTAAGCACATTGTTCAGCTAATCTATTCTTAAAATACATGACAGAGGCTTGCCCGCAGGGTAAGCCTCTATTGCTATAACTTACTTTTTAGGAAGAAATTATGCAACCGTGATATAATATGAAAAAATCATATAAAGGATTATCGCATCTTTTAGGGAATATTAAATATTAGGAATGTTATTGTTGGAGTGATTACTACACATGAAATTAATTATTGGATTGGGGAATCCGGGAAGAGAATATGAGCGAACACGACATAATATCGGATTTGAGGTCGTTGATGCGCTAGCCGATAAGTGGGGTATTACCCTCAATCAAGCGAAGCACAAAGGTTTATATGGAGTTGGTTATGTGAACGGTGAAAAAGTGATTCTTTTGAAGCCGATGACATATATGAATTTATCTGGCGAAAGTATTGCGGCTGTTATGAATTATTTTAAAGTGGAGATAGAAGATATCGCTGTTCTTTACGATGATTTAGATTTAGCGGTCGGGAAAATCAGATTGCGCCAAAAAGGAAGCGCAGGCGGTCACAACGGTATTAAATCGACGATTGCCCATTTAGGCACGCAGGAATTCAATCGCATCCGCATCGGAATCGGCAGACCGCAAAATGGGATGTCGGTAGTTAATCATGTCCTTGGCAGATTTTCCGAGATGGAATGGGCCGAAATGCGCGATGTGATCAAGGTATGCGAACAGGCTTGCGGGAGTTTCTTGGAAAAGCCGTTCCTGAAAGTAATGAATGATTTTAACTGAGGAATATGAATAAAGGTCCTTTCATTTTGTCCATACTATAACTAAATGGATTATAAGGGGCATAAGGAATGGACTTTTATTATACGTGCAGGCATTGTCATTCAAACATTGGTATGGTGCGCGCACAAACAGCTACATGGCAGCAGCTCGGCTTTCATCAGCTGTCAGAGGCTGATCATCAGGATCTGATTCAATACGATGCATATGGCAATCTGCATGTGCAAGTAATTTGTGAGGAGTGCGAGGCAGCTTTACAGCATAACCCGAGTCTTCACGGAATAGATTACATTATTCAATAATCGTGAGCTTTGGATGTGATTCCAAAGCGTTTTTCCATTTACTCAGGTAAGTATCTGTTCAGTGAAATTGTGAGAAAATGAGTAGGGAACATATAATTATGTAAGGAAGAAAAATAATGAAAACAGTAAAAATAAAACAAAAACAGTTTTTCCGTTTGGAGGGGAGCCAGCATGAACGCATTGAGCCAAGTATTTTTGCCTAATGAAGATGTGAAATCCATCATTACTGGTGTGGAGGAAGGTCTTCGCGAGCAATTAGTGGCAGGATTGTCTGGTTCTTCACGAGGGATGTTAATAGCTTCTGTTTACAACCAAACAAAGCGCTCGATTTTAGTCGTTACTTATAACCTCTTACAAGCACAAAAGCTATATGAGGATATTACGAACTTTCTATCGGAGGAGGAAGTATTTCTTTATCCGGCAAATGAACTGATTGCAGCGGAAATCAGTATATCCAGTCCAGAGTTGCGGGCACAACGAATAGATGCTTTGAATCACTGGACGAACTATAATCAGGGGATTGTCATTGTACCAATGGGAGGCTTTCGTAAGCTTCTGCCTCCTAAGGAGATTTGGCAAAAGTATCAACTTTCCTTTACGGTGGGCAATGACCTTGATTTGGAGAAGACAGTCCGCCAGTTAGTGGCGATGGGTTATTCAAGAACAGAGATGGTTTCGGCGCCTGGGGAATTCAGTTTGCGCGGAGGTATCGTTGATATATATCCTTTAACAGAAAGCGATCCAATACGAATCGAGCTATTTGATACAGATATTGATTCAATCAGAACTTTCTCAATTGAAAATCAAAAATCATTAGAAAAAGTACAGTCTGTTCAAATCGGACCGGCTTCTGAGCTGATTTTGGAACCGGCTGATATTAATCGTATGGCTGATTTGCTGGATGAAGGATTGCGAAGCAGTCTGAATAAAATGAAAAGCGAGAAGGCTAAAAATCTGCTTCTGCAAAATGTCGGCGCTGAAGTCGAACAACTTCGGTCCGGCCTGAAAGTTGATACGATTTATAAATATAGCAGTTTAGCCTACGAAAAGCCAGCTAGTTTACTAGATTATATTCCGAATGGCGGACTTGTTTTTCTTGATGAAATAAGCCGTATTCAAGAAATTGCAGCTTCTCTGGAAGGGGAGGAACTGGAGTGGTTCACGAGTCTTCTCGACGAAGGAGAAATCGTCCATGATGTGCAGCTGTCGTTCAGTTTTGCTGATCTGATGGCATCGTCTGCCAAAAATATGATCTATATGTCGCTGTTCTTGCGTCATGTGCCGCACACAAATCCGCAAAATATTATTAATTTCTCATGCAAACAAATGCAAAACTTCCATGGGCAAATGAATGTATTCAAGGCGGAGATTGAGCGTTGGAAGAAAGCGAATTACTCAGTAGTCGTTTTAGGCCCTGACGAGGAAAGGATGTCGAAACTGCGCAGGGTGTTGGAGGATTACGAAATAGAAGCAGCTGAGCTGAGTGAAACAAGCAGTGTTTTAGAAGGCAAAGTTCAAATTGCGAAAGGCAACTTGAATAGCGGTTTTGAATTGCCGATGCAAAAGCTTGCGGTTATTACCGAGCAAGAGCTCTTCAATAAACGTACGAAAAAATCGACGAGAAAGCAAAAAATCTCCAATGCTGAACGGATTAAAAACTATTCAGAGCTTAAAATTGGCGATTATGTAGTTCACGTCAATCATGGGATCGGGAAGTATTTAGGCATTGAAACACTTGAAATCAACGGTGTTCATAAGGACTACTTAAATATCCGCTATCAAGGGTCGGATCAATTATTTGTGCCTGTAGACCAAATAGACCTGATCCAAAAATATGTCGCCTCAGAAGGAAAAGAACCGAAGCTTTATAAGCTTGGCGGCAACGACTGGAAACGCGTCAAAAGCAAAGTGCAATCTTCTGTACAAGATATTGCCGATGACCTGATTAAGCTGTATGCAGAAAGGGAAGCTTCAAAAGGTTATGCTTTCTCTCCGGATGGCGATTTGCAGCGCGAGTTTGAAACGTCATTCGCATACAACGAAACAGAGGACCAATTACGCTCTATAGAAGAAATCAAAAAAGATATGGAACGTGAAAGACCGATGGATCGCCTATTATGCGGCGATGTGGGCTACGGAAAAACAGAGGTGGCCATCCGTGCTGCTTTTAAAGCGGTAGCAGATGGCAAGCAAGTGGCTATATTGGTCCCGACTACTATTCTTGCGCAGCAACATTATGAAACAATTCGTGAAAGATTTCAAGATTATCCGGTTTCAATCGGACTGCTAAACCGTTTCCGAACAAGGAAACAGCAGACAGAAACGTTGAAAGGCTTGAAAGCGGGAACAGTGGATATCGTCGTCGGCACACATAGGCTGTTATCGAAGGATGTTCAATACCGTGACCTAGGATTGCTGATTGTCGATGAAGAGCAGCGCTTCGGTGTTACGCATAAGGAAAAAATTAAACAGCTGAAGGCAAATATCGATGTACTGACACTGACAGCTACGCCAATTCCGAGAACGCTTCATATGTCTATGCTGGGCGTCCGGGATTTATCGGTTATTGAAACGCCTCCGGAAAATCGTTTCCCTGTACAAACGTATGTGATGGAATATAACGGTGTCCTTGTGAGAGAAGCTATTGAGCGGGAACTGGCAAGGGATGGGCAGGTTTACTTCTTATATAATCGGGTAGAAGATATAGCGAGTAAAGCGGAAGAGATTTCCATGCTTGTGCCGGATGCCCGTGTTGTGTATGCGCACGGTCGTATGAGCGAACAGGAACTGGAGTCTGTGATGATCAGTTTCCTTGAAGGGGAGTACGATGTATTAGTAAGTACGACCATTATCGAAACAGGTGTTGATATACCGAACGTTAATACATTGATTGTTCACGATGCCGATAAAATGGGTCTTTCACAGCTTTATCAGCTTCGCGGACGAGTAGGACGTTCAAACCGAGTGGCATATGCTTATTTCACATACCGTAAAGACAAGGTTTTAACAGAGGTTGCCGAAAAACGTCTGCAAGCAATTAAGGAATTCACCGAGTTAGGGTCTGGTTTTAAAATTGCGATGCGAGATTTGTCAATCAGGGGAGCTGGAAACTTATTAGGAGCAGAGCAACACGGATTCATTGACTCAGTCGGATTTGATCTGTATTCGCAAATGCTGAAAGAGGCTATTGATCAACGCATTACAATCGAACCTCATGCAGTGCCTATACAACCAGTAGAAATCGATTTGCAAGTGGATGCCTATTTACCGGATAGCTATATTGTGGACAGCAATCAAAAAATAGAAATGTATAAAAAATTCCGCGGAGTAACATCCTTAGAAGAAGTAGCTGAGCTGCAGGATGAGATGATTGACCGATTCGGAGAATACCCGAAAGAAGTGGAATATTTATTTGCTGTAGCAACAATTAAAGTGTATGCCCAACTTTCTAAAGTGGATTCTATTAAACAGCAAAAACAAGAAATTGTCGTGCTTCTTTCTGAAGCTAGAAGCAACAATATAGATGGCTCTAAGGTAGTTCAGCTAACAGGAAAAATTGATCGCCATGCCGGTCTGGGGATGGAAGGCAGCAAATTGAAAATCGTGTTGCCGATTAAAAATATGGAATATGAACAATGGTTGTTACTGTTAAAGAACCTGGCAGAGGGACTTCAACATATCGAAAAAGATAAAGTTAACCAATAATATGAAAAATTTTGGTTGCAGTTCTACTCATTTCATGGTGAAATGGATATAGCAGAAAATTATAGTAATAAAATAATTTTCTGTATGAATAGAACTTAGAGGATGAAAAATACTAAGTTCAACGCGGTTATGGATGCGAATGTTGGAGTAACCAAAACATAAAAAGAGGAAAGTGAGGCAACACAAGAATGAAAGCAACTGGAATAGTTCGTCGCATAGATGATTTAGGACGAGTAGTTATCCCTAAAGAAATCCGTAGAACACTTCGAATCCGTGAGGGAGATCCTCTTGAAATTTTTGTTGATCGTGACGGAGAAGTTATATTAAAAAAATACTCTCCTATTAGCGAATTGAGTGATTTTGCTAAAGAGTATGCAGAAGCATTATTCGACAGCCTTGGAAACCCAGTATTAATCTGTGACAGAGATACATATATCACTGTTGCGGGCGGGTCTAAAAAAGATTACTTAAACCGCAGTATCAGTGACTTAGTTGAAAATACGATGGAAGATCGTAATACAACTTTAGAAACTCAAAAAACACAAGTTTCTTTTGTTGATGGTTTCACAGAAGAAATTCAATCATATACAATTGGACCAATCGTTGCAAACGGAGATCCAATCGGTGCGGTTATTATTTTCTCTAAAGAAGGTACTTTAGGAGAAGTTGAAAGAAAGTCAGTTGAAACAGCTGCTGGATTCTTAGCGCGTCAAATGGAATCTTAATTTATATGCAAAAGAGGGGAGGCAAAACGGCTTCCTCTCTTTTTGTTATGGTTATGAAGAAGCTTGAAGGCAGTATGGTATAATACATGCTGAAAGTTCTGAAAAGAAGGGAAGAGGGGATCGCAATTAATAATCAAGACCTTTCCAAAAAATTTCTTCGCGGGGCCTTTATTCTGACCATTTCGGCAGTTTTCGTCAAAATACTAAGTGCTCTGTATCGGATTCCTTATCAAAATATAGTCGGCGATGTCGGGTTTTATACATATCAGCAAGTGTACCCCTTTTATGCATTTGCATTGGTGCTTTCTACATATGGGTTCCCTGTCGTTATTTCAAAACTATTAGCAGAGTTAGAAGAAGATAAAAATGCCTATACGCGGGCTGAAATTATAATTGTTTCTACAGTAGTCTTAAGTCTCGTCAGTATCGTTTTATTTCTGTCTCTCTTCTTTGGAGCAGCATCTATAGCTGATTTAATGAATGATCCGCTGCTGGAAAGATCGCTGCAACTTGTTTCGTTCGGATTTCTGTTTCTACCGCTTGTTTCAATATTGAAAGGCGTCTTCCAGAGTGAGGGCGAAACCGTCCCGACGGCGGTTTCCCAGGTAGTGGAGCAGTCTGTAAGAGTCGGATGCATTTTGCTGTTCGCCTTTTTCTTCTACCAATTCGGATTATCATTATATGAAGTTTCCGAAGGGGCATTTCTTGGTTCTGTTCTTGGGAGTGCTGCAGGTGGAATCGTCTTGCTGCTCTATTATTGGAGACGTGGAAAGAAAGCGGAATCACCTCTATTCACTGGCGTCCTTATGAGAAAGAATTTTATGCCTTTAATGAAAATAATAATTGGACAGGGGCTTATTTTCAGCATTACCTCATTGGTGATGGTATTCATTCAATTTATAGATGCGTTGCTTCTGTATCCGCTGCTTTCGACAAACGGACTTGAGATGGTGGAGGCAAAGCAGTGGAAGGGAATATATGATCGCGGCCAGCCGCTATTGCAGCTGGGCACATCCGCTACCATTGCGCTTTCATTGACGATTGTTCCGCTTATTTCGAAATATAAACAGCGGCAAAATCTTAAAATAGTAGAGAAATATACAGAATTGACGTTTCGATTAAGCTTCATGCTTGGTATGGCTGCTGCTGTTGGTCTATTTTGTATGATAGATTTAGTCAATGAATTGCTGTTTACGAACCAAAGTGGCAGTCAGGCGCTGCAAATACTGGTTATATCGATTTTATTTTGCTCGTTGATGATGACGGGGATGTTTGTTCTGCAAAGTCTGGGGAACACTATGATATCTATCATTTTCATTGTAATCGGGCTGCTTGTTAAATTTGTATTGATGATTATGCTTGTGCCTGAAATGCAGATAATGGGCGCAGCCATTTCCACAACGGCATGCTTTATGGTTATGGCAATACTTGTTATGTTATATATAAGAAGGGTCATGAAAAAATCGATGATCATGAATCGGGCATTATTGATTATGGTGCAGGCAGCTGTCGTAATGAGTATTGTGCTGTCGGTGGAAAGATGGATTTTTTCGGGATTGCTCGAAAGTCCTGGGCGATTAGTGTTGGCAGTTCAGGTGCTGATTATGGTCGGCTCAGGCGCTGTTGTCTATATGTATTATGTGATTCGGAGAGCGGTATTTTCGGAGGAAGAGCTGGCGCTGCTGCCACTCGGAAGCAAAATGGCGAAGTTTTTACCAAAAGATGAGTAGGAGATAATTATGGCAAATAAAATTATTGTGATGGGGCTGGGAGCGGGAGACTTGAACCAGTTGCCATATGGTGTTTATAAAAAGTTGAAAACAGTTAAAAACTGTTTTACTCGAACGATTGACCATCCGGTTATTGGACAATTGCAGGATGAAGGTGTATCATTCAACAGCTTTGATGCTGTGTATGAGCAATATGATAATTTTAAAGAAGTATATGAGCATATTAGTGATGCGCTGATCGAGCTGGCTGAGGAAGATGATGTGATTTACACAGTGCCGGGCCACCCGATGGTAGCGGAAATGACTGTACAGCTGCTGATTACAAAAACAGCTGAAAGAAATATTGAACTGTCTATTGAAGGCGGTCAAAGTTTTTTAGATGCACTGTTTCAGGCGGTGAAAATTGATCCGATTGATGGCTTTCAGCTCTTGGATGGCACAGCCTTGAAAAAGGATGAACTGCAAGTGACGCAACATCTGATTATCGGACAAGTGTATGACGGTTTTATGGCCTCTGAGGTGAAGCTGACTTTAATGGAAAAGTACCCGGATGACTATGAGGTTGCGCTGGTGACAGCAGCTGGAAGCGAGCAGGAAGTTGTCAAATGGCTGCCTTTATATGAGTTGGATCGAGAGGCTGAATTAAGCAATTTGACATCTGTATATGTGCCTCCAATTAAAAATGCTGCGCTTCTTAACAAAGAGTTTGCCAATTTGCGCCGTATCATCGCTGAATTAAGAGGGCCGAATGGATGTCCATGGGATCGTGAGCAAACGCATGAAAGTTTGAAAAAATACTTGCTGGAGGAAGCTTACGAGCTGATTGATGCCATTAATGACGATGACACGGATGCGATTATCAGTGAGCTTGGTGATGTGCTGCTGCAAGTTATGCTCCATGCTCAAATTGGCGAAGATGAAGGGATGTTCTCAGTTGATGATGTCATTGAAGCAATCAGTGAGAAAATGATTCGCAGACATCCTCATGTATTCGGCGATACAGAGGTTTCGGATACCGAAGATGTCATCAATAATTGGGCGGCGATTAAACGCACTGAAAAAGGTGAACAAGAACCGGAATCATTGTTGGACGGTGTTGAAAAATCGCTTCCGCAGCTTTTGATTGCTTATGATTATCAAAAACGGGCAGCTAAAGTCGGTTTTGATTGGGATGAAGAAGCTCAGATTTGGGATAAAATCATGGAAGAAATAGCGGAGTTCCGTGAAGTTGTTGAACAAAAGGATTTGAAAGCGATGCAAGATGAATACGGTGATATTCTGTTTGCGTTAGTAAATATCGGCCGATTCTTCAATATTTATCCGGAAGAAGCGCTGCAAGGAACAAATCGCAAATTCGCTCAGCGATTCCGCTATATTGAGGAATGTGTGAAACAAGCGGGCAAACGCTTTGAAGACTATTCATTGGAAGAGCTTGATCATTTTTGGAATGAAGCAAAAACTAAAGGATTGTAATGGGGGAGTAAATAATGAGACTGGACAAGTTTTTAAAAGTATCTCGCATCATTAAAAGAAGAACGCTGGCTAAGGAAGTTGCCGATAAAGGAAGAATTACAATAAACGGCCTGCCTGCTAAAGCAAGCTCGAATGTAAAAGTAGGCGATGAGCTTTGTATTCAATTTGGACAAAAATATGTGACAGCGCGAATTGAAAAGCTTCAGGAAAATGTACGAAAAGAAGAAGCGGCTGATATGTATACCATTTTGAGTGAAGAAAAAATTGAACAGGATGAATTTTAAGCTGTTCAGTCAGATTGAAGTGCCGATTCAGGATTTATTTGCTTAAGTTCTATTCATACATGCTCCTTCATACACTTGTACAAAAAAGTGTGTACAGGAGGAAACCATATGAGCAGTCAATATTATGAGCAAGGTGACAACAAAGGCAGAAATCACACACCTGAACATGACATTGTGATGAGAGGGCGCAAGCTTCTTGAAATAACAGGCGTAAAACAAGTAGAGAGTTTTGATAATGAGGAATTTTTATTAGAAACGACGATGGGCTTTCTCGCCATTAAGGGTGAAAACTTGCAGATGAAAAATTTGGACGTCGATAGCGGTGTTGTGTCAATCAAAGGTAAAATTTATGATTTAGTCTATGTAGATGCACCATCGGGAGATAAAGCCAAAGGGTTTTTTGGCAAGCTGTTCAAATGACACTGACGACGCAGTTTTATACTTTAGTAGCGATGATTGGCATGGGGAGTTACTTCGGCGCGACATTGGATACGTACCAATTGTTTTTGAAACGGTCTCAGCGAAAAAGATGGATTGTTTTTATACATGACATTCTTTTTTGGATTGTCCAAGCTCTGCAAGTATTTTATGTTTTATTGCTTGTTAATCAGGGAGAATTGCGCTTTTATTCTTTTCTGGCGCTAATATGCGGTTTTGCGGCATATCAGGCATTATTCAAAAAAGGTTACTTGCATATTTTGGAGACGGTTATTAAGATAGGTAAGACAACGGCATCTTTTATTAAAAAAGTAATCATGCTGTTGGTGTATAAACCGATTGTAGCCATTTTACAGTTGTTGGTGCTGATTGGCGCAACTCTCATAAAAAGTTTGTTTGCTCTTGCATATTTTTTATGGCGAGTAATCTTGGCGGTAATGAAAATAATCTGTTCACCGTTTGTGTGGTGTTTTAGACGAATTTATAAACTGTTTCCAATATCAGTAACAAATAAAGTTGAAAAGCTATATAATTATATCGAAGGATTTCTCCGAAAAGCGTGGAATAATATATATAGGTTTTTCAATAAAGGAAAAAATCAAGAATAAGAGAGGTGAGGAGAGTGGGAGGCATGAAAGACAGCAAAGTAGCAAAAATACAATCAGCCTATGTGGAACAGACTGAACATAATCAGCAACAAAGAAAGAAGAAGAAGAAGGGGCTGGTAAGACGTCTTGTTTTGTTTGCTGTAATCACAACTGTTCTTTCGGTGCTGACTGTTTCTACTTTACTATCTCAATCAGCGGCTATAGAGAAGAAAGAAGAAGAGAAGCAAAACGCAGAGAACGAGTTGCTGAGTCTGCAAAAAGAACAGGAAATGCTAGAAGAAGAAATTATTAAATTGAACGATGATGAATACATAGCGAAGCTTGCCAGAAGAGATTATTTCCTTTCTGATGAAGGAGAGGTCATTTTTAATCTTCCGAATAAGGAAGAAGATAATGACTAAAGTTGACACTGATTTTTCACTTTCGCTATAATGGTTACTAAGTATGATTTTTTTAATTTTTAAGGAGGAACATTTTTTTTATGTCAATCGAAGTAGGCAGCAAGTTACAAGGGAAAGTAACAGGCATTACTAAATTTGGGGCGTTCGTTGAATTGCCTGAAGGTACAACAGGTCTTGTTCATATAAGCGAGGTTGCTGACAATTATGTTAAGGATATTAACGAACATCTAAAAGTAGGCGACCAAGTGGAAGTAAAGGTTATTAATGTAGAAAAAGATGGAAAGATCGGTTTGTCAATTAAGAAGGCAAAAGATCGCCCTGAGCAAACTCATCAGCCGCGCCCACGACAAAACAGAGGAGATAATCGCTCTCGTGATAACTTCCGCTCTAGAGAAAATCGTGCTCCAAAGGAAAATTTCGAACAAAAAATGGCGAAATTCTTGAAGGAAAGCGAAGATCGCCTTTCTACTTTGAAACGCAGCACTGAAACAAAACGAGGCGGTCGTGGAGGCCGAAGAGGTTAATACTTGCTGCTGATTTTATGATATTGCAGGTTTTTCCTTTATGTATAGAATAAGCGATGGTATAAACAGGCAAGTGCAATTGCGCTTGCTTGTTTTTTTTATTTTATCGCAAATCATAAAATTGTATGTAAAATTTCAGAGATAAAGAAAAAACCATCAGATGGCATCTGATGGTTTTAAGTATGACCCGTACGGGATTCGAACCCGTGTTACCGCCGTGAAAGGGCGGTGTCTTAACCGCTTGACCAACGGGCCAATATTATATTGGTAGCGGCGGAGGGAGTCGAACCCACGACCTTTCGGGTATGAACCGAATGCTCTAGCCAGCTGAGCTACACCGCCAATATAGTAATTTGTGTTTTTCTCTCAATGAGAAGCACAAGTTATATATTACTTACTTATGTTCTTTTTGTCAACGGAAAACTAAAAGTTTAATATTTCAGAATAATCAAGGGCACTTATGCCTTCGTTATGTGTAATTTTAAAGGTCATGAACAGACCAAAGAAGGGCCGGTAACGGTTCTTCTTATTATGCAAACTTTTTTACTCGATAAATAGATAAATTTTTAGCTTTCCGTACATGTATTGACAGGCAGTGCTGTTGTCTTGTAGGCTATGCTGTTTAGTTTTGAATAAATATACAGAAATGCGTCGAACACTTCTTGTGCAAGGCTTCTACATTACGACAAAAAAATGTAAATCTATTAATTATAATGAAAATCACTAGAAATGATAGGAGTGGTTTTTATGGAAAGAGCTGAACGTAACAACACAATGGATTCAGTGGCGGACTTGAATTTGTCATACACAGAGGATCAGGCGAAAAAATGGATGCATGTTTTATTCAGAAAGCTGGATACATTTTTTATTCAGCGCGGCGTTATTTTGATATTGATCGGTTTTTTGTTAGGACGAGCTTTAATCTTGTCCCAACTTGCTCCATTTGCTATTCCGTTTTTTGCGGCCGTCTATCTGTTGCAAAAAAATAAAGCCCCCTATGCGCTGGTGGGTTTAATTGCCGGGGCGGCTACACTTCATGTGACCAATGCGGCCGTTATCTTTGCAGCTTCTATTATTTTCATGGTGCTGTATAAAATCAGGGAGCCTTCGTTGGAACAACAATATAAGCTTGTGCCAGCTTATGTATTCATTTCCTTTGGTTTGACCAGTCTTGCGATGCATTATCTGGTTGAAAGAAAGGTTTTGCTTTATGACGGCTTAATGATGGGCGTTGAAGCGGGGCTGGCATTTATTCTTACGCTCATTTTTATTCAATGTATTCCTCTTATGTTTGCCCCAAAACGATCAAGAACACTCCGGACGGAAGAAGTCGTCAGTCTGACAATTTTAATTGCCTCAATTTTGACAGGAACGATTGGTTGGACAATTTATGACTTATCATTTGAACATATATTATCGCGTTATTTAGTATTGGTTTTTGCGTTATCGGCCGGAGCGGCTATTGGTTCCACGGTCGGTGTGGTCACAGGCTTGATTTTCAGTTTAGCCAGTGTTGCAACGCTCTTTCAAATGAGTTTGCTTGCCTTTGCGGGTTTGTTGGGCGGCTTACTGAAGGAAGGACGGAAAATTGGAACTGCAGCAGGCTTGCTGGTTGCTACCTTATTAATTGGTTTATATGGAGAGGGTACATCCAATTTAACAATCGCTATGTATGAATCGTTAGTGGCCATCGGCTTATTTATGCTTACCCCGATGTTTTTGCTGGAGAAAATCTCAAAGTTTATTCCGGGTACAACAGAGTTTTCTAATGAACAGCAGAAATATATGACGAAAGTTAGAGACGTTACTTCGCAAAGGGTAGCTCAATTTTCCAATGTGTTCAAAGCACTATCGGACAGCTTCACTCAAATAGATGAGTGGAATAAGGAGGTAGATGAAGAAAAAGAGTTTGACTATTTTTTGAGTAATATAACGGAGAAAACATGCCAATCCTGTCACAAGAAGGATCGTTGCTGGGCACAAAATTTCCATGCCACATATGAGGGGATGAAAGATCTTGCTGCGGAACTTTCTTATAATAATCGGGTCGTTTCGGCTCAAACGGAAAGGGAGTGGAAGCATTGTCATAGGTTCCCAAGAGTTGCTGATGCAATTTCTCAAGAGCTGACTTTTTATCAAGCGGATCAAAAATTGAAGAGACAGATAAAGGAAAGTCGTAAACTCGTGGCAGAACAATTGCGAGGTGTTTCGGAGGTGATGGATGAGTTCGCCAAGGAAATCCAAAAGGAAAGGAAAAATCACTATGCGCAGGAGGAGCAGATTTTAGAGGCAATTACCGACTTTGGTATGCAACTGCAAAGTGTGGAAATTTATAACTTGGAGAAGGGAAACATTGATATCGACATATCATTACCTTATTTCAAAGGAGGAGGAGAATGCGAAAAACTGATTGCACCGATGCTATCCGACATATTGGGTGAAACGGTTGTTGTGGCTTCGGAGGATATTGAGAGCCAGCCGGGCATGTGTTTCGCTAATTTCCGTTCGACACAAAAATTCGTCGTGACAACGGGAGTTGCGCATGCGGCGAAAGGGGGAGGTTTGATATCGGGAGACAGCTATACATTGATGGAACTTGGCGCCGGGAAATACGCCTTGGCGATAAGCGATGGTATGGGCAATGGCGAGAGGGCGAAAATGGAGAGCGCGGAGACGCTTGAGTTGCTGCAAAAAATATTACTGTCCGGAATTGATGAAAAGGTGGCAATTAAATCAATCAATTCCATTCTTTCATTGCGAACGACGGACGAAATATTTTCTACGCTGGATTTGGCATTGATTGATTTGCATGATGCTAAAGCGAAGTTTCTGAAAGTATGTTCTACACCTAGCTTTATTAAGAGAGGCGACCGTGTATTTAAAATAGAATCGAGCAATTTGCCAATCGGCTTCATGGACGGAATGGATGTAGATGTAGTTTCTGAGCAGCTGAAGGCGGAAGACTTACTTATTATGATGAGCGACGGCATATTGGAGGGGCCGAGAAATGTAGAAAATGTCGAGTTTTGGATGAAGCGTAAAATAAAAGATTTCAAAACAGATAAACCGCAGGAGGTAGCAGATTTGATTCTTGAAGAAGTAATTCGGACAAGGGGGGATATTAGCGATGATATGACGGTAGTAGTAGCGAAGATTAAACATAATACGCCGCGCTGGTCAGCGATACCGGTATCTTCATTCCGGAAAAAGGCGCAATGATGCTGTATAAAAACCTTCTTCTGGGTAAAAATGGTAATAACAAACCGCAGGAGGAGAGCTTGAATGAATACAGGCACATTGAAACAAATTTTGTTGATTACAGATGGTTGTTCGAATCAAGGAGCTGACCCTGCAGCGATGGCTGCATTCGCTCGGGAACAAGGGATTACTGTAAATGTGATTGGTGTCATGGAGAATGACGTGATTGATGATCAAGGGATGCGGGAAATCGAGGCAATAGCTGCTGCTGGCGGAGGTGTCAGTCAAGTGGTCTATTCACAGGCTTTATCGCAAACCGTCCAAATGGTCACGAGAAAAGCGATGGCTTCCACGATTCAAGGTGTAGTTAATAGTGAATTAAAGCAAATTCTGGGGAAATCGGCCTCTATAGAAGAATTGCCGCCGGATAAAAGGGGGGAAGTGATTGAAGTAGTAGATGAGCTGAGCGAAACATCCGCATTGGAAGTTCTTGTGCTGGTCGATTCAAGTGCCAGTATGAAGCATAAGTTGCCGACAGTAAAAGAGTCATTGATTGATCTGTCGATTAGTTTAAATGCCCGAGTAGGGGAAAATAAGTTCTCCTTGTTCATATTTCCCGGGAAAAAGGAGGATGTCGAGAAGTTATTAGACTGGACACCGAAACTTGAATCACTATCCAAAGTATTTTCGAAGTTGACTCCAAGAGGAATAACGCCCACAGGTCCGGCTATCAGTGAAGCGATCCGATATTTCGCCAAAAAAAGATCGTTAAGGAGTCTGCTGGCAGATGATGAGCAATACTATAAAGAATCATAAAAAAGTGCCACCGGGGACAATTGTTAAAGGGAAATGGCATAAGAACCGATATAAAATTATAAAAATGCTAGGTGCCGGTGCAAATGGGATTGTGTATTTAGCCGACCATCAAGGACAGAAGGTCGCGATGAAAATGAGCAGCGATTATGGAAGCATCGCTTCAGAGATGAATGTATTAAAGTCGTTCTCCAAGGTCCAAGGGTCTTCCCTGGGACCTTATTTATTTCATGGAGATGATTGGGAGCAGGACGGCTGTTGTTTTCCGTTTTATGTAATGGAATACATTCAAGGTGATGATTTGCTTTCGTTTATAAAAAAGAAGGGGAATGATTGGGTTGGTATTCTGCTTTTGCAGTTGCTGGCCAGTCTCGAACATTTGCATAAGCAAGGTTGGATATTTGGGGATCTAAAGCCGGAGAATCTCATTGTCATGTCTACCTCTCATTCCATACGCTGTATAGATGTCGGCGGTACGACAATGATTGGGCGGTCGGTTAAAGAATTCACGGAGTTTTTTGATCGGGGATATTGGGGTTTTGGTTCAAGAAAAGCGGAGCCCTCTTATGATTTGTTTGCTGTTGCAATGATTAGTATTAACATATACTACCCAAACCGTTTTCAAAAACAATCAGACAGCCGTAGCCAGCTTTTGCATATAACAGACAGCACAGCCGGACTTCGCCTATACAAAACAGTGATCAGAAAAGCACTGCTTGGCGACTATAGCAGTGCTAAGGAAATGAGAGAAGAGCTTTTACTTGCGATGCAAACAAAAGACGGTCGGTCATCAAGCAGAACGACAGCGGTAAAAAAACGAAAAGCAAAAAGGAACAGAGGTAGTTTTGCAGAGACGCTTATAATTGTGTTGATTGTTGGATGTATATATGGATTGTATATTTTTTCGCAATTAACAGGCTGAGAAGCATAAAAAGAGAAACATTTGTGAATAAAATGAAAAATGATTGAAACAGGTGTTTTTTCATAACCATTTACTTTGGAAAAATGAAAGCAATAAAGTACAATATATAGTAATAATTCTTCATTGAAGTGATAAGTTAAGAAGAGGGAGTAAAGGATGCTTGAAGATAGAGCGAGACAGGCAATAAACAAATATGGACTTATACAGCAGGGGGACCGTCTGTTGATTGGGGTTTCCGGCGGCGCGGATTCAATGGCGCTTCTTCATTTTCTATGCGGGTTGAGGAAAGAGTATAATTTGCAGCTTGTAGTTGCTCATGTGGACCATATGTTCAGAGGGCAACAGTCATATGAGGATTATGTATTCGTCGAAAAATATTGTGGCGAATGGGGAATAAGTTTCGAGGGGACACGAATAGATGTTCCGGTATACATAAGTAAAACCGGTAAAAGCTCGCAAGTCGCTTCCAGAGAAGTCAGATATAAATTTTATGAAGAAGTTATGAGGAGGTATGCAATACATAAATTAGTGTTGGCCCATCACGGTGATGATCAGCTGGAAACCATTCTGATGAGGCTGACAAGAGGCGCAAGCGGGGAGGCAAGAGCGGGTATCCAAATGAGAAGAACGCTTCAGACCTATGAGATTATTCGTCCGTTTCTTTACGCCAGCAAGAATGATGTGGAAAATTATTGTCGAAAATACGGTATAGCTTACAGATTAGATGAAAGCAATTTAAAGCCTGTTTATGCTAGAAATCGATACCGTTTGCATGTTCTTCCGTTTTTGAAAAAGGAGAATGCGCAAGTTCATGAGCATGTCCAAAGATTCAGTGAGGAGTTGCTTGAGGACGAAGCCTTTTTGAATTCGCTTGCAAATGAACATTTGGAAGCAATGGTTTTAAAAAAGGATAAAGAGGTAAAGATTAGTATTGGTGCGTTTCTGCAAACGCCAAAGCCTTTACAAAGAAGGTGTATTCATCTAATATTAAACTATCTTTATTTTGAAAGACAAGAAGATCTATCTGCAACGCATATTGAATCAATGATCACTCTTTTTCAAAATTCTCATCCATCCGGAGAAATCCACTTACCAGCAGGCTTAAAGGTTATTAAGTCGTATAATGAAGGCATTTTTACATTCAGGCAAACGCAATCAGAACCTTATTCCTATACTATACATATACAAGGCGAGGTTGTCCTTCCAAATGGACGGATAATAGCAGCAAGTGTGAATCAATCGGTTGAGGGAAAAAGCAACAATATTTTCATTGCCAATCTTGAGGATTTACATTTGCCTTTGATAGTTAGAACCCGCAAAAACGGGGACCGTATGAGAGTGAAGGGTTTAAATGGATCGAGGAAAGTGAAAGACATTTTTATTGATAAAAAAATACCTGTAACAGAAAGAGCGTCATGGCCGATTGTCGAGGATGCCAAAGGGGAGATTATCTGGATTCCCGGCTTGAGCAAATCCGACAAAGAGGCTGTAAAGGAGAGTAAGTCTTTCATTACATTAAAGTATGTTTAGAATTCATTCTTCTAGGAGGAAGGCAGTTAATGAGCTTACGCAATGAAATTGAAGAAATTTTAATTAGTGAAGAAGAAATACAATCAAAAATTTTAGAGCTGGGACAACAGCTTACAGAGGAATACAAAGATAAGTTCCCATTGACAATCGGTGTATTGAAAGGCGCAATGCCTTTTATGGCAGATTTATTCAAACGTGTGGATGCGCACATCGAGATGGATTTCATGGATGTTTCCAGCTATGGAAATTCTACTGTTTCATCAGGGGAAGTAAAAATCTTAAAAGACTTGAATACTTCGGTTGAAGGAAGAGACATCCTTATCGTTGAGGATATTATTGATAGCGGCTTAACGTTAAGCTATTTAGTGGAACTGTTCCGTTACCGTAAAGCGAAGAGTATTAAGATTATCACATTATTAGACAAGCCAAGCGGAAGAAAAGCAGATATTAAGGCTGATTATGTCGGCTTTATCGTTCCAGATGCATTCGTTGTAGGCTATGGATTGGATTACGCGGAACGCTATCGTAACCTTCCGTATATCGGTGTTTTGAAACCCGAAATTTATGAGAACTAAGCTACAATAGCTTATATAAACATACAGTCTCATTAGAATGTTAATATATTGTAATCAAATGTTTTACTGTGGTAAAATTCTAAATAGTTGTGACTGTGGGAGGAGATAAGGAATGAATCGGATCTTCCGTAATACCATTTTTTATTTATTGATTCTTTTGGTTATTATCGGTATCGTGAGCATCTTTACCAATAATAACGAAAATGATAAAAGCATAACTCAGAACCAATTTATTAGCAACTTGGAAAACGGGAATGTGAAAAGTTATTCCATGCAGCCTGAAAGAAATGTTTACACTGTTAAAGGGCAACTGAAGGACGCAACTGAGGGAGAATACTTTGTAACATACGTTATTAACAGTAATGCGACTCTTCAACGTATTGAAGATGCAACAGAATCAACTGACACAACAGTTGAGATTTTTCAAGCGAAAGAAACAAATGGCTTCATTTCGTTCTTAACAACGATGATTCCATTTGTCATCATTTTATTCCTATTCTTCTTCTTATTAAACCAATCTCAAGGCGGCGGTGGCCGTGTTATGAACTTTGGTAAAAGTAAAGCTAAACTTTACAATGATGAGAAGAAAAAAGTTCGTTTCACAGATGTGGCGGGTGCGGATGAAGAAAAGCAAGAGCTTGTGGAAGTTGTTGAGTTCCTGAAGGATCCTCGAAAATTCTCAGAGCTTGGTGCTCGTATTCCAAAAGGGGTTCTTTTAGTCGGACCTCCTGGTACTGGTAAAACATTATTAG
Source organism: Bacillus sp. (in: firmicutes) (assembly GCA_051893475.1). GTDB lineage: Bacteria > Bacillota > Bacilli > Bacillales > DSM-1321 > Bacillus_AD. The sequence goes on along the minus strand of JBJFHH010000256.1, from coordinate 4,342 downwards.
CAAGAGCAGTAGCCGGAGAAGCGGGAGTTCCATTCTTCTCAATCTCAGGTTCTGATTTCGTTGAGATGTTTGTCGGTGTCGGTGCATCTCGTGTACGTGATTTATTTGAAAACGCGAAAAAGAATGCTCCATGTATCATTTTCATCGATGAGATTGATGCAGTAGGTCGTCAACGTGGTGCCGGATTAGGCGGCGGACATGATGAGCGTGAGCAAACATTAAACCAATTACTAGTTGAGATGGATGGTTTCGGTGTTAATGAAGGTATTATTATTATCGCAGCTACTAACCGTCCAGATATTCTTGACCCGGCGCTTCTTCGTCCTGGACGATTTGACCGTCAGATCACGGTAGGGCGTCCTGATGTAAAAGGTCGTGAAGCAGTTCTTAAAGTACATGCTCGCAATAAGCCTCTTGACGATAGCGTTGATTTAACAGCAATCGCTCAAAGAACGCCTGGTTTCTCAGGTGCGGACCTAGAGAACTTGTTGAACGAGGCTGCCTTAGTTGCGGCTAGACAAAACAAGAAGAAAATTGACATGGGTGATATCGATGAGGCAACAGACCGCGTTATTGCCGGTCCTGCTAAGAAAACTCGTGTTATTTCTAAGAAGGAACGCAATATTGTTGCTTTCCACGAGGCTGGTCATACAGTAATCGGGGTTGTCCTTGATGAAGCGGAAGTCGTTCATAAAGTAACGATTGTTCCGCGCGGTCAAGCTGGCGGATATGCAGTGATGCTTCCGAAAGAAGATCGTTTCTTCATGACAAAACCGGAGCTTCTTGATAAGATTGTCGGCTTGCTTGGCGGACGTGTGGCTGAGGAGATTGTATTCGGTGAAGTGAGCACAGGTGCTCATAATGACTTCCAACGTGCTACCGGCATTGCCCGCCGCATGGTTACGGAATTCGGTATGAGTGATAAACTTGGACCTCTTCAATTCGGACAATCGCAAGGTGGTCAAGTATTCCTTGGTCGTGACTTCAACAACGATCAAAATTACTCTGATGCTATTGCATACGAAATTGATTTGGAAATTCAACGAATCATTAAAGAATGTTATGCTAGAGCAAAACAAATACTTACTGAAAACCGTGATAAGCTAGACTTGATTGCCACTACGCTTCTTGATGTGGAAACGTTGGATGCGGATCAAATCAAGCACTTATGTGACCACGGCAAATTGCCTGAGCGTTCATATAAGTCATTGAACGGCAACCTTGAGTCAGTTGAAGGCGACGTTAAAGTTAACATTACAAAGAAAGAAGAAAAGACAGAGGCTGCTGATCAAACATCTGCTGAAGATATCGATTTGAAAAAGCCGAAGAATGATGAGCCTTCTGAGAAAAAAGAAGACTAATCCTGCTTTTCTTCCTAATGACAAAAGCGACCTATCCATTTGTATGGAGGTCGCTTTTTAGTGCTTTAAGGGCTGTATTAGTTTTTGTAGTTAACGCTCTCATTATAGTTATGGTATGATGTGAGGGTATATTGTCAAACTTTTTAAAAGTGGTGATTTTGAATGATATTTGTTTTAGATGTGGGTAACACCAATACAGTGTTAGGTGTATATAAAAATGACGTACTGAAGCATCACTGGCGTATAGAAACAAGTCGTAACAAAACTGAAGATGAATACGGCATGGTTATAAAAGCATTATTAGAGCATGAAAGTTTAAGGTTTACAGACTTCGACGGCATCATAATATCATCTGTAGTGCCGCCGATTATGGCTGCTTTAGAGCGCATGTGCGAGAAATACTTCAAGATGAAGCCTTTAATCGTTGGAGCGGGCATTAAAACAGGTCTTGATATTAAATATGATAATCCGAAAGAGGTAGGGGCAGACCGTATTGTCAATGCAGTCGCAGCAATCTCACAATACGGCGGTCCGCTTATTATTGTTGATTTTGGTACAGCAACAACGTATTGCTATGTCAATGAAAAGAAACAATATATGGGTGGAGCAATCGCGCCTGGAATCGGCATATCAACCGAGGCTCTATATACAAGAGCATCAAAGCTGCCGCGTATTGAAATTGTGAAGCCGGATTCGATTGTCGGCAAGAGCACCGTATCAGCGATGCAAGCCGGTATTTTATACGGTTATGTTGGTCAGGTGGAAGGTATTGTCCGTCGTATGAAGGCAGAGAGTCCGATTGAGCCGAAGGTAATTGCAACAGGCGGGTTATCGGCACTTATTGCCGATGAATCGAATGTGATTGATGTAGTCGATCCATACTTAACATTAACGGGATTGAAAATTATTTATCAACGAAATAAAGATCGATTAAAGAATAACGTCTAGAAACGGAGCGGAATAAAAAGCATGAAAGATTATTTAGTAAAAGCATTAGGTTACAACGGCCAAGTGAGAGCGTATGCAGTATCGACTACTGAAACAGTTGCAGAAGCGCAGCGTCGTCATTACACATGGCCTACAGCATCAGCTGCACTTGGTCGCGCGATGACAGCTGGGGTTATGATGGGTGCGATGATGAAGGGTGATGATAAGCTGACAATCAAGATTGAAGGCGGCGGTCCGCTAGGGTCCATTCTTGTTGACAGCAATGCTAATGGAGAAGTAAGAGGTTACGTTACAAACCCTCAAACGCATTTTGATTTAAATGATGATGGAAAATTGGACGTTCGCAGAGCAGTAGGTACAGATGGTATGCTGACTGTTGTTAAGGATATTGGTTTAAAGGATCATTTTACAGGTCAAACGCCGATTATCTCAGGTGAGCTTGGCGATGATTTTACTTACTATTTAGTGACTTCTGAGCAAGTGCCTTCTTCTGTCGGAGTAGGTGTGCTAGTTAACCCGGATAATACAATTAAAGCGGCAGGCGGCTTTATTTTGCAGCTGATGCCGGGAACAGAAGAGGAAACAATTGCAGCGATTGAGCAACGGCTTAAAGTGATTCCTCCGATTTCAAAAATGATTGAAGCTGGGTCTACACCTGAAGATATTTTAGAGCAGCTGCTAGGTGAAGGGAACGTGCAGATTTTAGAGAAGATGCCTGTTTCATTTGCGTGCCAATGCTCAAGAGAACGTATTGAAAATGCATTAATCAGCTTAGGAAAAGATGAAATTCGTCAAATTATTGAAGAAGAAGGACAAGCGGAAGCGAACTGCCACTTCTGTAACGAAAATTATCATTTCTCTAAGGAGGAACTGGAACAATTAGAAAAAGACGCTCAATAAAATGGGAACGTATTCCTGTTTCAAAGCAAAAGTTAATTTATGTAATTGGCATCCTTTTTTTAATAAATATCATTACAATCCTAATTGCTGTTAATCCGTTTTCGACGCCTGACGGTGAGGTGGAGGTTGCAAAAATCGGCAGTATTTCCATCGAACGTCAGCAACTCTGGGATGCGCTGGAGGAACGATTTGGCCAAGAAGTGTTATCGGATTTAATCGATGAAGAAGTCATTAAGCAAGCTGCTTCAGAATATAACATTTCGGTATCTGAGGATGAGCTTGAAACAGAGCTGACGATTATCAAGGCGAAGTACGGCTCGTACGATGAACAATATTTATGGTACGGCAGTGATTGGGAAGAGCAAATTGAACAAAAAATTCTCCTTGAGAAGATTTTGGTTCAAAGTATCGATCTATCCGAAAGTGCGGTAGAAGAAGCATATAATGCCAATAAAGATCTTTATACGATCGACAAGACGTATCGCTTATCTCATATCGTTGTGGAAGATAAAAAAACAGCGGAAGCATTGTACGAGCAATTGCAAGATGGCGCTTCCTTCAGCACATTGGTATTAGAGCAATCAACAGATTCCGGTACTGCTTACCAAGACGGAGATATTGGTTACATCAACAAAGAACAAACTCGTTATCCATCGTCCTATTTCAAGCAGGCTGAAAAGTTGAAAGAGGGAGAATACAGTAAGCCATTCAAGATTGATGACGGTTATGTGCTGATTTATGTTCATGAAATCATTAAAGCCAAAACATTCACCTATAAAGAAGTGAAAAGTATGATTGAACGCGAACTGGCTCTGGCGGAAATAGACAGCGCTATAACAGCAAGCTATTTTTGGGATGAATTTGGTGTGGAACGGAATTATTGATTAGTGACTAGGGCTGCTCAAAAGTTTTGCTAAAGCTTTTGACAGCCCTTTTGCTTGTCTTTTTATTGTTATGGTGCATATGGATAAGTTGTTATTTTCGTATGTTAAGATGGGTAGAAGTTTTACAAGTGCACAAAATGGGAATGGGATGACTGTTGTTTGTATTTAACAGTACAAACCATATTAAAAGAAAACTAAAAAACCAAAGTTGAAATTGTTGACAAAATTTAAACTTGCGTGTAAATTAAA
>JBJFHH010000255.1:4760-7310 GCA_051893475.1 Bacillus sp. (in: firmicutes) | reverse complement strand
TTTTCTTATTTACAAATGTTATCGAAGGGAGTAAACTGATTTTACAATTTTTAAAATTTTTCGGCTTAATCTCAGATTTGAGAGCGGAGGAACCAATCTTTTGGGGCTAATTCTGCGTTGCAGAAGGGATGAGAAACTTCTTCGCCATCCTGCCCGTCAGCTAACTTCGTCGGCTAAAGCGAAGGAGGTCATAAAGCGACCGCCTTAATTCAAGCAATCTTTTTTTCATAAAGGAGAGCTGTTTTTGGAACGGTCTTTTTCGTGTGCTCAAAAAAATCTGAACATAATGGAGAAATGAAGATGAGCATCAAACAAATGAACCCGTCGTTAATTTTGGCGTTAGGATTCGCTTCTCTGATTACGGTTGGAGGCATTTTGTTAAGTTTGCCGGCAGCGGCAGAAAACGGTGAGGGAATTCCGTTTTTGGATGCGTTATTTACGGCAGCCTCTGCAACTTGCGTGACAGGCCTTGTGGTGGTCGATACAGCAGATACATTTTCGTTATTCGGCGAGCTTGTCATCCTGACACTCATTCAAATTGGCGGTTTAGGCTTTATGACATTTGCAACTTTGTTGTTTACTTTATTGGGGAAAAGAATCTCTTTGAAGGAGAAGTTGCTTTTAAAAGAAGCTTATAATGCTGATACGACAGCCGGCATGAAGAAACTTGTGAAGCGAATCTTCCTTTTTACGGTGATTACAGAAAGCGTTGGCGCTATGATCTTGTCGTTGCGTTTTATGGCTGATATGCCTGGCAGTCAAGCAATCTACTATGGTTTCTTCCATTCTATCTCTAATTTTAATAATGCTGGTTTTGACTTAATGGGGGGCTTCAAAAGTTTGACCGGCTATGTAGATGATCCGTTTGTGGTGTTGACGATTAGTATGCTGATTATAGTAGGGGGCATCGGTTTCATCGTCGTTAATGAGCTGTATGAGTATCGCCAAACAGGCAGGCTTTCGCTTCATACAAAAGTCGTTTTAAGTACAACGTTCATTCTTGTTGTCTCAGCGGCTGTTTTGATTTTCCTGTTCGAATATGGAAATAACAAAACAATCGGTACTTTGTCCTTCGCCGGGAAAGGACTTGGCGCTATCTTCCATAGTGTGACGCCGAGAACAGCAGGAGCGAACACGTTGCCGATTGCTGATTTAACAGATGCGACACTCTTTTTGACGATTTTTCTCATGTTCATCGGCGGGGGTTCCGGCTCGACTGCCGGGGGAATTAAAGTTTCAACATTTGCTGTTTTGATGGTGACTGTCCTTTCTCAATTGAAGGGAAGTGAAGATGTTGTGATTTTTAAGCGCCGCCTTGTTGTTTCGACGATTTTAAAAGCGTTGACCGTAGCGATGAGCGGGGCACTGATTGTGGTTATCGTGACATTTTTGCTGAGTATTACCGAACAGCATCAAGGATTGGTTATGTATTTGTTCGAAGCGACCTCGGCGTTCGGCACTGTCGGTCTTTCGATGGGATTGACGCCTGAGCTTTCTGCTGCGGGACGGATGCTGATTATTGTCACGATGTTTTTAGGGAGAGTAGGACCGCTTACAATCGGTTTTGCGATCGTGAAAAAACGGATGAAAGAAAACTATCACTATCAAAAAGGCAATGTGATGATCGGATAATCGAATGAGGGGTGCGAAAGGGATGGCGGTCAAAAAACAGTATGCGGTCATTGGGTTAGGAAGATTCGGAACGAGTATTGCGCGGAGATTGTATGCAGCCGGTCAAGAAGTATTGGGCATTGATCTTCAGGAAGAACAGGTTGAGGATGCGGAAATGTATATCACACAGGGAGTGATTGCGGATTCCTCAGATAAGAAAGCGTTAATACCGCTTGAATTGGAAAACTTTGATTATGTCATTGTCGCCATTGGTGATGATATTCAGAATAGTATTTTAACAGTTATGCTTTTAAAAAATCTTGGCATAAAAAACATCATTGCTAAAGCTGTCGGAAAACGGCACGGCCAAGTGTTGGAAGCCATCGGAGTAGAATGGATTATTTATCCGGAGAGAGACATGGGGGAAAGGGTGGCGAATCAGCTTCTGTCGCCAAATAGGCTCGATTATATGAAATTATCCAAGGAATATAATATAGAAGAAATTATGATTCCGGCAAAAATGGCCGGCAAAAGTTTGCGGGAGCTCGACATTCGCGCTAAATATAAAATTAATGTCATTTCGATTTTACGTAATGAAGAGGTCATTGTGACGCCGGCTCCTGATGAACTGCTTCAAAAAGACGATATTTTAGTCACGATTGGAAAAAGGAATGATTTAGAGAAATTCTCGAATGTAAAATAGATTGGCAGGGCGATTCTTCATTTTGGAGGAATCGCCTATATTATTTTCAAACGTATTCAATATTGATTCCGCCCTGCGCTACTTTCTTCAATGGAATATCCCTTCAGTGAGAAATTATGGTAAATTAATGGTATCATAGATAGCGTACAGATAAAACAGAGGGGGACGGAGGATGTATACGGACAGACCGAAGCTGCAACTTCCGAAAACGAAGATAGAATGGGTGTTTGATTGTA
>JBJFHH010000255.1:0-4660 GCA_051893475.1 Bacillus sp. (in: firmicutes) | reverse complement strand
AAACGGCAATGCATATACATATAGTGGTTTGAAATAGGTGTGCAACTTTACATCAGTTGGATTCGTCTATTTAAAAAAGGGGGAATGCTTTGTGCGTACGATAAGGAAGCTTGTGTCTCTGCTTCTGCTTCTGTCTGCATTTCTCGTCTTCCTGAATGCTGCGCCTGCCACCAGCTATGCGTGCTCTTGTGCAGCGCCCGGTCCGGTTGAGGAGGAGCTTGAGAGAAGTGCCGCTGTTTTTACAGGCAAGGTAAAAGCTGTTGTCGATCAGAAGGCAGATAGTGAGATTCAATCTTCTGCTGATCCGATTGCTTATATTATAAAAGTTGATGAGATTTGGAAGGGCATTCATGAAACGGAAGTGGTCGTTTATTCGGAGCGTCATACGGCAAGCTGCGGTTTTACCTTTGAGGAAGGTCGGGAGTATTTGATTTACGCGGGTCTATCGGATGATAAGCTACATGTTAGTCTTTGTTCGCGAACGACTGATTTGGAAAGTGCAGGTAGTGATTTGACCATTTTAGGAGAAGGGAAGAAACCGACAGAAACCGTGTCAATTGATCTGGAGCCTGATATTTTGCAAGAGAAGTCAGATTGGCGAATGATTGATGTTTTGGCGGTATTCATTCTTGGAGTCGCTGTGCTGGCGGCCTATTTCGTCTATCGCATCAGAAGGCCTTAATCATCAGACTCTTGTCGAATAGTCATTTACAAGGGCCGCAACTTTTTATTGGCTGTTTGGCCATTAATTGTGTACTATTTATATACATACAATTAATGGAAAAATAAGGGATTGAAAAGGGGCGGTCGATTATGCAAACGATTCTTTCTATTCGTGTCCAAAAAGAGGATATTGATTATTTGGGGCATATGAATTACACAAGGTATATTCATTATTTTGAAATGGGAATCAGTGACTGGTACAGAAAAGCGGATGTTCCGATTTCGGAGAGTCAGGGCAATCATTTGGGAACAGTCGTAGTCCATTTTGATATTAACTACATAAAAGAAGCGCGGCTTGGCGAGACATTAAAGGTGATGACAATACCGGTACAACTAGGTACGAAAAGCTTTTCTTTTAAGCAAACGATTTTCAATGAGAAAGAAGAATTGATCACAGAATGCACTAAAAAGTTTGTTATGTTTGATACGTCTATCAGAAAAGGCATTCCGGTAATTGAAGAAATCGCCAAACACTTCTCGGAAGAAAAACATTCATAATTAAGAAGAGTGGTTCTTCCGTAAGAAGAATCGCTTTTTGAATTATAGGGGGCTGAATGAACGACGAACGTTTACTTGGTTTGACGGTTTACATATTCGGGAAGATATCTGATAAGGAAGGGGGGGAAATTCAATGGGCGTAGAAATTATCAACTTTCGTGATAAACAAAATAAGCATAATTATGAGCAAATGCTGAAGGATTTCCGGCTTTTCCGATACAGCAGCGTTGATAAAATCAAGGAGAAATGCCTTGAATTATGGGTGAGTGAAGACAAAGAGGCGCTCCATGATCTGTCAGAGTTCTATAAATATTTCGAGGACGCCAATGATTTTGTCGAATTTTATATTAGAGAGTTGAACGAAGAGGATAATAGTTATGAGGAAAAACTAAAAATGCTCAGCATTTTGCTCAGCCATTACGACACATATATTAAGAAGCTTGAAGAAGGCAAAACCATTTTGTTTGCGGAGATGCTCCATGAAATGGCTGAGAAAGAAGAATAAAACCAAGTCGAACTGTCGCTGATGGACAGTTCGACTTAGTGTTTTAATGGATATAACGATCGCCTACAAGCAGATCTTTAATTGTTTCAGTCGGAATGACAAATTCGACAGCACCCATGTAGCCGGGGGCAACTTCATACTCATCAAAAGCAATGACCAGTTTGCCATCCGGATTGATGTAGAAGCTTTGGTCCGCGTTGATTTTCGTAAACTTCTCCGGGTCGTCGTCCTGCACCCAGTAAATGTTGTTGGCGTCTTGCTGCATTTGTTTCGCCATCTGCTGTTTGATTTCTTCGCTGATGATCTCTACGTAACTGTCATCTTTAAACAGACTCTTTAATGTAATCAAAACTTCCAGCTCTTTATCAATGGTGTCGTATTGGTTCTCAACTGACGCGGAAGCTTGATTGATTTCCGTAAAGCGGCGAATCGACAAGATGATGTCGTTATCCGTCAGCACTTCGTAGCCGCTAACAATTGATGTATTGGCATTTTCACCTTCCTTCAAGGATGCCATGTATGCTTCATATTCGGCATACAGCTGTTTGCTTTCTTCGGCGTATTTCGCGTTGAGACTGTTCGCCAGCTCGGTATTCTCCAGTCCTTCAATCGCAGGCGTTTGAATGTCCACGCTTGAATTATTTTCCGTTTCTTTTTTGATTTCTTTGAACGTAATCACTTCGACGATTTTGCCGATGATTGGGATGTCCGATAGCTTATCGGCAAAGGCTGGGCTGATGTTTACGGATGCTGCAAACAAAATGACGGCAGCCGCAGCAAACGTCGCTGTCCATTTTTTATAGGAATGAGATTTTTTTGGCTTGAATTGCAGGGCATTATTTACGATTGTATCTAATTCATCTGGAATCGGAATAGAAAGATACTCCTCTTTCAGTTCTTTTAATTGTTTATCCATTGGTTTCCTCCTAAATGTCCTGTTCGATTTTCAGGCGCAGCATTTTATGGGCTTTATACAGCCTTGTTTTAATGGTATTGACCTTTTCATCGAGGACTTCCGCAATTTCATCTATTTTTAAATCTTCGAAATAGCGAAGAATAATGATTGTTTTGTACATAGACGGAAGTTCGTCGACAGCTTTGCGCAAATCCCAATCTTCATAGTGGTCGACCTTTGCGTTTGCGCTAGTATCAAATTGATTATCCTCGGTCGGAATCAGTTTTTTTCTTTTTCTTAAAAGATCCAGAGAAGTGTGTACGACTATTTTATAAAACCAGCTTTTTAGAGCAGTTGGATCCTTGATTTTATCGATGGAAAGCAGTGCTTTATGAATCGATTCCTGTACGATATCAAGCGCATCCTGTTCGTTTTTCGCATAACTGTATGCAAGCCGGTAGTAACTTTCCTTTTGTTCTGTAATAAGCACAGTCAATGACTGGCGGATATCCTTGTTTTTCATTACATATAAAAGCTCCTTTTGACAGAAATGAAACGTTTCAATTTAATAGACGTCTGAACCCATCCAAAAAGTTTTTCATTTTTTTTTGCGAAAGAAAAACTTTTTTACTTTCTTATGTGTCTATCATTATATACAACATATAAACGAAATCGAGCAGACAGGGAGAGAGACAGATGAAAAGAAAGTTGCGCAGAAAACGAGTACTATGGCTGTTGGCAGGGATTTTGGCTTTAAGCGGGACAATTTTTACTATTGCGCGAAAAGGCGGCACAGTAGCAGAACCGCTTAAAGTTGACCCGACATATGAAAGTGTTGAAATTTCTACCATATCAAAAGACGGAGTAGAGATAGAGTATCCCGTCTTTCATATAGAGGAAGCAGACCAAATAATTTCCGCATATATTCAGGAGCAATTATTATCCTATAATGATGTAACCTACGAGATTGTTCATTACAGCGAGCAAACTGCGACTGTCCAATTTACCGTTCAAGAGAAGACGGAGACATTGAACATTGATTTAATCGATGGCAAGCTGCTTTCATTGGAAGACCTCGTTGAAGAATCCAGTTTGGATGAATTTGTGAAAAGAATAGCAAATATAGCTTATGCACAACTGAAGACATCTAATCAGGAAAAATTTCAAGATTTTATTTTGTATAATCAGTCAGTGGTTTTCAATACGAGCAAGGGTGAGCTGGCAGTCAGCAAGCAATTGTTCGATGATTTGTTGAAGGATAAATATCAGCCTGGGAAGGAAAATGAAGATTTAGCAGGGGACCGCGAGCCGGAGTCAGTTGTTACCGAGCTGCCGGCAAAGGGCATTGAAGATTTGCTTGATCAAAAAGTGATTGCACTAACGTTTGATGACGGTCCGAAAAAAGGCACAACCGATGTAATCTTGGACGCGCTAAAAAAATATGATGCGCATGCAACGTTTTTTGTCCTGGGCAGCATGGCGGAAAAAAGCCCGGAGCTATTACAGCGAATGGTCGAAGAAGGGCAAGAAATCGGCAGTCACACGTACAATCATCCACAGCTGACAAAATTACCGGATGAAGAAATTTTTGCGCAACTGAATGAAACGAAGGAAGTAATTCAACAAAGTACAGGCAAAGAGCCGACTGTGTTCCGTCCGCCATATGGCTCGATTGACGACAGAGTGCGCGCTTGTTTAGGGGATGACATGATCGTAGTGAATTGGAATATCGATACGGAGGATTGGAAATATCGCGATACAAATCGCATCGTTCGTGAAGTGATGAACAATGCCGCTGACGGCAAAATCATTCTGATGCATGACATTTACAAAACAAGTGCAGAGGCAGCGACAATCATTATCGACAAGTTATCGGCCCAAGGCTATGAAATTGTTACTGCCTCAGATCTGCTAGAAATTCAGAAAAGAAGAATGCAAGTTTCAGAGAGATGAGAAGGAGCGTTGTGTGCTCCTTCTATTTTTTTTGCGTTGCTTTTAAGCATCATCGATCAGCTGACACTTATTAATGAGCAATTATC
>JBJFHH010000254.1:6086-7338 GCA_051893475.1 Bacillus sp. (in: firmicutes) | reverse complement strand
CTTTATCGTTTTGGAAAAGAAATCGGCAAAGAAATAACGCACTACGAGTCGAATTTTATCATGTCACAAATTACAGAGATTAATCAGACTGTTAAAATCAGCTGCATGTATTTGGGAGCTGATGGGCGAATCGGTTATCATCAAGCTACAGCGCCGCAACTACTGCTTGTCTTACAGGGCCAAGGATATGTGCGCAATGAAGAAAAAGAGTATATTGATGTAAAATCAGGAGATGCGGTTTTTTTCAGTAAAGGTGAATGGCATGAAACGAATACAATTACAGGTATGACAGCTATAGTAATAGAAGCTGAGGAGTTAAATCCAGAGTTACATATGCCGTTAAAGAAGGCAAAATACATTTTGTAGAAAGTGTGCTATAGTCATCTTTATAGTTTTCAAAAAAAGAAGCGTCCTAAAGTGGAACGCTTCTTTTTTGATTTGGATTGTAACTTCAATTTTTAATGGATTCTTTTATTCTCTCAATTAAAGTATGTAAACGCAGTTGATTTTTAACGGATTGTATTCTCGGATACGCTTTTAAAATACGGTTATAAGGAAATTTATAATGGTGAAGCTTCGATAATTCTGCTTTGATTTGATCGATTCTTGCATTTAATTCTTCGGACCGCTCGGCTCTTTTTTGATCCCATTCGAGCTGTAGATTTTCCTTATACGATTCCAAAAGTGCTCGTTTTTCCTCTAGTAGCGCATAAACTTGCTCAAATTTCGTTTTCAGTTTGATAAACACATGAACAGAAGCAAGTGTGTCGATGATGAAATAAATAAAGAAGCCAATGGCAAGATTATGTAGCCATTTTACTGGGATTTCTGCAAGCAAATGCGATATTCTCGGATGTATAAATGCCACTAATAAAACAGAAAGTATGCCGAACAAAGTGGAATTTCTTAAACAAACGCGCCCGTTAATATTTAATTTATTATGTGAATAGTCCCATAGCTTCAAGTTTAATAGTTTTTCAAGCAAATAACTCGTTATGTATTCAATGATGCTGGCAGCGATGGCACCGCTTAAAAAAATAAAGGCAAGATGATTGCTGAATGGGGCAAATAAAATAAGTACAGCCAGGGCTCCGCAGCCGTATATCGGGCAGAAGGGGCCATTTAAGAAACCGCGATTGACAAAATGGCGATCCAGCACCGCGCAATATACGCACTCGCAAACCCAGCCAAGAAAACTGTAAACAACAAAATAAGCGAAAATCGTCTCCATGTATCTTCATTTCCTTTCAAT
>JBJFHH010000254.1:1456-5986 GCA_051893475.1 Bacillus sp. (in: firmicutes) | reverse complement strand
TTCACGAGCATTTCATATTTTTAGTGGAAACTTTTTATATAATCTTATTGATATTCTCTTGCAATTAGTGAGGAAAGGGGAGTTTTAGATGCTATTTCATATCGGGTTAGATGTAGGATCTACAACATCCAAACTAGTGGTATTAAACGAAGAAAATGATACGGTTTTCAAAAAATATTGCCGTCATTTTTCTGATGTGAAAAATACAACTGTACAAATGCTGCAGGAAGTGTATAGCAAGTTTCCAACTGCGAAGGCAACGATGAACATAACCGGATCAGCTGGTATGACAATGGCCAATTATGTGAAGGTGCCTTTTGTCCAAGAGGTGATTGCCTGTACAGAAGCGGTGGAACGCTTTATTCCGGAAACAGATGTTGTTGTGGAACTTGGAGGAGAAGATGCGAAATTAATCTATTTTCAAAACGGCATTGAACAACGAATGAATACAGCATGCGCCGGAGGTACCGGGGCATTTATCGATCAAATTGCAACCTTGCTGCAAACCGATGCTGCAGGGTTGAATCATTTAGCAAAAGCACATGAAAAAATTTATCCGATTGCCTCACGCTGTGGTGTTTTTGCAAAAACGGATGTACAGCCACTTTTAAATGAGGGTGCGCGTAAGGAAGATATTTCTGCTTCCGTTTTTCAAAGTGTTGTCACGCAAACAATCAGCGGACTGGCGTGTGGTCGTCCGATTCGAGGCAAAGTGGCGTTTTTAGGCGGTCCGCTTACATACTTATCAGAACTTCGTCAGCGTTTTATTGAAACGTTGAAGCTGACAGAAGAAGAAATTATTTTTCCGGAAAACAGCCAATATTTTGTAGCTTACGGTGCTGCTTTTAACAGCGAAAAATGTGAGACCGTTTCTTTGAGGCAACTATGCGACCGATTTGAGCGGTTTTCTCATTCCGCTTCCGGACAGGACATTTCTACCTTGCCGCGCTTATTTGCCGATGAGCAAGATTTGCAAAATTTCCGCGTGCGACATGATCAAGCAAAAATAAAGAGAGGGAGCTTGGCTACTTACAAAGGGGATGCATTCCTTGGCATTGATGCCGGTTCGACAACAACGAAAATCGTATTAATAGGTGCTGAGCATGAGGAATTGCTGTTTACGTTTTATGAAAATAATAACGGTCAACCGCTTCAATCCGTTATGAACGGTCTGGAGATTTTGTATAAGCAAATGCCGAATGATGTAAAGATTGCTCATTCTGCTGTGACGGGTTACGGTGAGGGCTTAATTAAGACAGCCCTGAAAATTGATGTCGGCGAAATTGAAACGGTCGCTCATTATAAAGCGGCTGCGAAATTCTCTCCGAATGTTGATTTTATTTTGGATATCGGCGGTCAAGATATGAAATGCATTAAAATCAAAAATGGCACTATCGACCACCTTATGCTCAATGAAGCATGCTCAGCCGGCTGTGGTTCATTTTTGGAAAGCTTTGCGAAGTCGCTGCAGCTGACGATTGAGGAATTTGCTCAAGCTGCATTGGCAGCTGATATGCCGGTTGATCTCGGCTCCCGTTGCACTGTTTTCATGAATTCCAAAGTAAAGCAGGTACAAAAGGAAGGGGTCACGTTAGCGAACTTATCAGCAGGTCTGTCATACTCTGTCATCAAAAATGCGATTCAAAAGGTTATGAAGCTGCGTAATACAGAAGAGCTCGGCAACAATATCATCGTTCAAGGCGGAACCTTCTATAATGAAGCGGTATTGCGAGCCTTTGAGTTGCTGATTGGCAAAGATGTCGTTCGTCCTGATATCGCCGGGATGATGGGGGCCTATGGCTGTGCTCTCATTGCCAAAGAGAAGTACGAAAATAACGAAAGTGACATTGTTAATATTAATGAACTGCAAAACTTTACGTGTAATGTATCTCATAGCCGCTGCGGATTATGCGGCAACAATTGTCCTTTGACGATTAACCGCTTCAAGGATAAGCGCTTCTTCATCACAGGCAATCGCTGTGAACGAGGAGCAGGAGGTGGGCGCAAGAAAAATACGTTGCCTAATTTATATACATATAAATATGACCGGATTTTTGGTTATCAATCTCTATCCTCCGAACAAGCGACGAGAGGAAAAGTCGGCATTCCACGCGTTCTGAACATGTATGAAAACTATCCGTTTTGGCATACATTTTTCACGAATCTTGGTTTTGAGGTTGTGCTATCGCCAAAATCAAGCAAGAAACTATATGAAAAAGGCATGGATTCAATCCCATCTGATTCCGCTTGCTATCCGGCCAAGCTGACACACGGACATATTCATGCATTAGTCGAGCAGGATGTCGATTTTATCTTTTATCCGTCAGTCGTATTTGAGAAAAAAGAAAACGAAGAGGCGACGAATCATTTCAATTGTCCGATTGTCACTTCTTATCCGGAAGTGATTCGCGTTAATATGGATATATTGAAGGAAAAACAAATACCTTTCATACAACCATTTTTAACATTGGATAATGAAAAAGCATTGATCAAGGAACTGTCCGCACAATTTCCGGAAATTGCGAAAAAATCAATTGCCGAAGCAGTTCAAGCTGCACAGCTAGAAGCCGATCAAGTGAAGAAGGACATTCGTGAAAAAGGCGAAGAAACGCTGCAATTTTTAAAAGAAAACAACATGAAAGGCATCGTTTTAGCCGGTAGGCCGTATCACATTGATCCGGAAATAAATCACGGCATGTCTGAGCTAATTACAACAAACGGTATGGCAGTGTTGACGGAGGACAGTATCGCGCATTTGGCCCCGTCTGTAATAGATCCGCGTGTTGTTAACCAGTGGACGTATCATAGTCGATTGTATCGGGCTGCAAGAGTAGTGGCGCAAACAGAAGAGCTAGAGCTTGTGCAGTTGACATCATTCGGCTGTGGACTTGATGCCGTTACAAGTGATATGGTTCAGGAAATACTTGAAGAACATCATAAAATGTACACTGCCATTAAAATTGATGAGATTAATAACTTAGGTGCTGCACGCATCCGTATCCGTTCATTGAAAGCGGCGATGGAGGAACGCAGCAAAAAAGCGGGAAACTCGGTGAAGACAGTAAGCGAGCCGAAGCCAAATCTTTCTTTTACGAAGGAAATGAAAAAGGATTATACGATTTTAATACCGCAAATGTCGCCGATACATTTTGACTTATATGAAGCTGTTTTAAAAACAGAAGGCTATAAGGCTGAGTTGTTGCCGACTGTTTCTCATGAAGCGGTCAATGAGGGCTTGCGCTATGTCAATAATGATGCCTGCTATCCGGCGATATTGACAATCGGTCAAATGGTGCACGCCTTAAAGAGCGGCAATTACGATGTCAACCGTACAGCTGTCATTATGTCGCAAACCGGGGGTGCCTGCCGGGCGACGAACTATATTTCCTTGCTGCGAAGAGCGTTGAAAGATGCCGGTATGGAGCAAATTCCGGTCATATCATTAAATGCGCTCGGAATGGAAAAACATCCGGGATTCGAAATAAGCTACAAAATGCTTCGCAAGCTGATAGCAGCAACTGTATATGGAGATGCCTTCATGCGAATGGTCTACCAACTGCGTCCGTATGAAGTCGAAGTCGGCAGTACGAACCAACTGTATAAGAAATGGTCGAACATATGCAAGCAATCTCTCGAAAACTTCCGTTGGCGCGAATATGTGCAAAACTTAACAAGTATGGTAGAGGAATTTGATGCTTTGCCGATTCATTCTATGAAAAAGCCGAGAGTCGGTATTGTCGGCGAGATTTTGGTGAAATTCCATCCTGATGCCAACAATCAAATTGTCAATCTGATTGAGCAGGAGGGCGGAGAAGCGGTTATGCCTGACATTCTTGATTTCTTCCTGTATTGTACGTTTGATAATATTTATAAAGGCAACCATCTTGGAAAAAGTAAATGGGGTATTCCAATCGGCCATACGATTATCCGTTATTTGGAGCAATATCGTCAGCCGTTAAAGACCGCTTATAAAAAAAGCGAGCGGTTTACACCTCCACATACAATTTATGAGCTAGCGGATCTTTCTAGCAGTCTGCTTTCAATTGCTAATCAAGCTGGAGAAGGCTGGTTCTTGACAGGAGAGATGATGGGGCTGATTGAATCCGGCGTTAACAATATCGCCTGCGTTCAACCTTTCGCTTGCTTACCGAACCATGTGACAGGACGGGGGATGATGAAGGGCTTGAAGGAAATGTATCCGCATGCCAACATCGCCGCTATCGATTATGATGCTAGCGAATCCGCTGTCAATCAAGTCAACCGCTTGAAATTGATGCTGGCAACGGCTTTTAAAAATATGGAACGTTTCGAAGTTCATAATGAAACAGAGACAGTACCAAGGACAAATCTATTAAATGGTTTGGTAAAAGAATCTCCGCTCAGAAGTTAAGTAATGAAGTTAGAGCTTCTCAAAGGCTATAAAACTTTGAGAAGCTCTGTTTTTATTTTAGAGTTTATGATTGCGGCCCTTGTTTTCTGGAGCACGCTATAATTTCTGGGACGGCGCTAAAATTTTGTTCACCGCGCTAT
>JBJFHH010000254.1:0-1356 GCA_051893475.1 Bacillus sp. (in: firmicutes) | reverse complement strand
TTCACCGCGCTATTTTCTTAGTGAGCACGCTATTATTTTCGAAACTTACTCTTAAATTAGTAAAATTCATCAAACAAGCTGATGAATTTTACTAATTTGGCTGGCTTTTCATAAAATATCTCGCATTTTGGAACGATTTTTTGTTTAAGTGAATGAAAAGCAGGTTATTTTTAGCTCTTTACATCATTCAAACATCTTGCTTAAATTAGCCATCTCAATTGCTGATACAGCAGCATCGTATCCTTTATTGCCTGATTTCGTTCCGGCGCGTTCAATTGCTTGCTCAATATTCTCAGTAGTGACAACACCGAAAATAACCGGAATGCCTATTTCTAATGAGACAGCGGAAATTCCTTTTGCTGCTTCGTTGCAAACATAGTCATAATGTGTCGTAGCGCCTCGTATAACCGTTCCAAGGCAGATGACAGCATCATATTTCTTCGTATAGACCATTTTTTTCGCTAAAAAAGCAAGCTCAAATGCACCCGGCACCCAAGCAATATCAATGTCCGCTTCGTCGACCCCATGCCTTTTCAAACCATCGATGGCACCGCCTAGTAACTTGCTAGTAATCAGTTCGTTAAATCTTCCAACAACAATTCCGACTTTTAATCCTGTACCTATTAATTGCGCTTCAAATGTTTTTCCCATTTTTAAATCTCCTTTTCTATTAAGATTGAACAGCGGCTTCTATTGAAAGCATGTGTCCCATTTTTTCTTTTTTAGTGCATAAATAATGTCGATTTTCGATTTCTGCCTTCATCTCAAGAGGAATTCGATCAACAACTTCAATTCCGTAATCAATAAGAGCTTCAATTTTCTCTGGATTGTTAGTGAGCAGTTTAACTTTTTGGATGCCTAGATCCTTTAATATTTGCGCGCTAATTGCATAATTGCGCAGCTCCGCCGGAAAGCCTAACATTTCATTGGCCTCGACAGTATCAAACCCTTGTTCCTGCAGTTCATAAGCGCGCAGCTTATTCAATAAACCAATGCCTCTGCCTTCTTGATCCATGTATAGAATGACTCCGGAACCTTTGTCTTCAATGATTTCTAAAGCTCGTTCAAGCTGCGGTCCGCAATCGCAGCGCTTTGAGTGAAAGATGTCGCCGGTCAGGCAGGCAGAATGAATTCTGACGAGTACCGGCTCATCTTCTGGAATGTCGCCTTTTACTAAGGCAACATTCTCGCTGTCGTCAAGGAGATTAGAGTAGCCGTGCATGTTAAAATTTCCATGTGCAGTAGGGAGCTGAATGCAGGCTTCTTTTTTTATAACAAGCTCATGATTGTAGCGATAACGAATCAAATCAGCAATCGTCAAGATTTTCATATTGAACTGTTCAGCTAGCTGAAGCA
>JBJFHH010000253.1:4742-7341 GCA_051893475.1 Bacillus sp. (in: firmicutes) | reverse complement strand
TTTTTACAGTTGACAAAAACAGAAAACACATGTTATGATAAATATTCGCTTTCAAAAAAGAAAACGCATTACAGACATAGGTACCATATAGAGGTGGCGTATTTGTTTCTATATGCTTCACATTTGAAGCTTAGGAACGTTAGGGGAATTACCGTTATATATGGCAGTATAGTATGCGGAAGCACACGAACAAAAATAATGTACAGATTATATGTTATAACAGCAAAAAATGTTGGACCGGAATTCGGCATTTTTATATAAAAGACATGTCCGAAAAACAAGGCCATCTTTTGTTGAAAACATATCACTCAAGTGATATGACCTCTCTTTTCAAACAAAACGAAAATCATCGATTAGCGGATGATTCTTATGATGTTAAACCTTTCACTTTTTATTTAACCTCTTTTGCTGTTTAAACAGTCACTCGAATGTTTCTGCAATAAATCACAACAAATTTACTAAACTACCCTACACGAAAAAGCAGATTTTCTAAAATGAAAATGCACGAATGGACGTGGATATTACCTGATTCACACTGGCGCGGGCTAGGAACCGTAAGGATGGAAGAGAGGTAGGGCTTTCATTGCTTCAGGGATACTCCATCAGATGATCACCTCTTGTTACATTTTACATGAGAAAGCGAGATAAGCGGCTTCCGTTCCCGGAGGCCGCTCTCTTTTTTGAGGAATATAAACTCTTGACACCAAAAATATCTCTGTGATATTATGAAAAGTTCGCTAAAAAATCATATATATGTTACACTGAAAGATGTTACCATATCTGGAGGTGGAGTATTTGTTTCAAATTGGCGATCATATCGTTTATCCAATGCATGGAGCAGGTGTCATCAGAGCGATTGAAGACAAAGAGGTGCTAGGAAAAACGCAACCGTACTACATCATCAACATCACCCATAGCGGAATGGAAATTATGCTCCCGACAAATCGGGTCGATCAATTGAATATCCGTCCTGTTACTGAATTAGTTGCATTGGCCGACTTAATACAGATTTATCAATCAGGAGAATCAGACAGCACACTCGTCTGGAAACAACGTTACAAACTAAACACCGAAAAAATCAAAACAGGCAATATACAAGATGGCGCTGAAGTTGTACGGGATCTATTACGTTTAAAAGAAGAAAAAGCGCTGAATGAAAGCGAAAAGAAAATGCTAGACCAAGCAAAGGGATTCCTTTTAAGCGAGCTTGCGTTAATCGAGGGAATCACTGAGCAACAACTAGCAATATTCACTTAAAATCATGTGCTTCTTTAGACATGACCCTCTTTTCCATTAATAAAAAAATACGTTCGAATCGCAACATTTTCCTCATTTACTGTTTATACAGTTTTCCGCATCAAGCAGAAAAGATATTTATTTCAACTATCATGAACAAGAAGCCAATCCTGAATCACGCTGGCACGGGCTGGGAACCGTAAGGATGGAAGAGAGGCAGGGCTTTCATTGTTTCAGGATAATCCTTTCACTTCAATAACTCCACTATTTTATTCTGTATAAATAAGCAGCAGCTAACAGCTATATAAGTTAGCTGCTGAATGGCTTCCCGATGCGGAAGCCATTTTTTATGAAAAATGACGTTTTGACCATGATAGAAAAACCCCTTGCTGTTTATTAACGAGGTAGATGCCGCTAAATATGAGGAGGCCGCCTATGATGAGTGACGGATAAAGCGGCTCGTCCAGCAGGAGCCAGCCTGTGATGACACCGAAGAACGGCGCCAAGAATAAAAATGAGCTAGTTTTTCCCGGTTCATTATTTTGCAGAAGATAGTACCAAACCGCAAATTGGACAATAGATGACATGATGCTGAGCCATAGTAAAATCAGCAAGGAAAGACCATTGAAAACGAATATCGTTTCCTCTAGCGGAAAACCGCACACAAAAAGGATTAATCCCCCAAAAAGCATTTGATAAGCGGATAGAACCCACGTATCGATTTCGCCTCCCCATTGGCTCACCAGCAATGTGGAAACGGCCCAAAAAACAGCGGAAAACAGTCCAAATACAATGCCGATTTTCCATTCGATTTGCGCTCCCAATGTAACGATAACTCCAATCAGACCCAGCAGAACGCCCGCCCATTGATGCCATTTGTAGCGCAATTTTACAAAAACCGTCCCAAATAAAACAACAAGCAACGGATTGGCAAATGTCAAAATTGATGATTCGCCAGCCGTAATCGTTCGCAAACTTAAAAAAATGCATCCCATAACGCCAGCTGTTTGAAAGGCGCCAATCATCGCCATTCTGATCCAGCCTGCTTTCGATTTCGGATGCGGCCTTTTCAATAAACATACGAGTATAGCCATAATGATGCCGGCAATCAAAAATCGCAGCGCTGCCAGCAGCAACGGCGACGAATAGTCCAAACCTATTTTCACGACAGTAAAAGACGAACCCATTAAAAAAGTAGTTAAAATAATTAGTGAAGCGAATTTAACCGAACTCATATATTATCTCCAATCTATCATCTTGTTTGTACATATTCTTGAAGATGATTGCATTTCCCTTGCACCTTAAGAGATTGTTAGCCGTATTTTTGATTTAGGGCTCTATTTCTGGTTCTCAAGCTCGTATT
>JBJFHH010000253.1:2690-4642 GCA_051893475.1 Bacillus sp. (in: firmicutes) | reverse complement strand
CCCTACTCACTTTTGTACATTTTACCATATATTACATATAAAAAAGCCTCTAGAAAGTCAGCAAACTTTCCAGAGACTTAACATTTTATTCTGTCAAAACACCTTTGAATAACCGTCCTGAAAGCGGCGGCAGGTCGATTTCAAAGCTGCTGGATTCTGCATATTCCATCGTTTTAAACGGCACGCTTCCGCCGTATAAGTCAAAGTCACTGTTCATCAGCTCCGTCAGTTGCATCGGTACCGTTGTTGAGAAGCGGTATTTTTTATAATGATTGTCGGAAAAATTAAAGGCTGCTACAATTCGTTCCTTACCGATTCCGCGTTCAAAGATGTACACGCATTGCTGCTGATCGTGACCCACCAACCAACGAAAAGCATGACTGTCATAAGGCGCTTCGTATAGGGCAGGAACAGAGCAATACAACTCACTCAGCTTTTTCATATAGCGGTGAAAGGCATCATGCATCGGAAATTCAAGCAAATTCCAATCCTGCTCGCGCTTTTCATCCCATTCGCGGAAATGAGCGATTTCATTGCCCATGAAGTTCAGCTTTTTACCAGGATGAGTATACATATATAAATACAAAGCTCGCAACTGCCGGAACTTGTCTTCGTATTCGCCCCACATTTTTTGAATGATTGTTCCCTTTGAGTGAACAACCTCATCATGAGACAGCGGCAGCAAAAAACGTTCATTGTAAAAATAATGCATCGAAAACGTCAGCTTGTAATACTCACTCGGGCGCTCCTCGGGCGATTTGCTGAAATAATGGAGCGTATCATTCATCCAGCCGAGGTCCCATTTATAATCAAAGCCTAAACCGCCATCCTCGACTGATGCCGTTACTTTCGGATAAGCGGTGGAATCTTCGGCTATCAGCATCGCTGTCGGATGAAGCCGCTTCAAGCCCTGATTCATGTTTTGGATAAATTCAATCGCCTTTGTGTTGACGCCGCGATTCGAGTCGCCCCGCCAATAAATCGCCCGGCTGACGGCATCCATTCGTATGCCGTCAAAATGAAATTCCTTCAGCCAATAGTTGGCAGCTGATTGCAAAAATGAGCGCACCTCGCCCCTTGAATGCATAAAATTGCGTGTCCCCCACTCACTGTCCGCCATATCATTATTCGGAAATTCATAAAGAGCTGTGCCGTCATACATATTGAGACCATAGTCATCCACCGCAAAATGTATCGGCACAAAATCGATAATGACACCGATACCGGCCCGGTGACATTTATCGACCAGCTCCTTTAATTTCTTTGCCGTTCCATAGCGGGAAGTCGGACTAAAAAAGCCTGTATTTTGATAGCCCCAAGAGCAATCGGCCGGATGCTCACTGAGCGGCATAAATTCTATATGTGTATAATGATTTTCCTTCACATAAGCAATCAAATCATCGGCAATTTCATTGTAGTGAAACCAGCCGTTTTCATCAGCGGTATTCGTTTTCCAGGAACCGAGATGCATTTCATATATATTAAGCGGCTCATTCATATTTGTACTGCGCTTTGCCATCCATTCATCATCGGTAAATTGATATTCCGACAAATCAACAATATAGGAAGCCGTGTTTGGCCTGAGCTCCATTCCAAAGCCATATGGATCACAATGATCCATAAAACGGCCGCCTTTTTTATATATTCGATATTTATACATCATCCCGGCCTTTGCCTTTGCTGAGCGGAAGCAATAAATCCCGCTTTGACCGTCCTCTACCATCTCCTCTTCCTGCCAGTCATTAAACTCGCCGAATACCGAAACCTTCACCGCATTCGGTGCATACGTACGAAAAACGACTTCATCATCCTCTATATGAGCCCCGAAAAACTCATAAGCATCAAATGTCCTGCCGTCATAAAAATCTTGTATAATCATTCACATTCGTCCTTCTTATATAAAAGCAGCTCTCACTTTGCCTGTAACTGTTTCATCATTTTTTCGTGCAGAG
>JBJFHH010000253.1:0-2590 GCA_051893475.1 Bacillus sp. (in: firmicutes) | reverse complement strand
ACCAATAATTTCTGCCGTATCGCTTATTATGGCAGCTTTGGCACATCGTGAACTGATAATCCCATTTTAGCTCACGCCCGCAATATTTACATTCTTTCTTATACTTCTTGATTTCTTTTTTCAGCAGGCCGTGCACTTCCTCACTGATTTCATCGCGCATCCGTTCCCAAATGTAGGCTTCTGTTCTTCTTTCCAGCTTGTATAAAAACAGCAAGTGAAGACCAATCGCTTTGTAGGACAGCTCCAAAGCATCGAGAGAACCTTTATGAATAACCGGCTCCTGCAACTCTTCATTGTAGATGATGGCCCTCATATTGTCCTTCCATTGCTCTCTCAGTGAGCTTTCGTACGAGGAGAACGGCAAATGCAAAAAGCTGTACAAATCAGCAACAGATAGCCTTGCTTCAATATCCGTGCCTTGTATTTCTTCATATAACTCCTTTTCTTCCGTTAAAGGTGCTTTTACCGTTCCAGGCGGATTTTCATATTTATTCCATAAGCGGAAAAACTCCTGCAAATCCTTGCCGAAATAGCGGAATCGATTGAAAATATTTTGTGTCGGCGAAATCGCAAACGTCTCAATTTCAAAATCATTTCTTTCGAGCAGACTTTTCATTTTTTGAACGTCATAAGAGAAAGCAACAAAGCCTTCGTCATATTTGCCTTTTCTGCCCGCTCTTCCGGCAATCTGTTTAATTTCCTGCGATGTCAACGTTCTCACTCTCGTGCCGTCAAACTTTTGATTTTCCAGAAAAACAACCCGTCTTATCGGCAAGTTCAAGCCCATCCCGATGGCATCGGTGGCGACAACGACCTCCGTTTCACCCTTATGAAACTGCTCAATCTGCTTCTGTCTCGTTTCCGGAGGCATGCCGCCATAAATAATACTGACCTTATGACCATCATTCTCGAGCTTGGCCGCTACCTGCAGCACCTTCTTTCTCGAAAAGACAATTAACGCATCTCCCTTTGTTACCTTGGAAATTCTGAAATTCTTCTTTTGGACAATTAACGGCAGCTCACGCTTGTATTTACGCACTTCGACATCATAACCGTCCAGCAAATGGATCAGCATGCTGCCGACATTATTGCTTCCGATGATGTGGACCGTATCGGCTTGAACCGATGTGATGGCCTTATACCAGGAGAAGCCGCGGTCTCGGTCAGCAATCATTTGCGCCTCATCGATAACCACACACTCATAGCGCTCATCTGATGAAAACATTTCAACAGTCGCCGAAATGTGGGTGGCCCCCTGCAAGTTTTTCTCTTCTTCACCTGTTTTCAATCCGCAGCGTACTCCATGCCCTGTCAGCGTTTCGTACACCTCAAGCGCCAGCAAACGAAGCGGCCCTAAATACAGGCCGGTTGCCGCCTGTCTCATTTCTGTTAAGGCTGTGTGTGTTTTCCCTGTATTTGTTTCGCCGATATGCAAAATATATTTTGTGTGCGGCGACAAATTTGCCTCATATTCTCTGCCGATCATTTGCAGAATCATTTCTTCTTCGCGCTTCGCTCTTTCACGCTGCTCGGCTTTTTCTTGCTCAAAACGAAGATAAGCCTTCCGTTTATGCTCGTTAATTTTCTTCTTTCTGTCCGCTAATTGACGGACATACATTTCTCTATGAACGTCCTCTTGAAATGCAGTGCTTGAGAGCTCCAGCAAATCAACGACTAATTCATCTGTTATTCGATACAGGAAATCTTCCAGCAAATCGGCCAATTCATCTGAAAGCAATTCAGAAATTTTCTCGCTCAGATCCTCTGTCTTCTGCATCTCATCAGGCAATAACTCGATGATCATCGCCAGCACGTCATGGTATACATACTCAGTTATAAACGCTTCATAACGATCTTCATAAATTTCAATCGCGATTTCATGTCCGTAGTAAATCTCCCCGCCTGTGTACTCCGACAAGAAATCCTCCAGCTTCAAATAAGCGTCCGCATCAAACGAGCCGGTTTCAATCAGCTCATCGTCTTCATCGAGGTCATATTGCACATTGCTTAAATCAGCCGCTAATCGCTGTGCCGTTTGATGTCGAAGCGGCAAATAGAAACGGATATTATTCGAAGCAAAAATAGCGGTAACTTTCTCCTCCAAGTCAGCTAGAATCAACTTTTGCTGTTGGTTGGAAATGGCTTGTTCTTTCCACTCCGTCCATTTATTCGGGTTCGATTTAAAGAAATGATCGAGCCACTGTCTGCAATCAAGGTCGACAGTCTTGAGCAGTTGCTCCCTCACAAGCGTATTAATAATTTTTGTGCGTAAATCAGCAATTTCGACACCTTCTGCCTTTAATAATTCTTTCCGCTTCGCCATACTGATGCCGTTCAAAATATTGCCTTTCAGCTCCACTTCCAACAGTTGCTCCAAACGACTGTCGTTTTCTGCGATAAAAGTCTCAAATGTCGCTTGCTCACCTTGCATTTCTATATATTTAACTGCCTCAGCCTGCAGCACCAGCCGAAACCTTTGTTTAATAATCCCAATATTATTTTGTAGTATTTGTTCCATTTTCTTACCTTTCTGTTCTTGAGGTCGTTTACGATGATCATTCTACCAATTCCGTTCATTATAATCGATTTT
>JBJFHH010000252.1:20137-29767 GCA_051893475.1 Bacillus sp. (in: firmicutes) | reverse complement strand
GTGAACAGAGAACCGGTTACTGGTTTTATGCTGTATTCAGGTATGAAAAGTGACTTGGAACGGTAAACTTGCAAGTAATAGTGACTTTCGTTCATCAACAAGGCTGTTATGTGGCAATTCGTCAACTTAGTAGTATTAAGATTCCGATAGAGGAGACATTCGATAGTCTCAAAAGCTCAGAAGGACCAGATATGGTCCTTTTGTTCGTATCTAAAGCCTGGTATCTAAAAATATTTATCTGCTAACAACTGTTTCTCCAAAAAGAGCACCAAACGTTGCAATGTATAAGGTAACAAGAAAATCATCCAATTTCTTCTATATGGAATATTTTTGCTCACAATTGAAAACGATTTGGAATCTAGTAAAACTTAGTCTGTTTTTTCAGGTTTATCTTTGAATTTTAAGTGTATAGTTCAATATCTGCATATTGAAAACGCTTGTATGAGGATGTGAAGTGGCATGCGTAGCATGAAAACGACGATTAAACAAATGCTGCTTGGGCTTTTGTTGCTTGTATTATTATTTTTCCTTGGTTATTGGCTTATAACATATACAGATCCGGATTTAATTCCGTTATTGACTTCGGGCAATCAGGAAGCGATTGAAGATATGCTTCGGAGTGAAACGGGATTATATGCGGTTCTTTTGACGATTGTGATGGAGTTTTTGCAGACATTTTCGATTATCATTCCGGGGATGCCGATTAATATTGCCGCCGGAATCGTGTTTGGCTGGCTGGAGGGGACGTTGATTTGTACAGTCGGCTTTGTGGCTGCGAATGTGGCGGTGTTTGTGATTGCCAAAAGAGTAAGGGGGCTGGTTAAAAAGATTGTTCCTTCAACGAATCAGAAAAACAGCCGCTGGAAGTTTATAAGCGAGGCGAAAAATCCGGTATTAATGATTACATTGGCATTTGCGACTCCAGGAGTGCCCAATGGCTTCATCCCATACGTATCCTCGACTTTACCTGTCACAACGAAAAGCTTTGCCGCAGCTGTTTTTTGTGGAAGCTTGCCCGGCATTATCTTCAGCAATTTTATCGGGCATTTTTTGTTGAGAAGAAACTATTTGGCTGTCGGCGTTCTTGCGGCTGTCTGGCTTTTACTGTATGCACTGGCGTTGATCGGTATGAAACTCTTACATAAAACAAAGAAAGTAGCATGAAGGATCCTCTTTAGTTTGAGGGTCCTTCATTCGTAAGTTCTGCAAAAAGTCATTTTCATCATTTGAACGATAATTTGACGTACTCATGTTACATTTGCTATCATTATCTAACAAACTTTCCTTAAGTTGTAAATACAGGAGGCAAGGGGGATATAGCATGTCGCGATTGCATGAGTTTAAAGAGCTTTTTAAACAAATCACGCTAGCCTGGGAGCGCGGGGAGCAGGCGATTTTAGTCATTTTGGCAGACGTGAAGGGTTCTGCTTACCGATTGCCTGGAACGAAGATGGTAATGACTTCGGACGGCCAAATGTACGGAACAATTAGCGGCGGCTGTCTTGAAAGTGATTTATACGAGTGGGCACAGCATGTTTTTTCAACAAAAACGATGATGACGCACCGTTATGACTTGAGCGACAATGAAATTTGGAGCTTGGGCATCGGCTGCAAGGGTAATTTACAGTTTATTTTCCTTCCTGTTTTTCCTCATGATGATTTTTGGCAACATGTACAGAAATTATTGCTTCGCGAACAAGCTTTTACCTTAGTAATTCATTTGAATACAGAAAAAATCAGTTTAATAGAAGATAACGGCGATTTGTATGGAGATGCTCTCCCTGAACAGGTGCTGCAACACGGTAGAGATACTGCAACTAGGCAAACGCGCGCTGAAATATATGATGCGCAATTTTATATGGATGCAGTGAAACCTAGCGAGAAATTAATTATTGCTGGTGCAGGACGCGATGCGGTGCCGGTTGCTGATTTAGCATATCGGGCTGGATTTGCTGTTACCATTTTGGATGCGCGGAAGCATTTGAATAACGAACAAAGCTTTCCGCATGCTGAGCATCTGATTATGGAGCCGGATGAAACGGAGTCCTGGCAGCTGGAAGGCGGCTGGTGGGTAATTATGAATCATCAGCAAATGAAGGATGAAGCTTCTTTAAAGTTTGCAATCGAAAGCAATTCTCGCTACATCGGTGTGCTTGGTCCGATTTACCGGACGAATGAAATGCTTTTGAACATCGGCTATTCAATCGAAAGCGGACCGATTCATTCGCCGGTAGGCCTCGATATCGGAGCGGAAAACAGCGATGAAGTCGCCATTAGTATTGTCTCGGAAATAATGAGCATAAGAGCAGGGCGTGTGCCTCGTCTTTTGCATGGTAAGGTGAAGATTCATGACTAAAATCGGCGCGGTTATTTTAGCAGCCGGCATGTCTAGCCGAATGGGGAGCCCGAAGCAGCTGCTGCCGCTTCATGGAAAACCGCTTATTTACTATCCTGTTTCACAGGCACTTAGGCAAAATTTAGATCCGATTGTCGTTATTGCAGGAAAATACATAAAAGAAATCGAAAAAGTAATGATAGATTACAAGAATGTTACATATTTGTATAATCAGGACTATCAAACAGGTATGGCATCCTCTTTGAAGCTCGGCATTGAGGCAGTCAGCCATAAAGTTGATGCGGTCTTCATTTTTTTAGGTGATCAGCCGTTCGTGCCGGATGAAGTCGTTCAAAAAGTAATCGAAGAATACAAGCATCATAGAACAAATGGCGTACGGATTGTGAGACCTTGCTATAACGGAAAGCCGGGACACCCGATTTTGTTTGATGCGTCGCTTTTTGAGCAATTTCGACAAATCAGCGGCGATGAAGGAGGACGCAATATTATTCGCCGGCACCAAGAGCAATTTAAATTAATTGATTTTTCAAACAGTTTATGGGGGATGGATGTCGACACACCCGAAGACTACGAGAGGGTGAAAAAAGATGAGAATAACAGATGTGCTGAATCGGCCTTTGCGCGATGTCCGGATGTCGGTAATTGATCAATGCAATTTGCGTTGTACATACTGTATGCCGGCGGAAACATTCGGCGCGGACTTCGCTTTTTTGCCGGAAAAGGAGTTGTTGACATTTGATGAGATGACGAGGCTTGCCTCTATATTTGCTTCATTAGGCGTCAAAAAAATCCGCATAACGGGAGGCGAGCCTTTATTGCGAAAGGAATTGCCGTCATTGATTGCAAGGCTTTTGAAAATCGAAGGCATTGATGATGTATCGCTGACAACGAACGGCATTTTATTAGGTAAATATGCGGAGCCACTGAAGCAAGCCGGCTTGAAGCGGGTTAATGTCAGCTTAGATAGTCTCAGTGATGAAGTGTATGGAAAAATGAACGGCCGCGGTTTTCCGGTTAAACGAGTATTGCAGTCGATTGAGAAGGCTGCATCTACTGGTCTGCAAATCAAAATAAACATGGTCGTGCAGCGAGGAGTCAATGAGCAGGAAATTGTGCCGATGGCTGATTACTGTTTTAAAAAATGCTATACGTTGCGTTTCATCGAATATATGGATGTTGGCAGCACAAACGGCTGGGAGCCGGGGCATGTTTATCCGAGCCGAAAAATACGCGATGCTATTCAGGCAAAACGGTCGCTTGAAGTGGTTGAGCCAAGCTATAAAGGAGAGGTGGCGAAGCGTTATCGCTATAGCGGCACGAATACAGAAATCGGCTTCATCTCATCGGTAACCGAGGCATTTTGCTCAACTTGCAATCGGGCGAGAGTTTCTGCGGACGGCAAGCTGTATACATGTTTATTTGCTTCAAAAGGTACAGATTTGTGCGCGCTCCTTAGGTCGGATGCATCCGATGAAGAACTGGCGTCTTTCATGATTGAAAATTGGAATAAAAGAAACGATCGATATTCCGAGCAAAGAATGGAGCTGAGGGGTCAAAAAACGATTGAAAAAATCGAAATGTCCTATATTGGAGGCTGATTCAATGAAAAAAATCATGACAGCTATATTCATTATTTCGCTCGTACTTGTTATAGCAGCTTGTTCTAGCGAGACAGTCAGTAAAAGCGGTCCGGCCGTTTTGACCATTTCTGCAGCTTCAAGCTTGAAAGAGGTGCTTGAAGAAATCGGTTCCGAATTTCAGAAGGAGTATCCCGACATTGAGCTGCGCTTTAATTTAGGTGCATCCGGAGCGCTGAAGCAGCAAATTGAGCAGGGAGCACCGGCCGATTTATTTATTTCGGCATCGCCGGAAAAATACGCTGAACTTGTCGACCGTGATTTTATTCATATCGGCGATAGCATTGTGACGAATGAGCTTGTGCTGATTACCGCAAAAGAGGCGTCGTTTGAGATTGAGCAGTTGAGCGATCTTACGAAAAATGACATTGAAAAAATTGCGATTGGCACACCGGATGTCGTTCCCGCCGGCACATATGCCGAGCAGGCACTAAACCATGAGGGCATTTATCAGAAGCTTTCACAAAAGCTTGTGCTGGCAAAAGATGTCCGTCAAGTGTTGAGATATGTGGAGACGGAAAATGTCCAAGCCGGATTCGTCTATAAAACAGATGCGTTGACGTCTGAAAAAGTGAAAATCGCTGCAACAATCGATGCGGAAAGTCATGCGCCTATTAAATATCCGGCCGGTATTTTAGATCGTACCGAGCATAAAACTGAGGCGCTTTTATTTTTCGAGTTTTTAAAGGGGGAAAAAGCCGCAAAGCTATGGATGGAGTACGGCTTTGACGTAATTAACAACTAAGGCCCGCAGTCAGCAAGGGTAGAATAGAGGTTTTTTCATGGCAAGAGAGTTTTGGGAGCCTGTTCAATTATCATTAACAATCACTGTAACAGCTGGGTTAATCGTTATTATAACAGGTACACTATTAGGTCATTTTTTTGCCAAAAGGTCATTTAAGGGGAAGACGTTATTGGAAACCGTATTGATGCTTCCTCTCGTTCTTCCTCCATCTGTTATCGGCTTTTTGCTGATTGTCATATTCGGAAATCAAAGCATCATCGGGGAATCAATCAAGGCGCTGTTCGGCCAGTCCATCATTTTTACATGGCATGCAGCTGTGATTGCTGCTTCGGTTGTCGCATTTCCGTTAATGTTTCAAACAGCGAAGGCCGGATTTTACGGAATAGACCGGACTTTGGAGGATGCAGCCAAAGACTTGGGAGCGAACAGATGGCATGTTTTTATGCGGATTTCGATTCCTTTGGCGAAAAAATCGTTAGTGGCCGGCAGTATTTTAAGCTCGGCACGGGCATTGGGCGAGTTCGGTGCAACACTGATGTTTGCCGGCAATATTCCGGGAGTGACGCAAACCGTTCCGACCGCGATTTATATGGCAATTGATTCCGGAAATATGACGTTGGCATGGCTATGGGTGCTCACCATGATGCTTCTGTCGTTTTTTCTGTTGTTTTTTGTCCGGATGAAGGAGAGATAAGATGGAAAACCGTTATGCAAAACAAGAGCTTTGTTCATTTATCGGATGTGAAGGGCAACGATTGCTAAAAGAAAAGCATGTACTGATAATCGGAGCAGGTGCATTGGGAAGCGCCAGTGCGGAGATGCTTGTCCGTTCAGGTGTCGGAGCGATTACCGTCATCGATCGAGATTATGTGGAATACAGTAATTTGCAGCGTCAGCATCTGTACAGCGAAAACGATGCGAAAGCGGCTTTGCCGAAAGCGATTGCTTCCAAAAATCGATTGAGCGAGATTAATAGCGAAGTTACTGTAATCGCTCATGTGCTTGATGTGACGGCGTCCAATATTGAATCTTTCGTACAAAATGTCGATGTCATCATTGATGCGACTGATAATTTTGATATTCGCTTCATCTTGAATGATGTGGCACAAAAATGGAATATTCCGTTTCTGTTTGGAGCCTGTGCCGGCAGTTTCGGTTCAACTTTTACAATCATCCCGGGGAAAACGCCGTGCTTACAGTGCTTGCTGCGGAAAATGCCGTTAACAGGTGCAACATGCGATCAAGTCGGGATTATCAGTCCGGTTATTCAAATCATTGCGTCGCATCAAGTGACGGAATGTTTAAAGCTGCTGACGGGAAACACAAAAGCACTGCGTCAGACGTATTTGATAATCGATTTATGGAATAATCAACATTTATCCATTCGAGCCGATAAGGCGAAAAAGGACGATTGCTTATCGTGCGGAAAGCAACCTATCTATCCGTTTCTGCAATATGAGGCACAAACGAAGGTGGCGGTGCTGTGCGGACGCGATACGGTACTGCTTCGTCCGGGACAGAAGCAAGAGTATCCACTTGAGTTGATTGAAAACCGCTGGGGAAAGCTTGGAAAAGTTCTTCGCAATCCGTTTTTGCTCAGTTGTCAATTGGAGCATTACCGGATTGTTTTGTTTCAGGATGGTCGAGTGTTTGTTCATGGAACGAGCGATCTTCAAACCGCAAAAAATGTGTATTATCAAATGCTAGGTTAAGGGGTGATAAAAATGGTGGAAATACGGACAGCGATTTCGATTGGAGAAGCCATCCGCAGAGTGATGGATTCGCAATTTGAATGTCAAATAGAACATGTTCAGTTAACAGAAGCGCACGGCCGCTTTTTGGCGGATGATGTGTTAGCCGACCAAGATGTGCCGGCTTTTAATCGTTCATTATATGATGGTTTTGCGATACGAGCGGAGGACACAATAGAAGGTCCAGTGAGTTTTGAGGTGATTGCCGAAATCGGTGCCGGACATGTTTTTTCGGAGGAAGTCGGTGCTTTTCAAGCAGTGCGGATTATGACGGGCGCACCATTGCCGTATCAGTGCAATGCGGTCGTGATGCTTGAGAATGTCGAATCACACACAGAAGACGGTGTGTCATACATAACCGTTAACGAAAAAATCCCGTATGGTCAGCACGTTTTCTTCAAAGGAACGGAGCTCGTGGCGGGTACTTGTATCGTGAAGAAGGGATCACTTATTACGCCGGGTGTCATTGCCTTATTGGCGACTTTCGGCTACAGTCGGGTGGCGGTCGGTAAAAAGCCGGTGGTCGGTGTGTTGGCGACGGGAGATGAGCTGTTGGAAGTTAACGAGCCGCTCATTCCAGGGAAAATCCGCAACAGTAATTCCTATATGCTACTCGCGCAAATCGAAAGAGCGGGAGGACAAGCCGTTTATTTCGGCAACTTGGCAGATGATTTGCAGAAAAGTTTTACTGCTGTTCGAGAGGCGCTGGAGAAAGTCGATTTTTTGATTACGACAGGAGGCGTTTCTGTCGGCGATTATGACTATATGCCTGACATATACAACGATTTAGGAGCGACTGTTTTGTTTAATAAAGTGGCGATGCGACCGGGCAGCGTAACGACTGTTGCACGCCTAGGCAAGCAATTATTGTTTGGCTTATCTGGTAATCCATCGGCAAGTTTCATCGGTTTTGAGCTATTCGTCCGTCCGGTGATTTGTAGGAGTCTCGGCAGTCAGGAACCTCATTTGCGAAGTGTAAAGGCAATACTAGCGGAAGATTATCCGGCGCCAAAAGCGTTCAGTCAGCTGATCCGCACGAAAATTCATTATGAAAATGCGCAGTTGCATGTGGCGTCGGTCGGATTAAATATGTCGGGATCGATTACATCACTTGCGGGCGCCAATGCGCTTTTAATTTTATCACCGGCTGAAAAGGGTTATGAGCAGGGAAGCGAAGCGGACATTTTAATGCTGGCTGAAGGTCAGGAGCAAGCTTTCTTTAAGGAGTGATGGAGATGGAAAACGAGTTATTTACCATTGTTGAAACAGCGATTGTCACAGATGAAGTCATCCGGAAGGTGCAGTCCGTCAATGCCGGAGCTATAACGGTGTTTATCGGAACGGTGAGGGAAATGACAAATGGAAAACGAACGCTGTCGCTTCAATACGAAGCATATGTGCCGATGGCGGTGAAGAGCTTGCAAAAAATCGGCTCCGAAATTGAAGAGAAGTGGCCGGACACGAAAGCTGCGATTACACACCGCATCGGTTGCCTGGAAATTAGTGAAGCGGCAGTAGTTATTGCCGTATCTTCACCGCATCGTCAGGCAGCTTATGAAGCGAATCAATATGCGATTGAGCGCATAAAAGAAATCGTTCCTATCTGGAAGAAGGAATATTGGGCAGACGGTACGAAATGGATTGGCGATCAATTGGAGCGCCTTTCGTATACGAAGGAGGGATTAGGTGATTAAAGTGTTGCTGTTTGCGCAGCTGCAGGAGGAAATCGGAGAGAGGACCTTGATGCTGGAGGCGGATCATTGGACGGTGAGGCAAGTTAAGGAATATTTGCAGCAGCAATATCCGCATGCGCTATTTCAGGCAGCGATGGCTGCTGTCAATGAGGAATATGCCTATGATGGTGATACCGTGAAAGATGGCGATATAGTCGCCTTTTTGCCGCCGGTAAGCGGAGGATAAGAAAGAAGGGGTACAAATGAGTCATATCGAACATAAGAACCAGCATCATGAACCTTTGAAGGTGATGGTTGTGACAATAAGCGATACGCGCAATGAGCTGACTGACAAAAGCGGGCAGCTCATGCTTGAATTGCTGAAGCAAAAGCATTTTGAAGTCGCTGATTACCAGATTGTGAAAGATGAAGAAAAAGAGATTGAAGCTGCACTTTTGGCAGGCTGTCAGAGTGACCGGATTGACGTCATTTTGACAAATGGCGGAACAGGGCTGTCTAAGCGCGATGTGACGTTTGAAGTGATGGAGAAATTACTTGATCAAAGAATTCCCGGATACGGTGAACTGTTCAGAATGTTGAGCTATGAGGAAATCGGATCAGCGGCGATGCTTTCAAGAGCGAGTGCCGGTATTAAGGACAATACCATTCTTTTTTCGACACCAGGTTCAACTGGCGCAGTTCAGCTGGCAATGGAGAAATTGATTTTGCCCGAACTCCATCATATTGCGAGAGAAATAAAAAAATAAAATTATCAAAAAATATTGACATTCGATTCCGAGATGTGGTAAATTTATCTCGAAGTTGAGATATAAATGTTCGAAATAAAATGGAAACATTTATAAAAAAGTTGAAAGCTTCATAGAATAAAGAGCTGTAAACTTTTTTGGGTAAATGTCTCGATTTCGAGATAAAAACACGAACAGAAAATGGGAGGAATTTTAAAATGGCAAAATTTACAGTGGATCAAGCACATACAACGATTGGATTTGAAGTGAAACATATGATGGTATCAAAAGTAAAAGGTCAGTTTGAGTCTTACACAGCGGAAGTAGAAGCGGCTGATTTAACAGATTTAACAACGGCATCGATTGCATTCAAAATTGATGTGGCAAGCATCAATACACGCAACGCTGACCGTGACAATCACTTAAGAACAGGCGACTTCTTCGATGCGGAAAGCTTCCCGACAATCGACTTCGTATCGACTGGCATCACAAAAGACGGCGACGACTATGAAGTAACGGGTGATTTGACAATTAAAGGCGTAACAAAACAAGTGACGCTTGAAGTTGAATATAATGGAAAAGGCGTAAACCCATGGGGTGTTGAAGTATACGGCTTTGAAGCAGAAGCAAAAATCAACCGAGAAGAATTTGGTCTTACTTACAATGCGGCACTCGAAACAGGCGGCGTGCTGATTGGCAAAGATGTTAAATTAAAAATCGAA